>NZ_JAXBMB010000002.1:0-495409 GCF_033963905.1 Cognatiyoonia sp. IB215182
CAGCTATCGCTCTCGCGGCCATCATCATCTACTGGCTTTGAAACTCAATGAGTCCAGACACTAGTCTGTCGAGAGAGAAGCGGACTTTCAGGTTTGCCGACTTAGTCCCTTGCCTTTCCGCCGTTTCTTTCAGCCCAATCAAGCCAGTTCTTTGGCCGGCGACTGCCAGGCCCCCATGCTCCAGATTGCAGTAGGTTTGGCAGCGCGCCAGCTTATTCTTGTCTTGCACTGTTGATAGCGGCTTCAAGAGAGAGAAAGAAAACCCGGTTCCGAAAATGGTGAGTGCTGATGCTCGACGATAAAAACCCATTCATCCGCGAACAAGTGGACAGAAGGCCTCATCGTAAGACGGGTTTCAAGGAATAGCTTGATAGAGCGCGAAGAGACTCTGGCGCACAAAAACCCCGAACGAAGCCAGTGATGCCGGACTTGCACT
The DNA here is from genome assembly GCF_033963905.1 of Cognatiyoonia sp. IB215182. Classification (NCBI taxonomy): domain Bacteria; kingdom Pseudomonadati; phylum Pseudomonadota; class Alphaproteobacteria; order Rhodobacterales; family Paracoccaceae; genus Cognatiyoonia; species Cognatiyoonia sp. IB215182. Next base: position 437 of record NZ_JAXBMB010000002.1, read on the forward strand.
GTTCTTCTGGTATGCCACGACCAACCGGGCCCATGTGTGCGCAACGGTCTCTACGATACACCACGCAATGCCACACTCACGCCACATTTGCCGCTAACTTCCAACTAGTGACTCTTTCCAACAAAATATGGGGCACAGGCTGCGCTGCGGTTTCTCTCTTTTTCGGAACCTGCGCCTTATTCGGGTACTTTCCTGGGGAAAGCCTTGGCATCACGATGTTTGCTCAATTGTCCGAACGGTTCGGTGCCATTGAAACGGGCTTGGGCACCATCTTCGTTGGGCTGATCTTTTCCATCGTGGTCTTTTTTTGGCCTTACGGGGACGCATTTGATGGTAGTCCATGACGCAGTAGATTTTGATCTTTTTGGCGGCGACCAGTTGGATCACCACACCTCTGTGACGTTCGATGTGCCGAATTTGCACATCTGTGTTCTTGATCGAACACCAACAGCAAACTGGCTGAGTGGATAGGCCAGCGAAAGTAGAATATCCCATGTCTTGAGGGACTTAGATAAGATGACAGCTTCATAGGTGGTGTGTCCCACTTTGTGTCACGCCCGACTGATAAGCCGCCAACCCATTGATTTAGAAAGAAATGGAGGCGAGTACCGGAATCGAACCGGTGTACACGGATTTGCAATCCGCTGCGTCACCACTCCGCCAACTCGCCTCGTGACTACGCGTCAGTAAGGCGGCGCGTGAATGCAGTCAAGCGCATAAGAGAAACTCCCAACGCAGAAATCAAATCAACAGAGTTTGCTTTCACCTGTCCACTGGATAGGCTAGCAGTCATCATCCGGCGGGCTGGTCCGGCAACCATCTGATTTGGAACCATGAAACCTCGATCCATCCTTTTTGTGACCGGCACGCGTGCGGATTTTGGTAAGTTGGAACCTTTGGCCGTTGCAGCCCGTGATACAGGCTTTTCTGTCGCCTTTTTCGTCACTGGCATGCACATGCTCGCGCGCTACGGGCTTACAAAGCTTGAGGTACAACGCACTGCCGGCGTTGCGGTGCACGAGTTTCTCAACCAGCGGGATGATGATCCGCAGGATCTGATCCTTGCCAAGACACTGATTGGCTTTTCTGACTTCGTCAAAGAGCATGCACCTGACCTAGTCGTGATCCACGGCGACCGGGTCGAGGCGCTAGCCTGCGCGCTTGTCTGTGCAACCAACTATATCCGCTGCGCGCATATCGAAGGGGGCGAAGTTTCGGGCACGATTGACGAGATTTACCGCCATTGTAACAGCAAACTGGCGAGCCATCACTTTGTCTCCTCAGACGTCGCGGCCCGGCGTGTGATGGCCCTGGGGGAACCGTCGGACAAGATCCACGCGATCGGATCGCCAGAGCTCGATTTCCATGCGGGGCCATCGGGCGTCAGCATCGCAGAAGTCAAGGAACGATACGCCCTGCCTTTTGACACGTTCGGGATTTGCGTGTTCCACCCCGTGACGTCCGAAGCCGCAACTATGGGTGATCAGGCGCAAGCGCTATTTGGGGCCTTGGATGCCTCCGGCAAACATTTCGTTGTGATTGCCCCAAACAACGATCCGGGGACGAGTGAAATCTGGCGCGCCATCGATACATTGCCCAAAGAGCGGTTTCGTGTGCTTCCATCGATGCGCTTTGCGCATTTCTCGGAATTGATGAAACACGCAGCCGCGATGATCGGAAACTCTTCTGCGGGGGTCCGTGAGGCACCGTTTCTCGGCCTTCCATCACTAGATATCGGCACCCGCCAGACAAACCGGGCCCTGTCCCCTTCCGTGTCGTTTGCCGAAGCTTTTGAAACCAAAAAGATCGCGCGGTTCCTGCAAGACGAGTGGGGCAAATCCTATCCGCGGCACGACGCATTTGGTGGGGGAAGTGCGGCGTCCCGTTTTCTCGAAGTTTTGCAAGACGACGGATTCTGGGACGGGTCGCTGCAAAAAACGTTCCATGATGCCGCCCAATAAGATGCATCGTGGTCTATTGCTGCGGCTTTACCTGATCATCACAACTCTTGTTCCAATGATCGCGTCTGTCGTGCTGCGCCGCCGCCTGAGAAAAGGTAAAGAGGTTCCCAAGCGTTGGCGCGAAAAACTGGGGCGCGACCTTGCCCCGCGGCCCGCGGGCACGCTGATCTGGCTCCACGCGGTTGGTCTGGGCGAGGTGATGTCCTTGCGTGGACTGATTGCCCGCCTCACTGCTTTGCGGCCGGATGTGCAGGTATTGGTGACGTCAACCACCGCGATATCGGCAGAGGTGTTTGCAAAGAACCTGCCCTCGCAAACGCTGCACCAATTTCTACCGCTTGACGCCCCATCCTATCGCGCCCGTTTCTTGGACCATTTCCGACCGGACCTTTGCGTGTGGGTGGAACAGGACATCTGGCCCGGTTTCGTTCACGAGCTGAACAAGCGCAGCGTGCCCCAAGCAATGATTGCGACGCGGATGAATGTGGCCTCGTTTCAGTCGCATCAAAGGGCCGCTGGCCTCTATCGTGATCTTTATGGTGCGATGGCTCTCATCACCGCACAGGATGAAACTGCCGCCAAGCATCTGAGGGAGCTTGGCGCCCAACCTAGCGTCTCAGGGTCGCTCAAACCCGCTGCACCCGCTTTGGCTTGCGATGAGGACGCTTTGAGAGACTTGCAGCACATCCTGCAAAACCGACGGGTCTGGGCTGTCGCCCCTTCGCATCCTGATGACGAACGCGTTGCGATCGCTGCCCACGACATAGTCACCCAGGATGATCCCCTCGCCCTGCTGATGATCGCGCCGCGATATCCCGTGCGTCGGGATGAGATTGCGGCACAAATTGCCGAAAGCGTTCCACTTCGATCACGTGACGAAGTCCCGTCGGCTGATCATCGCTTTTGGCTGTGTGACACATTTGGCGAGATGGGCCTGATCTACCGGCTGGCGCAGGCCGTCCTGATTGGTGGCACCTTTGGACCCGTTGAAGGTCATAATCCGTGGGAAGCTGCCGCCCTTGATACTGCCATCCTCCACGGGCCTCGGACAGCGAATTTTTCAAATGATTTTGCGCAGCTGCACCAAGCCGGAGCCGCGCTGAAAGTCGAAAACGCGAAAGAGCTTGCCACTGCGCTTATGCAGCACGACCTGCCGCAACTAGCGCTGAATACACATCGCTGCATCGCTGAAGCAAGCACGCAAACGGATCAATTGGCGCAAGACCTGATCGCCCTGGTGAGGCCCGCATGAACGCGTCGTTTCCCAGCTTGAAAATGCGCATCGCCCTTATCGCCTATGGCGCGCTCTGGTGGGTCATGATGCCGGTCATCCTGCTCTACCTCTGGCGGCGCGGACGCAAGGACCCACTGTATTCAGAGCACATCGCCGAACGATTTGGCTGGTATCGCAATAGGCTCATGAATCCGGTCTGGGTTCATGCGGTCTCATTGGGCGAAATGCGATCGGCCACACCACTGATCCGCGCGCTCCTTGATCGGGGCGAGACAGTGCTGACCACGCATTTCACCCCAGCAGGCCGCCGCGAGGCTGAAAGCACCTTTGCGAGGGAAATCGCCGCCGGACAGGTCCAGACAATTTGGGTGCCATTCGAATACGGATTTTCTTATCGACGTTTTCTAAGTCATTTTGCCCCGAAATACGGGCTGGTCATGGAGATTGAGATCTGGCCGCGCATGATTGCCGCCTGTCATCGCCTTGGCACACCACTTTTCATGTGCAACGCGCAATATCCCAAGAAGAGCTACGATAAGGACACAAAAGGGCTCGGCTTGCGCGCGGGTCTCTTGGCCGGTCTTGCCGGTGGATTTGTCAAATCCGAAGGGCAGCGCGAGCGATTTGCATCCCTGAACATGCCCAATTTACATGTGACGGGAGAGTTGCGCTTTGACCAACCTATCCCGGCGGCGCATCTGGATGCCGCCGCACGTGTCCGTCAGCAGCTCACACGCGGGCGCCCGACATTTACTCTGACGAGCGTGGTGGAGGGTGAAGACCCAATCTACATCCGCATGATTAAAGCCATACCGGACGCATTCTTTGTCTACGTCCCCCGCGCGCCGGAGCGATTTGATGAGGTGGCAGAGATGCTGTCCGCCGCGGGTATTCGTTATGCCCGGAGGTCAGCGGTATTTGACGATGCGCTGGCTCTGCAAGGCGATATTGACGGCATTGATGTCTTGCTGGGCGATAGCATGGGCGAGATGTATTTCTACCTCTCCCTTTGTGACCGCGCCATCGTCGGCGGCGGTTTTGTGACCAAGGGCGCGCATAACGTGATCGAGCCACTCGCCTTGAAAAAGCCGGTCATCGTCGGGTCGCATATCTGGACCATTGAGTATCCCGCGACCGAGGCGATTGCAGCTGGAGTCTGTGCTCATGTGATGACCGAAGAGGCGCTGATCAGTACAGTTCAGAACCCGCCGCCAGTCAGCAGCGATCAGATCACAGCGTTCTATGACGCCCATGCTGGTGGGGTTGAGCGGACGATGGCGGCCATCGAAAAGGCACTGCCCCGCTAGACACCGACATCCTCAGGACCCACGGCAGTGGCCTTGATGATCGCGTAAATCTCTTGCCCCACCGCCAATTGCATGCGCTGCGCGCTGCGCTGGGTGACCCGCGCCAAGAGCCTGTCTTGCCCGGCCAATAATCCAACCGCAACGCCGGGACCGCGCCCGTCTTCCATGCCGGTGATCTGCACTGGCAGGATGTTCAAAGCGCTCAGACCGTTTGGCTTTTCACGGGAGAGGATCACATCTTGCGCTGGGATACGCAGGCGTACCTTCTGCCCAAGCTGCCCCAGATGACCGGGCATCATCAAACGCCCGCCCGAAAACGAAAGCTCCGTCAGGCCATCGTGCAAGAGCCTGCCCGCAACCCGCGTTTCAATGACGGCGCCCGCCGCCCTCACACCGACCAAAGACACGGCATCAGGCCGCGACAGCACGTCGCCAATTGGGCCAGCAATACTCACCTGCCCCGCATCCATGACGACAAGCGTGGTCGCCAGACGGGCGACCTCTGACACGTCATGGCTGACGTACAGAATGGGGATCTGCACCTCATCGCGCAGCTTCTCAATATAGGGCAAAATCTCTGCCTTGCGCCGCGCATCGAGGGCGGCCAACGGCTCGTCCATCAACAATATCTGCGGGTTGCACATCAACGCGCGCCCGAGCGCGACGCGTTGTTTTTCGCCCCCCGACAGCCCCGCCGGTCGGCGCGATAGCAAGTCTTCCAAACCCAGGAGGTCAATCAGATGATCTGCATCATGATCGCCGCCATATCTGAGGTTCTGCTCTACGCTCAGATGGGGGAAGAGCCGTGCATCCTGAAAGACATAACCAACGCGGCGCTGGTGTGTCGGTCGGTTAATCCGCGCGCCACTGTCGAACAGCACGGTCTCACCCACAACAATCCGCCCGGCATCTGGCGCGATCAAGCCAGCAACGGCATTAACCAATGACGTCTTGCCAGAGCCGGATGGACCGAAAATCGCAGTCAGCCCGGTAGGTGCGGAGACTTTTGCCTGCAGCGAAAACGCACCAAGGCTCTTGGTGACATCAATCTCCAGCATCAGGCCGCCATCTGTCGTGCAACCCGCCGTGCCAGCCACTCGGACACAAGCAACGCCCCCATTGCCAGAATGATCGAGACAATCACCAACCCCAGTACGGCAGGCTCGCTGCCGGGTAGCTGCAGCAAGCCGTAGATGGCCGATGGAATGGTTTGCGTCTCTCCGGGAATGGCGGCAACGAAAGTGATCGTAGCTCCGAACTCGCCCAGCGCCTTGGCAAAGCCAAGAATGGCACCGGCAAGGATACCGGGAAAGATCAGCGGCAGCGTGACGGTCGTCAGCACACGCCAACGCGAGGCGCCGAGGGTCGCTGCCGCATCCTCCAACCCTGGATCAACCGCCTCAAATCCCAATCGTATCGCCCGCACCATCAAGGGAAAGGCCATGATACCGGCGGCGAGTGCGGCACCGGTCCAGCGAAAGGCAAAGGTGATGCCGAGTGTGTTATCCAGAAACCCGCCAATCGGGCCCTGTTGCCCGAAGATGACCAGCAGAAGGTAACCAGTGACCACTGGCGGCAGAACCAGTGGCAGATGGACAATGCCGTTGAGCAATTGGCGTCCCAAAAAGTCTTTGCGCGCCAAGAGATACGCCACCCATATCGCCAGCGGCAGGGCGACCAGCGTGGCCACCACCGCAACGCGAAGCGACAGACGGATCGCCTGCCATTCGGCCGGACCCAGGAGATCGGTCATCCGCCCTCCGCGATCGGTGGCAAGAAACCTGACGCGGCCAGTTTTGCTTGGCCCTCATGGCCAATCAGCGCGGCGAGAAACATCTCGGCTCCGGGGTCCGCATCGCGCGTCAGCGCAGCCTGATAGCGGATTTGTGGATGGCTCTCGGCTGGCAGGATAGCCACTTGTCGAACCGTGTCCGTGATCCGCAGATCGGTGGCATAGACGATCCCCAAAGGCGCTTGCCCGCGTGATACAAGGGCCAACGCAGCGCGGACATTGTCGACCTCGGCCAGATGATCAGAAAGCGCCTGCCACATACCTAGCGATTGCAGCGCGGCCTTGGCATAAATGCCTGCGGGCACCGCCTCGGTCAGGCCGACAGCCAAGCGGCCACCGTCAAGCGCTTCTAGAATGGCGTCCGGGGCCAAGGCGACATCTTCGGCCTCGGCGCCCCCGATCAGCACCAGACGGTTGCTCGCAAAATCCACTACGCTGGGTGCCGCAACATGGCCACCATCCACCAGAAAATCCATCCAGTCTGTATTCGCCAGCAGAACGACATCTGCTGGCGCGCCCAGACTGATCTGGCGGGCCATCGTCCCGCTTCCGCCATAGGACACCACGACATCCTCGAACGCGGCTGCGATCTCGTCCACCGGTTCTTTCAGACTGGCGGCTGCAAAGACGAGCACGTCTGCCCGCGCCACAGCACCGCAAAGGCTAAACCAGATCAAGAATGCTATCCGCTGGATCATGGGGCGACTATCTGACCGATCAGAAAGGGGTGCAAGCCTTAGACCCACGCCACGCGACGACTTGCCAGAACTCTGACGCCGTCGCGGATATCAGGGTGTAGGGGGCCTTCTCGGGGGCGATCCCGTAAGGTGGTCACCCAATGCTCTTGCGGCATGATGCGCCGTTGCGGGCCATCCCAATGCAGGGCAGCGAGCACATGCCTTGCAGTCTCCGGCAATTCATCCGGGATGTCGTGGTCATTCAGCACGGCCCAGACGCCAGACCATAATCGGCCGACCGACCAGGGATTGTAGCCACCGCCACCCAGCACCAGATAGCGCGGCGCCAAAGGCCGTAACGCCGCAACAATCGCCCAATGCGCGTTGTTCGACAGGGTCAGGCGCGATTGCGGGTCTTCGGCGACCGCATCGGCGCCACATTGCAGGACAATGGCGTCGGGCTGGAACGCCGCGACGGTAGGTAAAAGCAATTCGTCCCGGACAAAGGCCATGTCGGTGTCGTTCATTCCTGCTGGCACAGGCAGATTATAGACCTGCCCAACGCCGTGGTCGGTCAGCGCGCCGGAACGCGGCCACCTGTTCACCTCATGCACGGAAATCAGCAATGTGTCGGGATCATCCTCAAATGCGAATTCAACCCCATCGGCATGATGCGCATCGATATCAACATAGGCGATACGCTGCGCCCCGTTGCGCCGCAGTGACTGGATCGCAAGCACGGGATCATTGAGATAGCAAAAGCCATTGGCGCGGTCGGGAAGCCCGTGATGCGTACCGCCAGCGGGCGAATAGATGATGCCGCCACGGGCCAAAAGCTCGCCCGCCAGCAAGGATGCACCCGCTGATGTGGCGGGCCTACGATACATCTCCGGGAAGACCGGATTGGATGGGGTGCCCAGCCCATGCCGCTGCCGGACATCGTCGCTGACCACCTGTGCGGTCTCTGCCGCTTGAAGCGCCGCGATGTAGGCCGGCGTATGAAAACCCGTCAAAGCCGCGGGCTTAGCGCGCGGACTGACAACGAACTGCGCGGGCGGCAGCCAACCCATCGCGCGACACAGATCCATCACCGTGGACACACGCGGCACCCGCAACGGATGCCAAGCACCGTAGCTCGAATGCCGATATATCTCGGAACCGATAAATCTCGGCGCGGGGGTTGCCGGACCAGCAGCGACGTGGGAAGTTTGCATCATAAGGGCGGATGTAACTTAAAGTGTAACGGGAACCACGGTGAATATGACTGTGCGACAACTTCCGCTGAAACTCCGTACCGGCCGGAAAACGGACGCGCGCGTGCAGTTTGCAGCACTTTGCTGGCGTCTCAAGAGCGGAAGGCTCGAAGTCTGCCTGATCACCAGCCGCACCCGCAAGCGCTGGATCATCCCCAAAGGCTGGCCGATGCACAAACAAACACCGGCTGCGGCTGCCGCGACAGAGGCTTTTGAAGAGGCGGGGTTAAGCGGTGACGCCGTGGATCAATGCCTTGGCGTCTATACCTACAGCAAGCCGCAGAAGGTCGATAACGCGCCGATTGTGACACTCGTCTACCCGCTACACGTCAAGAACGTGCACAGCAGCTGGCCCGAACAGCATGAGCGTCGTCGCAAATGGTTTACCCAACGTAAAGCGGCCAAGAAGCTGTCTGAACCGGAGTTGAAGCGGATCGTCGCCACGTTCAACCCGAAGAAAACGTTGCGTTAGCAAAACTTGCACCGGTTTTGAAAACGCTTAATTAGTTCAAAGCCGTTAAGAACCGGGATGCGATGATCAAATTTCACCTCAAATGCGACCAGGGTCATGACTTTGAAAGCTGGTTCCAGTCAGGCGACGCTTTTGACAAGCTGGTCGCGACTGGCATGGTGACGTGTACGACATGTGGTTCAGCTGACGTTGCGAAATCCATCATGGCGCCGGCCGTCAGCACGTCATCGCAGATTACCGCCCCCAAACAGGCCGAGGCTGCACTGGCCGAATTCCGCAAGAAGGTTGAAGAAAACTCCGACTATGTCGGGACCTCTTTCGCCAAGGAAGCGCGCGACATGCACGACGGGCTCACCCCGGAACGGCCTATCTACGGTGAGGCGAAGTTTGCGGATGCCAAGAAACTGGTTGATGACGGGATCCCTGTGATGCCCCTGCCCTTCGTTCCGACCAAAAAGACGAACTGAAAGGGTATCCAATGGCCGTTCTGATCACCGGCGCAAATCGTGGCATCGGCAAGGCCCTGTTCGATGGCTACGCAGCGCAAGGCGAAGACGTGATCGGAACGCATCGGCAAGCGGATGCGGGTGCAATGCGCGAACTGGATGTGACCGATCCCGCCGCACATGCGCGGCTTGCCAAGGCGCTGGACGGGACGGCGCTTGATCTACTGATCTGCAACGCCGGCATCTATCCCGATAAAGGCCAGTCGCTTGAGCAGGGATACAGTGCTGCGATGTGGGCCGAGGGGTTTGGCACAAATGTGACCGGCGTGTTTCTGACGATCCAGCATCTGCTGCCCCATCTGCGGGCTGCGCAAGCTGCGAAGATCGCGATCATCTCGTCGCAGATGGCATCGCATACACGCGCGCCAGGGGGCAGTTATATTTACCGTGCCAGCAAGGCCGCGGTGTTGAACCTCGGCCGCAACCTTGCCACCGATCTACGGCCCGAGGGGATCAGCGTGGGCATCTATCACCCCGGCTGGGTCCAAACCGACATGGGCGGCGCGGCAGCTGAGATTGATGCCGAGACCTGCAAACGCGGCCTGATGGCGCGCTTTGCGGCCCTGAACATCCAGACAACCGGTTGTTTTGAGACCTGGGATGGTCGGGCGCACGCCTACTAACCGTTTGCCCTTCACCACCGGCCTCTTTAAAGGAAGCGCGGATAAGTACCGCTGTTGCCTTTAGGATGACCCATGCCGACGCTTGTGATGAAATTTGGGGGCACCTCTGTTGCCAATCTCGACCGGATCGCACGGGCGGCAAAGCGCGTGGCCCGCGAGGTGGCCAACGGCTACGACGTCATCGTCATCGTCTCAGCCATGTCCGGCAAGACCAATGAACTGGTCGGTTGGGTTGAGGAAACCTCTCCCCTTTATGACGCCCGCGAATATGACGCGATTGTTTCGTCAGGCGAAAATGTCACTGCCGGTTTGATGGCGCTGCGATTGCAGGAAATGGATATTCCGGCGCGTTCCTGGCAGGGCTGGCAAGTGCCGCTGAAGACAACCTCCGCCCATTCCAGCGCACGGATCGAAGACATCCCGACCGACAACATCAACGCCAAATTCGCGGAAGGCATGCGTGTCGCAGTCGTGGCCGGTTTTCAGGGCATCAGTTCCGAAGGACGCATCTCAACCCTTGGACGCGGTGGATCGGACACAACTGCTGTTGCCTTTGCCGCCGCCTTTGGCGCGGAGCGCTGCGACATCTATACGGATGTCGATGGGGTCTACACCACCGACCCGCGCATCGCGAGCAAGGCACGCAAATTAGATCGCATTGCCTTTGAGGAAATGCTGGAGCTTGCTTCGCTAGGTGCAAAAGTCTTGCAAACCCGATCGGTCGAACTTGCCATGCGCTACAAGGTACGTCTGCGCGTCCTTTCATCATTCGAAGAACCATCAGAAAGCGCCGGAACGCTTGTCTGTGACGAGGAGGAAATCATGGAATCCAATGTCGTGGCCGGTGTGGCCTATTCCCGCGATGAGGCAAAGATGACCCTGATCTCGGTCGCCGACCGGCCCGGCATCGCTGCCGCTATTTTCGGGCCCCTCTCGGAGGCAGGCGTGAATGTGGACATGATTGTCCAGAACATCTCGGAAGAAGGGCGCACCGACATGACCTTCTCCTGCCCTGTCGATCAGGTCTTGCGCGCCGCACGCGCGATGGAAGAGGCGAAGTCATCAGGTCACATCAACTTCCATGATTTGGTCACAGATGATGCCGTCGCCAAGGTCTCGGTCGTGGGGATAGGCATGCGCAGCCATGCCGGTGTAGCAGCGCAAATGTTTAAGGCACTCCACGATGAGGGGATCAACATTAAGGTCATTACAACCTCTGAGATAAAGATTTCCGTTCTGATCGATCGAAAATACATGGAACTTGCGGTCCAAGCCCTTCATGATGCGTTCGAATTAGAAAAAGCGGCCTGATCCAAAAACGGGGTCTGGCCGCATGACGGGGGGCCAATGCCACATCGGTTCGAAAGCGAAAGCCGCAAGCTTTTGGGGCGTCTGCGTGCCGCCTTGGCAAGCGACACCGAAGGTCAGGCCCGTCTGAATAAAGTGGTCGAACTGATCGGCGATTCCATGCAGACCGAGGTCTGCTCGATCTATCTCTTCCGCGATGCTGAAACGCTTGAGCTTTGCGCGACCAAGGGCCTTCAGGAAGAGGCCGTGCACCAGACCCGCATGCGTCTTGGCGAGGGTCTGGTCGGGCGTACAGCCAAGAACCGGACCGTCATCAACACCGCCGACGCCCCCGCTGAAAAAGGGTTCCGCTACATGCCCGAGACCGGGGAAGAGCGGTTTTCGTCCTTCTGCGGCGTCCCGATCCAACGACTGGGAGAGGTGCTTGGCGTTCTCGTCGTCCAATCCAAGGCGGCACGCGAATACACGCCCGATGAGGTTTACGCGCTCGAGATCGTTGCGATGGTCATTGCCGAAATGACCGAACTTGGTGCCTTTGTGGGCGCGGGTGCTGCCCTTTCAGCCCGTCATCAGCAGCCGGTTCTGCTGCGGGGATCAATCGCGCAAGAAGGGGCGAGCGAGGGCCAGGTGTTCCTGCACGAACCTCGCGTTGTCGTCACAAACCCGATCTCGGACGACCCGGAGACTGAGCATAACCGCCTCGTCGGCGCGATTGACGAGTTGCGCCAATCGATCGATGACATGCTGAAAGGTGCCCGCAGCGTCGACCCCGAACAGGCCAAGGTGCTTGAAGCCTATCGGATGTTCGCCAATTCCGGCAGTTGGTTGCGGCGCATGAAGGCCGACATCGAAAACGGGCTTTCGGCAGAGGCAGCTGTCGAGAAAGAACAATCGCATGCCCGCGCTCGGATGGCACAGTCCGGCGATGCATACTTGCGCGAGCGCCTGCATGATCTTGATGATCTGTCCAACCGGCTACTGCGCATACTGACTGGCCAGGGCGTCGATCTAGAGGCGGATATGCCCGACAATCCGATTCTGGTGGCCCGCAATATCGGCCCCGGCGAGCTGTTGGAATATGGAAAGAAGATCAAAGGGATCGTGCTAGAGGAAGGCTCTGTCGGCAGCCACGCCACTATCGTGGCGCGCGCCTGGGCGATTCCGCTTGTCATCAATGCACGAGGTGTCACCCGTGAGGCGCTCAACGGCGATAAGATCCTTGTGGATGGAGAACAGGGGATCGCGCATTTGCGACCCGATGAGACGGTGCTCGGCGCCTTTCGCGACAAGATTGCGATGCAGACCCGCGCGCAAGAACGCTACGCCTCAATCCGCGATCTGAAGGCACAGGCGAAGTGCGGCAGCGTGGTGTCGCTCCACATGAATGCCGGACTGATCGCCGATCTGCCATCGCTCGAAGGGTCAGGCGCTGAGGGCGTGGGCCTCTTTCGTACGGAATTGCAGTTTCTGGTCCGCAACCAGATGCCGCGCAGGTCTGAATTGTCGGCGCTTTATGCGCGGGTCTTACGTGCAGCCAACGGCAAACGGGTGGCGTTCCGCACCCTTGATATTGGGTCGGACAAGGTCCTGCCTTACATGAAACCCAATGACGAACCCAACCCAGCCATGGGATGGCGGGCGATCCGCGTGGGTCTCGACAAACCGGGCGTGCTGCGGATGCAGTTGCAGGCGCTGTTGCGGGCGGCTGACGGTGCACCGCTAACGGTGATGTTCCCATTCATCACCCAACTCAGTGAGTTCCGCGCCGCGCGGGCCGAGATGGACAAGGCCATCGCCCGCGAAACCAAGCTTGGCCATTCCCTGCCCAGCACCCTTGAAGTTGGTGCAATGCTCGAAACACCGTCGCTTGCATTCGCACCAGAGGCGTTTTTCGAGGAGGTTGATTTCCTCTCCATCGGCGGCAATGACCTCAAACAATTCTTCTTTGCAGCAGACCGCGAGAATGAGCGGGTGCGCAAACGCTATGACACGCTTGATGTCAGCTTCCTTTCGCTGATCGAACAAGTTGTCAAGCGGTGCAAGGCCACCAACACGCATTTGTCTTTCTGTGGCGAGGATGCAGGGCGACCGGTGGAAGCGCTGTGCTTTGCGGCCCTTGGTTTGCGCACGCTGTCGATGCGCCCGGCCTCTATTGGGCCGGTCAAACACCTTTTGCGTCGTGTCAATCTGGATGAGGTCAGGGCAGTGATGGACGAAGCCATCGCCAAGGGCGATCAATCCGTGCGACGCGCCGTGGCGGATTGGCTCGTTTATCAGGTCTGAACAGGGACCTTAGCCGCGGCGAGAACGCGGTGGAATTCGTCCAACACGGCCTCTTCGCCATAGATGCGGGCCAGACTCCGCAGGCCAAAATGGACGTGTGCCATGGCGACGTAATAGTCGATGAACGCGTAGTTCGTGCCCGCACCCGCCGCCGCACCCAGCACAGGCACCGCCTGGCTGGCGAGCTTCTGTGAGAGAACTGCCGCAAAACGCGGCGCAACCCGCCCGATCAATCCGTTCACAGCAGCGCCAGTAATGCTGAGCCGCGCGCCGATAAGTGCCGTGTCAACCCCGTCATCCGCACTGCCAGGTCCACCGGCGCCAAAGACGGCGAGGCATTCCATACGTGTTTCAGGGGCGTCAGGGTCTTCACCATATTCTGTCGCCACATGATGAACGGCGCGGAAGATCACCGTTGTTGTGACCGGCAACTCAGCCAGAGCGGTCGGCAGCCCGCCAAGACCACCCACAGCACCCGACACAGTGCCTACGAGCTTGTGCAGCCTATCGGACCCGATATTGCTGCCAGCACCCTGCCGAGACGCATGTGCGACATCAAAGCTCTGCCGCAGTGCTTTGCGCGCCAGTTCGTCGACCTGCGCCCGTGTAGATTTCGGCAAAAGCTTGAGGCTGTCCTCAACCTGACCACCGACAAAGTTGATGGCCGACATCAGGATGCCATTTGCACGCTTTTGGCGTTGGGCGATTTCGGCAATCTCAGCCCGCGCATCGTCGGTCAAAGGTTGCGGCGGATTGGCCGGATTGACCTCTTTGAGAGTAAGATCAGCATCGCTCATGACACTGACATGGGGTCCAAAGGCTTGAATTTCAATCAACGAATGCGGGTTACCTGCCCTGTGATCCCGGTCCATGCCCCAGCCGCCAGGGCAAGACCCAGCACGCGATCGGGGTTGGTGGGCGGTGGCATGGTGACGCCGTTCAATTTCGTAAAGCCAAATCGGCCATAATACGGCGCATCCCCGACAAGAATAATGCGCTGCCAACCGGCTTGCCGTGCTTTGCTTAGACATTCCCACATCAGCAATGCGGCTAACCCCTCGCCCTGACGTGTGGGATGCACGGCAATCGGCCCAAGCAACACCGCTTCAGCAGAGCCAATACTCACGGGCCAGTTACGCACCGCGCCAGCCAAAATCCCCTCAGGATCGCGCGCTGTCAGACAAAGCGCGCTGATCGGATCAACCCCATCGCGCAGGCGATAGGACGAAAGTGCTGAACGGCCCGGCGCGAAGCACAGATCATAAAGAGCCTCCACTTCCCACCAATCCTCGGGCGTCTCCTCGGCCAACACCATCGCCGTCTGCTGCATCTTGTCTTTCGTCTGGCCAAAGGTCTGAACTGAGGCTACCCCTTGGCAAACCAGACGAAAAGACCGCACCATGTTCTACGAACCGAAAAACGGGCACGGCCTGCCGCACAATCCCTTCAACGCTGTGGTGGCCCCACGACCGATCGCTTGGGTCGCAACAAGAGGGAGCGACGGGCGCGACAACCTCGCACCCTATTCGTTCTTTAACGCCGTCGCCTATGTCCCGCCGCAGGTCATGTTCGCCTCAACCAGCGCCAAGCCGGATCGCGATGGCACCAAGGACAGTGTCGCCAATATTCGCGACACGGGTGCATTTGCGATCAATATTGTGGAATACGCAGCGCGCGATATCATGAACCAGACCTCTGGCCCGTGGGAGCGCGAGACGGATGAGTTCGCTCTGGCTGGTGTAGAAAAGGCAGAATGCGAGACCATTCCCTGCCCACGGGTCGCCAATGCACCCGCGACGCTGGAATGCAAGCTGACACAAATTGTTCAATTGCCGGGTGAGGCGAATTTCGTCGTCTTCGGCGAAGTGACCGGTGTGCATCTGCGCGATGACTGCATCATCGATGGGAAGTTCGATGTCACCACCTACAATCCGCTCACCCGGCTTGGCTATCGCGATTACTCCGTGATCCGCGAGGTGTTCAGCCTGCAAAGACCAGATGACAGCTAAGCCGCACAGCGTGATCCAATTCCTGGCACAGGAATTGGACAAAATCCTACGAAGGATTTTGCTCAGACTTTTCTGAAAAAGTCTGAGCCCACCCGCGTCAATGTCCGCCGATGATCCCTGTGCGCACGCCATAATCGACGGCCAGCGCATAATCGGGATCATCGTCGCTATCGACCATCAGATGCCCCGCCTTGGATAACAATTTGTGGCAATCACGGCTCAGATGGCGCAGTTGGATCGTCTTACCCGCATCTTCGTACTTTTGCGCAACGGCCTCAATCGCCTGCAAAGCTGACTGGTCAGCGACGCGGCTGGCGGCAAAGTCGATGATCACGACGTCCGGGTCACTTGCGACATCGAAGATTTCCATGAACCCATCCGATGAGCCAAAGAAGAGCGGCCCTTGGATTTCATAAACCTGTGCACCCGCCTCGGTTCGGCTTTCGCGCTTGATCGCGTGGATGCGCGTTGCGTTGCTCCATGCATAGGCCAGTGCAGAGACGATGACGCCGACCACAACCGCCGTGGCGAGGTCGGTTGCGACCGTCACGATGGTCACAAGGATCGTCACAAATGCATCTGTCCGGGGCACCTTGCGCAAGATGCGCAGAGAGTTCCAGGCGAAGGTGCCGATCACCACCATGAACATCACGCCGACCAGAGCCGCCAGCGGGATTTGCTCAATCAGGCTGCTGGCAAACAGGATAAAGGCCAGCAAAAACAAGGCCGCCGCAACACCCGCCACACGGGTTCGGCCACCGGATTTGACGTTGATCATCGACTGCCCGATCATCGCACAGCCACCCATGCCGCCGAAGAACCCCGTGACAGTATTCGCCGCCCCTTGAGCCAGACATTCCTGGCTGGCGCCGCCGCGCTTGCCCGTCATTTCACCCACAAGGTTCAGGGTCAGAAGACTCTCAATCAGGCCAATCGCGGCGAGGATCAGAGCATAAGGCAGGATGATCTCCAGCGTCTCCCAGGTCAGCGGGACTACGGGGATATGAAACGGCGGCAACCCGCCCTCAATACTCGCCAGATCGCCGACAAGCGGCGTATCAAGTCCGAAACCGATGACAATGGCCGCCACAACAGCGATCCCGGCTAGCGGGGCTGGCACGGCATTTGTCAGCTTTGGCATGACCCAGATGACCGCCATGGTCAGCGCCACCAGCGCCAGCATCAGATAAAGCGGCATGCCCGACAGCCATTCACCATTGGCCATTCCATGCCCGCCGCCTCCATGCGCCGTGCCCGGTACCTGAAACTGGCCCAATTGCGCAAGGAAAATCACGATGGCGAGGCCGTTCACAAAGCCCAGCATCACCGGATGCGGTACGAGCCGGATGAATTTTCCCCAACGCATGATGCCAACGAAAATCTGAATAAGCCCCATCAGCACCACAGTGGCAAAGAGGTACTCCACCCCGTGCTGCGCCACGAGGCTGACCATCACCACGGCAAGCGCACCCGTCGCGCCCGAGATCATGCCAGGCCGCCCCCCGAAAAGTGCCGTGATCAGCCCGACGATAAAGGCGGCATAGAGACCGACAAGCGGCTCAACACCCGCCACAAAGGCGAAGGCCACGGCTTCTGGCACCAGCGCCAAAGCGACGGTCAAACCTGACAATATCTCTACACGCCATTGCCCCGGCGTCAGCGGCGCATCCGGATCGGAAAGCGAAAGGTTATCGGCGAAACTCGCCAAAAGGGCGCGGGCCATCGGGCATCCTGTCAATTCGGGGATTGTTGCCGCCGCCGTAACCGAGGATGCCCGGTTTGTCACCCATCAATTGATCGGGCGACGCAATGTTGCGGCGCATGGGGCACGCGGGCTTCACATTTCATTCATTCCCATTCAGTGTCCTGCTGACAGGTGAATGCGAGAGGATTGATGCAAACCAAAATCGGAATTATTGGCGGCTCTGGCATTTACAATATGGATGGGTTGCAGAACGCGAACTGGACGCGTGTAGAAAGCCCTTGGGGTGCTCCATCTGATGATGTTCTGACCGGCGTGTTGGATGGTGTCGATATGGTGTTTCTGCCGCGGCACGGGCGCGGGCATGTCTATACGCCCACCACGGTGCCCTATCGCGCAAATATCGACGCGCTCAAGCGGTTGGGCGTCACCGATATCATCAGCGTCAGCGCTTGCGGGTCATTTCGCGAAGAAATGGCGCCGGGCGACTTTGTCATTGTTGACCAGTTCATCGACCGCACTTTCGCACGGGAAAAGTCCTTTTTCGGCACTGGGTGCGTTGCCCATGTCAGCGTCGCGCATCCCACCTGCCCCCGACTTTCCGATGCCTGCGAGAATGCCGCGCGCGACGCCGGGATCAACGTGCATCGCGGCGGCACATACCTCGCGATGGAGGGGCCGCAGTTTTCATCGCAGGCGGAAAGCAAGATGTACCGCGCTTGGGGTTGTGATGTGATCGGCATGACCAACATGCCGGAGGCCAAGCTCGCACGCGAGGCCGAGATTTGCTATGCCCCCGTCGCGATGGTCACCGACTACGACAGCTGGCACCCCGATCATGATGCCGTGGATGTCAACGAAGTTATCAAGACCCTGCAAGGCAACGGTACCAAGGCGCAAGACCTCGTCGGGCGGTTACCCGCCCTTCTCGGCCCCGACCGCGCGCCCTGTCCGCATGGCTGCGACCGCGCATTGGAATACGCCCTCATGACCGCCCCAGACAAACGGGATCCAGCACTTCTCGCTAAACTTGACGCTGTCGCCGGTCGCGTTCTGTAAAAGGTAACCTGATGAAAACTGTACAAGACTACATCCGCACGATCCCCGATTTTCCGCATGAAGGGATCATGTTCCGTGATGTCACAACCCTGTTCGCCGACCCGCGCGGCTTTCGCATCGCCATTGATCAACTACTGCACCCCTATGCCGGCCAACCCATCGTCAAGGTCGTGGGTCTCGAAGCGCGAGGCTTCATTCTAGGCGGCGCGATTGCCCACCAGCTCTCTGTTGGTTTTGTGCCGATCCGAAAGAAGGGTAAATTGCCCGGCAAGACGATCGAGCAAAGCTACACGCTCGAATACGGTGAGGCCATCATGGAAGTGCACGACGATGCCCTGCAGGCCGGTGAGAAAGTGCTGCTTGTGGACGACCTCCTTGCAACGGGAGGCACGGCAGAGGCGGGGATCAAGCTGATCGAACGGATGGGGGCCGAGGTGATTGGCTGCGCCTTTATCATCGACTTGCCCGATCTGGGTGGGCGGAAAAAACTTGAAGCACTGAACATGGATGTGCACGCGCTTTGCGCATTTGATGGCGATTAGGCGTACCCACCGACCATTCAGCGCTGAAAGACGCTTTCAGCATTACGAGCACATGCTTCACCCTCTTTTGGCCAAAAATATCCCCGCCGGAGGCAGCGCAACGGCACCTCACAACTGACGCCAAATCGAAACGCCGCCTCCGCCACCCTGCGTCAAAACATGTCTTGCGCCGAAGGCGCTCCTTTCAATCAGAGCTGCCGCAAAACAGCACCAGGGTTCATGATGCCCAGCGGATCAAGCGCGTCCTTTACCGCCCGCAGCATCGCGCGCTTCGCGGGGTCGGCATAGCGCTCCAGATCCTCCACCTTCAACCTCCCGACACCGTGTTCTGCGCTGACGGAACCCTCCATTTCGTGGACCAAATCGTGGATCACCCGTTTCACCAAAGGCCGCTCTGTCTCGTAATCGGCGCGGCTCAGTCCCCGCGTCGGGAACACGTTGTAATGGAGGTTTCCGTCGCCAAGGTGGCCGAAACAATTGATGCGAAACGCGCCAATCTCGGCAAGAAGCTGCGGCGCACGCTGAATGAAGGCGGGGATGGCGCTTAGGGGCACCGAGATATCGTGCGAACTGACCGACCCAATCCGGCGGTTCGCCTCGGGGATGCTTTCGCGGATATGCCAGAAATCATCACGCTGTCCCATGTTCTGGGCGATCACGCCGTCGTCGACAAGGCCTTGCTCCGACGCCTCCACAAACAGGTTTTCCAGCGCCTCTTCCGGTGCCAATCCGGCAGGCAAACCGACGTCAATCAGCACGCACCATTCTGGCGCGTCGTCGAAGGGCACCCGAACGTCCGGCCCGACTTCCGCAAGAAAATCAAAGCCTTGGCGATGCATGATCTCGAATGCCGAAATGCCCTCGCCAATCTGATCACCCGCCAATGCCAGCAGGTGCAATGCGGCCTCAGGTGATGGCGCGGCCATCATGGCGGAACCCACCCTCGCCGGGCGGGGGCTAAGCTTCAGAGCCGCACCCGTAATGATCCCGAGCGTACCCTCCGCCCCAATCATCAGGTTGCGCAGGTCATAGCCGGTATTGTCTTTGCGTAGCCGGGTCAGCCCATGCCAGATCGACGCGTCCGGGCGCACGACCTCCAACCCCAGACATTGCGTGCGGGCATTGCCGTAGCGCAGCACATTCACTCCGCCGGCATTGGTAGAAAGCAGCCCGCCGATCCGCGCAGACCCTTCCGAGGCAAGCGATAGCGGAAAGAGCCGACCAGCCTCATCAGCGGCCTTCTGTATGTCGGCAAGGATCACGCCTGCGTCACAAACCAGAACGTTTTCAACGGGATAGACCTCGCGAATCCGGTTCATGCGTTCCAGCGACAGGACCACCGGCGCAGGCCCATCCTGCAGCAGTTGGCCGCCGACAAGGCCTGTTCCGCCTCCATAAGGCACGATCCCGATGCGTGCGGCAGCGCAGGCTTTAACGACAGCCGCGACCTCCTCCGTGCTGCCGGGCGCCACGACGTGGCCCTGGCCCGCCCAGCGCCCGCGTGGTTCGCTCAGGTAGGGCGTGCTGTCCTCTTTGAACGCCGCTGCGGGCAGCAAGTCGCGCAGTTTCGCTGCAAAATCATCCGTGACGGGGTTGAGCATTTTCACTGTCCTTTCAACCCTCTACATGGGCCAAAAGAGACACCAGTCCAACCCGATTTCAGGCGGCTTTCGCGGCTCCTTCGGCCAGTGCGCCCAGCTTGGCATAGGCAATCTCAGGATCAACTGCGCCAAAGCCTGCAAAGGTGCCGAAACCACAATCAGAGCCTGCGATGACGCGATCCGCCCCCACGATTTCCGTAAACCTTTCAATACGTTGCGCGACAAGCTCTGGATGCTCGACGAAGTTCGTCGTCGTATCCACAACGCCCGGCACCAGAACCTTACCATCCGGTATATCGCCTGCGCGGTCGCGGAAAACGGTCCATTCGTGGCCGTGACGGGGGTTTGAGGTCTCAAACAGCACGTAACGCGATTTGGTGGACATCAGCGTGTCGAACATCTTGGCCATCGGAATGTCGCAGATATGCGGCCCTTCGTAATTGCCCCAGCAGATATGCACGCGCACCTTGTCTTCGGGTACATCGGCCAGCGCGTGGTTCAGCGCCTCGACGTGGCTGCCTGCGATTTTCAGGAATTCATCATCGGACAAATCGTTAAACAACATGTGACGCGACAGCGCGAGGTCTGGGCAGTCGAGTTGCAGATCAAGGCCAGAGGCGACGATGGTTTCATATTCCGCCTTCATCGCATCGGCCAAGGCAGCCAGATAGGCCTCGCGCGTTTTGTAGAAATCATTCTGCAAAAACAATGAGATCACTCCGGGCGAGGCGGCATTCATGAAGCCGCGTTCAACGCCATGCGCGGCCATCGCCGCCTTGAGATTGGCGATGTCCTTTTCGAGCTCGCCCTGGCCTTTTGATTTCACCTCACCCACACACATTGGCCGTGCATATTGCGGGGTGCCGCCGTCATCGGCCAAGCGCTTGAGAAAGCTGGGGAACTTCTTCAAGTCAGCGGGTGCATTGCGCGGGCTGTCGCCGTCGAAACCGGTATAGCGATCCTTCACGTAGGTCGCGTAGCTGATCTTGGAGGTCTCGCCATCGCTCACGATATCAATCCCCGCATCCACTTGTTTCTTCACGGTTTCTGAGACGGCTTCGGTCATTGTGGCATCGAAGTCGGCCTGATCATAAGGCTTGCCATGCTCACGGGCGAAGATGAAATCGACTACATCCTGTGTGCGCGGCAGAGAGCCCGTGTGAGTTGTTAAGACTTTGGCCATTTGCGGCGCCTCCCTTCGTATTCATTGCGTACAGAACCTGTACAGATGTTGTACGTACAGCTGTCAGACGGCTGCGCCGTTAACCTTTCCAAGTCGGCCCGGCCGGATCATCGGTGGCGATCACGTGAAAAAGGCTCGCCTCACCTGTCATCGCCGGAACGGCGGTGTGCATCAGGTTCTCCGGGACAGAGACTGTGTCGCCGGGGTTCAGCGTCGCCTCTCCCCCGTCCCAGAGCAGCCGCCAGTGCCCGCGCATGGGCATCAGGACGGAGGGGCGGTCATGCTGGTGCATCTTCGTGGTCGCGGACGCGCGGGTGAGAAAGCTGACCTCGAACCCAGGTTTGTCGGGCAGCATCCCGTCTGCGCCGATCACGCGCGCGGGTGCGCGGTCTGCCACGGCCACCATATCCCAATAGCGGGCCACGTGGCGCGGGATCACCTGGGCCGTTGTGGGTTCAGGGTAGGCTTGTAGCTCATCCTCTGTCAGCAGCGGCATGGGGCCGAGACCTGCGGGAAGGTCCTGCCCCTTTTTGCTGTCATAGAGCTTGCCGTTTTCGCAGAGGACCAGCCCGTGATCTCGCGCGTCTTCGATCACCTGCGGCGCCCAGATCACGCCGCCGCCGGCATCATCACCGCCCAGGATTGCCATGATCATCCCGTAGTCAGTGCCGATATTCTCAAACCCCCGAAAGATGCCGGTAGGGATGTTGAAGATATCGCCCTCTTCCAGCACAACCTCGCCCGCCGTGCCATGCCGGCCCCAGAAGAAGCGCCAGCGGCCCTTGAGGACAAAGAACACCTCTGCCGTGCGGTGACTGTGCAGCGAGTTGCGGCACTTTGGCGGCTGGCCTGCGGCGCCAATGTTGAAGCCATGCGGGATCGCGATATGGACATGCTGGTCAGGGCTTTCGGAGACGCCGCCGCCGATGATCGTGAAGTTCTCTTTCTGATCGGACCCCGGTGTATGCGCGTCGATAAAGGCCGTCTTGCAGGGGCGCAGATCGCCGTAACGCACGATGCGGTTTTCCATCTCGGCGGGCGTCATGACTTGTCCTTGGTGTCTTGCAGAAGGGCGGATGGGTCTTCGCCCAGTGCGGTCAGACGGTCCGCCAGAACGCCGATCTGGCGGTTGAGTTCGTTGAGACGGGGCCCCAGCAGGTCGGCGATTTCGGCTTCGGTGAAACGGGGCGTGATGTATTGCGGGCAGTTCCAGTCTTGCGCAACAAGGCGGATGGTCACTAGACGCTCGGCAGGCCCCTGCCCCTCTTGGGCAAGTTTCTGCGCCAGCTCAGGGTTCTCGTCCGCCGCGATCATGCTGGCATGCCCGATCAGCTTGAGCCGCGCCCGGCGTGGGTAATCCATCAGGATCAATGAGACCTTATCATTGGTCTGCAGGTTGCCTGACGTGATGAACTGCTGGTTGCCCCGGTAATCGGCAAAGCCGAGCGTGTCGGTGTCGATCACTTTCAGGAAACCGGCGGGGCCGCCGCGATGCTGGATATAGGGCCAACCGGTTTCGGCGATGCTGGCCATGTAGAAGGACGTGCGGCTTTCGATGAAGGCGATCGCGTCGGGCTGCAATCCATCGGTCAGCCGCGTTTCGTAGACCCGTTCATATTTGTCGCGCATGCCTGCCCCGGCCTGCGCCTGCTTGGCCGCGTCGCTGAAAAGGTGTTTCGCGTAACTGTCCATCATGTGCCCTGCATCAGGATCTGCTTCCAGATCGCCACCTCGTCGTAAAGCGCCCATTCGCGACGGAGGCCGATCCCGTCCGGCCCGTACGGCCCAAACTCTGCATGGGCCATCCCCATGACATGGACCTCGGCCCCCGTCGGCTCTCCAAACGCACCCCATCCGTCATGCGTTCCGTCCAGCGACCAGCGGATTGCAGCACGGGGCGGCATCATGTCGGCATCCATCCCGATCTGGTGATGGATCTTGAATTCGGCATGCGGAAAAGAGGACCGCAGACCGATCCAGAATGCGAGCACGCCATCCCAGCCCAAGGCGCGTGTTGCGCCCGCATATTCACCGATCACAGCACGGTCATAGCTGTCCCGGATATGGGCAAAGTCGTGATCCATAGTCCGGGTGAGCGTGTCGGCATAGCGCTGCCCCCAGGCATTGTCATTGCCTGTCCCATGATAGCCGCCATCGACATCCGCATCTGGCGTGAAGGGCCTGTTGGCTTTTTGCGCCCCGCCCTCTTTCGCGATCAGATCAGCGGCATAGTCACGCGGCGCCATGCCGAGTTGCCGGACGATGCCGCCGTAATCGCGCACCAGCCATTCATCGTAGATCGTGTCCTCTTTCGCGGCACAATCTGCGATGACATAGGCCTGCCAATGGCGCCCGGTGGCAGGGCCGAACTGACCGTCCTGCAGATGGGTCGCCTTGGTGATGATCCGGTGTGAGGAAAGATATCCGACCGCATCATCACCCGACCAGATCACATCTTCCCCCAGCAATTCCCGGTCAGGGAATTCGTTCACCGTGGCCATGGTGGAGGCAATGACGGCCTTGTTGCCACGGCTGACCCCCATTGGTGTCCGCACCGGAATGTCGGGCGCATAGTAATGTGTCAGCGTGCCGATCCCGCGCTCTTCCCAGATCTCTTTCGTGATGCCGATGATGTAATCGGGGAAGTCTTTCCAGCGGTTGGAAAAGCCTTTCATGGGCGCGGTCCTTTGCGTGGGCGGGTGCTGCCACGCTCGATCAGCGGGCTTTCGATTTCGATGTGCCGGGTGGGGCTGGACGGGTCTTCAATCCGGGTCAGAAGCGCCTCAACCGTCGCGTCGACCATGCGGTTCAGCGGCTGGCGCATCGTCGTGAGGTCATAGGCGGCCCAGGCGGCGAGCGGCACATCGTCATAGCCAATTACCGCGACATCATAGGGCACGCGAAGCCCCAGCTTGCCGCGCAGCGTGTCCATCACCGCAAAGGCCATGTGGTCGTTACCAGCGAAGATCGCATCGGGCGGATTGGGGCCTGTAATGAGCGTCTCAGTCGCGTTGGCGGCAACGTCGCGCCGGTACATTCCGTCGATGATCTGCGGTGTGATCCCGGCTTCTGCTAGCCGCGCACAAAAGCCCTGTTGCCGGTCGCGTCCGGTCGATGAGCCTTGCCAGCCGCTGATATGCGCGGGCCGCTGATGGCCGCAGGCGAGCAGGAAATCCGCCGCATCCCATCCGCCCTGCACATTGGCTGAAGTGACGCTGGAAACATCCGCGCCGTCCTGCCCGCGATTGAACATGACGACGGGGATGCCCGCCGCGTTGCAGCGGTCTGTCAGATCATTGGTCATAGCCACGGAGGCGGTGATGATCCCGTCCACCTGATAGTCCAGCAGCTGTTGCATCACCTCTTCGATATCCGCCCTGCTGTTTGCGGCGGTAAAGACCAGGATATGATAGCCCTGTTCTTGCAGCGCATTCGACAGCCGTTCGAGTGCATGCGGGTAGAATTGGTTATCGAGATACGCGACGACGAGCGCGATAATCCGGCTTTTGCCGGTGATCATCGCGCGGGCCATCATGTTGGGGCGGTAGCCGAGTTCCGCCGCCGCCTTGCGCACTTTCTCAATCGTTTTCGCGCTCGCCGACGCGCCGGGCGTGAAGACCCGGCTGACGGCTGACTGACTGACGCCCGCGCGTTCGGCAACTTGGAGGGAGGTGACTTTTTCCATCAATCCGCCGTCCAGCCGCCATCGATCAGCATATGCGTGCCTGTCATCATCGCGGATGCGTCTGAGGCGAGGTAGACCACTGGCCCCATGATATCACTCACCTCGCCCACGCGGCCCAGTTTGATCTTGTCCATGATCCAGGCGACGCGGTCGGGGTTCTGGAAGGTGGGTTCGGTCAGGGGCGTGCGGATGAAGGTGGGGCAGATCGTATTCACGCGAATGCCGTGCTTGCCCCATTCGATGGCCATCGCCTTCGTGAAGCCCTCAACTGCGTGTTTGGTGGCGCAATAGACAGCGCGGTCGATGCCGCCCACAAAGGCCATCTGGCTGGTGATGTTGATCAGGCTGCCGGGTTTGCCTGCATCCGCCAGGCCCTTGGCGACAGCACGGGTCAGAAAATATGCGCCTTTGAAGTTGAGGTTCGCGACGGCGTCGAAGTCAGGCTCCGTCGTCTCCAAGGCTGGCGTGTGGATGGCAAGACCCGCGGCGTTGACGAGGATATCGAAGGGGTCATTTGCAGCGACCGCCTCCTCGGTTGCCGGAATGTCCGCCACGTCGAGAGGAAGGACGTCGGCGGTCAGGCCGGCGTCAGTCATTTGGCTGGCGATGTCCTTGAGTTTATCCTCGCTGCGCGCGGCGAGCGTGACCGTGGCACCCGCCTGCCCCAAGGCCACGGCGCAGCCGAGGCCGATGCCCGAGGAGGCGCCTGTGACCAAGGCGCGTTTGCCGGTCAGGCTGAAGGACGGGGTTTGAGGAAGTGTCATGGGGTATTTCCTGTGGCCGGTGTCGGAGCCTCCGGCGGGAGTATTTTTGGCAAGATGATGATGAGAGCTATTCGGCGGCTGTGCCATAGGCCACGTTTTTGCCGCCATAGCGGCGGACGCGGATGTTGCATTGTTCAGCGTGGCCGACGAAGCCTTCGAGCATGCAGAGGCGGGAGCCGTATTCGCCGACAAGCGTTGCGGCTTCATCGGTCAGCACCTTCTGATAGCTGTGGGTTTTCAGGAACTTGCCGACCCAGAGACCACCCGTGTAGCGCCCGGCCTTTTTGGTGGGCAGGGTGTGGTTCGTGCCGATGACCTTGTCGCCGTTCGCCACATTCGTTCGGGGGCCGAGAAAGAGCGCGCCGTAGCAGGTCATGTTTTCGAGGAACCAATCGTCGCGGTCGGTCATGACCTGGACATGCTCTGACGCGATTTCATCGGCCATCTGCAGCATTTCGTCGTAAGTGCCACATAGGATGACCTCGC
The DNA here is from genome assembly GCF_033963905.1 of Cognatiyoonia sp. IB215182. NCBI lineage: Bacteria > Pseudomonadati > Pseudomonadota > Alphaproteobacteria > Rhodobacterales > Paracoccaceae > Cognatiyoonia > Cognatiyoonia sp. IB215182. The sequence goes on from NZ_JAXBMB010000002.1 coordinate 26,884, forward strand.
CGTAGTCCTCCCACGAGGTCCGCGCGGTTTCGGCGGTAGGCAGGATGTCGAGGATACGGTCGATCTCGGACATCGTGTCGCGCGCCAGTTTTTCGGAATTGGTGAGCAGAACGGCAGGGGAATTGTAGCCGTGTTCGGCCTGCCCCAGCAGATCGGTGGCGCAAAGCTCCGCATCAACCGTCTCATCGGCGATCACCATCGTCTCGGTCGGACCCGCGAAAAGGTCAATGCCGACGCGTCCGAAAAGCTGCCGTTTCGCCTCGGCCACAAAGGCATTACCGGGGCCGACGATCATGTGCACGGGGTCGATGGTCTCAGTGCCCAGCGCCATCGCGCCCACGGCCTGCATGCCACCCAACACGTAGATCTCATGCGCGCCGCCCAGATGCATCGCGGCCACGATAGCCGGATGCGGCGCGCCGTTTTGTGGTGGGGCGGAAGCGATGATGCGGGGGACTTCGGCCACGGATGCGGTCAGGACCGACATATGCGCGGACGCGACCATGGGGAACTTGCCGCCGGGCACATAGCAGCCCACGGATTGGACCGGGATGTTCTTGTGGCCGAGGATCACGCCGGGGAGCGTTTCGACCTCGATATCAGTCATTGAAGCCCGCTGCGCCAGCGCGAAGTTGCGGATCTGGTCCTGTGCGAATTTGATATCGTCCATGTCACGGGCAGAGACTTTGGACATCGCCGCCTCGATTTCGGATTGGGTCAGCCGGAAGCTGGGGGGCGAATACTTGTCGAATTTTTCCGACAATTCCCTCACCGCCGCATCGCCGCGTGTTTCGATGTCTTTCAGCGTGTCCTCGACGATCTTGCGGACCTTGGCGTCGTCCTCGGCGCGCTCAGCCTCTGGCTTGCCGGATTTGAGGTAGGTGATGGCCATCTCGTACGCTCCCTATACCGGATTACTCTGGTGCGGCAGGTGTCGCACTGCCGTTGTCGTAATTCTCCCAGCCGTGACCAGCGAAGACATCGACGCCAATCTGCGCCATTACCGCGGGGAAATCGACCGAGACGGGGTTGTCGGCAATCCGGCCATCTTCGACCCGCCAGAAATCCATATAGGGGATTTTCACCCGCTTGCCGGTGGCGGCCACGCCCATGAACGTACCGGAATGGGTCGCCTCAATATGGCCGAAACAGGCGGCCCAATCACCGTCGGCGAGGAACTTTTCCGTCTTGTAGTCGCGGTCAGTGAACGCGGCGCGTAGCGGCAATTGCCAGTTGCGGCGAAATTCCTCAACCCCTTTTTTGGTGCCGCAGCCCTGATTGCCGCGCCACAGAAAGTCGGGCGTGAAATAGGCGTACATGTCGTTCTCACCGGCGGCGAGCCCGTCTTCCATGCGTTTAACAGCGGCCAGGGTGGCGGCGGATTGGGCATCATGGCTCATGTCAGCCGCTCCCCCGTTTCGGCGTGGAAAAGGTGGCAAATCTCGGCAGGGATGTGTGCGCTGACCGCGTCGTCGATTTCGGCGCGATAATCCTTGGCTGACTTGACCGAGATGATCGTTCCGCCCGCACGCATTGTGACCATCGTCGCTTCGCCCAAGAGTTCCAGCGAATAGACGATGGAATTGACCTCTCCCCCCGCCGCGACCACGCTGGCATCTTCGGCGCGGAAGCCCAAGGTGACGGGGCCATTATGCTGGCTGGGCAGGCCGGGAATGCTGATGTTTTCGCCCATGAAGGTGCCGTTTTCCAACTGCCCGTCCATCAGGTTCATGGCGGGCGAGCCGATGAAACCGGCGACAAAGGTGTTGGACGGTCGGTCATAAATGTCGGTCGGTGTGCCGACCTGTTGGACAACGCCCTTGTTCATGACCACGACACGGTCGGCGAGCGTCATCGCCTCAATCTGGTCGTGGGTCACGTAGATGGTTGTCGTCTTGAGTTCATGGCTGAGGTTCTTGATCTGTGCGCGGGTTGAGACGCGCAGTTTGGCGTCCAAGTTCGACAGCGGCTCATCCATCAGGAAGACATTGGGTTCGCGCACCACGGCGCGGGCCAAGGCGACGCGCTGGCGCTGACCACCTGACAATTCCGCCGGTTTACGGTGCAGGAAATCATCCAGTTCCACCATGGCCGAGGCGCGTTTGACCCGCGCATCGTGCTCCGATTGCGGCACGCCGCGGACCTTTAGCGGAAAGCGGATATTGTCGTAGACGTTCATGTTCGGATAGAGCGCGTAGGATTGGAACACCATCGCCACATCGCGGTCCTTGGGGTCGAGATCGTTGATCCGGTTCCCGTCGACCAGAATGTCACCGCCCGACGCATCCTCGAGCCCCGCGATCATGCGCATGGTGGTGGTCTTGCCGCAGCCTGACGGACCAAGGAGCACGAGGAATTCCTGATCGGCAATGGTCAGGTTGAACTCCTTCACGCCGACGAAAGAGCCCCACCGTTTGGTGACATTGCGCAGTTCGATCTCTGCCATGTGCGACCCCTTGCATACGTTTGCAAAAAGCTTCGCCCGATTCCAGAGATCAGGCAAGCCCCTAATTATCTGTCTTGCGACAGAACAGATTTTTCGAAATGTTTCTTGCGTGCTTATACTATTTGCAGCTTAACTTGCAAACGTATGCAATGCTGCCGCGATTCGACGGCGATGGACAATAATGCGCCAAACGAAGGCGCGATACCGCGCGGGACGGGCCGCGCAGACCAACAACTGGGAGAGTATAAGCATATGACATTTATCAGGAATTTTGCGCTTGGCTCGGCACTTGCCGTACTGAGCACGACAACCGCCTTCGCAGGTGGGCATGCTGATTGTGGTGATGGCCGGCTGAGCATCATTGGCAACGAATTCCCCGCGATCCAGACCGTCGCGGCAGCCGCAGTGGCCTGTGCGGGCGACGGCGCGGAGTCGAATCTGACCGCTGACCACCAATCGCTGAACGTGCCCGGCATGACCGGCAATCCGGCCGAATATACCACGGCGATTGTCGCCAATTCGTCCATCGTTGCGCTGATCAATGAGGACGTGATCCGCCCGCTCGATGACCTCGTTGCCGCGTTCGGGCAGGACATTCCGCGCCAGCAATTGATCACGGTGGACGGCCAGATCATGGCTGTCGCCTTCATGGCGAACAGCCAGAACCTCGTCTACCGCGCGGATGTGCTGGAAGAGATCGGTGTGGACGTGCCCACATCTTACGAAGAGGTCCTGGAGGCCGCTGAAATGATCCGCGCGGCAGGCATTATGGAAAACCCTGTGGGGGGTGCCTATGCGGCGGGTTGGAACCTCGCGCAGGAATTCACCAACATGTATCTGGGCACCGGTGGCGCGTTCTTTGAACCCGGAACAGCTGAGGTCGGCATCAACAATGCCCAAGGTGTTGAGGCGCTGGAGATGATGAAGGCGCTGACCGAATACATGAACCCCGACTACCTGACCCATGACAGCAACGCGACCTCGGCTGAATGGGAAGCGGGCAATGTCGCCTTGATGAATATGTGGGGCAGCCGGACGGGTGTTTTGATGGATGCGGAAGGGTCGGCGCCAGAAGTGTACGAGAACACGATGACTTCCGGTCCGCTGACCGTTGGCGATAGCGGTCGGCCTGCGAACACGCTTTGGTGGGATGGCTGGACCGTGGCCAAGAATATCAGTGACGCCGATGCAGAGACAACATTCAAGGCCATGATGGCCGGTGTCTCACCGGATATCCTGACAGATGAGACGATGGATCAGGCGGTGTGGCTGATGCCGAACTTTGAACCGCAGCCGGTGAATACCGGGGTGCTGGCCTCGGTCGCCGCAGGCTCCACCCCCTACCCGATGGTGCCGTTTCAGGGTCTCTTGCACACGGCACTTGGCGATAACATCGCGGATTTTCTGCAGGGCAATGAAAGCGCGGAGCAGACCCTGGCGGATATCGAGGCTGCCTATACTGCTGCCGCGAGAGAAAAGGGCTTCCTTCAGTAAGCCGAGCTTGTCTGAAAGAGGGTATTTTGCGCCCTCTTTCACTTCTCTTGACCTCACCGGGGCGCTGGTTTGATGAAACACAAGACATTCTTTTGGTTTGTTTTTCCGTCCGTCCTGCTGATGGTCGCGTTCATCGCATTGCCCATCGTCTCGGTCGTCACGCAGTCGCTTTACTCTGAACATGAACAGGTTGTGGTGGTCGTAGAGAACTGCGGCCCGTTCGGCTGCACGGAATCGACCGCCGTCGATCAGGAGGCGACACAAGCCCTGCGCGAGGCAGAGCCGTTGGGGAAATGGGCAGGCCTTGATATCTACACAGACCGCAACCACCTGGCCGTGGCCGAAGTGGCGGGCGCCTGGGTGAATGCCGACGGCTTGCCGGATTTCTGGCGAACGCTGATGAACCTGCCGTTTTACAGCGCGATGGCCTTTACACTGACCTACACCGCCATTGTTACGCCAATGACGATCATCCTGGGGTTCTTTGTTGCTATTGCGGTCAACTCCGTCGCGCGGTCTTTGCGGGGCCCCACGATCTTCCTGTCGCTCTTGCCGATGATCGTCACGCCGCTTGTCGGCGCGCTGATCCTCTTTTGGATGGTCGATGCGCGCGGCATTCTGGGGGCGGGCCTGCAATGGCTTGCCAATGATCCGTCGTTATCGGTGAAGGCGTCGACGCCGCTGATGTGGATCATGCTGATGGTTTACGGCACGTGGAGTTCGATCCCCTTTGCCTTCATCGTCTATTACGCGGGGCTGCAAACCGTGAACACCGACACGCTGGAGGCCGCGATGATTGACGGCGCCAGCCGGTGGGAGCGGATCCGTTATGTCGTGATCCCGCATCTGATGCCGCTGACGACCTTCATCGCGCTGATCCAGCTGATGGACAATTTCCGGGTGTTTGAGCCCATCATCTCGTTTGAAGCGCAGGCGCATGCCCGGTCCCTGTCCATCGCGATCTTCAATGATCTGGGTGGTGAAACGCGGCTTTTGTCTTCGGCGGCGGCGACTTCGGTGCTGACGATTATTTTTGTGGCGATCCTATTGTCGCCGGTGCTGATCCGCACCTGGCGCGACTTTGGCACCCAGAAATAGGAGCGCGCTGATGTCTGTTGCCACACGCCGTTCGCCCAGCATCCGCCTTCTCGCCACCGGGTTTCTGGCCCTGTGGCTGATCATGGCGGCCTTCCCGTTTCTGTGGACACTCTGGGGCTCGTTTAAGGTTGAGGGCGATTTCTTTTCCAAGGCGAATTGGGCCAATTCCATCATTGGCACATTGACGATTGTGGAAACAGGCGCGCGCTTCACGGGCGACGGCTATTATGGTGCTTGGATCCAAGAAGAGTTCTGGCGTGCGGCCCTCAACACACTGATCGTCTGTGTCTGCGTGGTGACGATTTCGCTGACTTGCGGGACGCTTGCGGGCTATGCACTGTCGCGCTCGCCCTATCGCTACGCGTTTTGGCTGCTTCTCTTCGCCCTGATCTTCCGGGCAATGCCGCCGATCACGCTGGTCTCTGGCTATCTGCTACCGTTTTTCGAATGGAACCTGTGGGGGCATCTGTCGACCACGATCATCGTACTCGTGGCGATCAACCAGCCCTTCACCTTGTGGATGCTGCATTCATTCTTCAAGAACATACCCCAAGACCTGGATGAAAGCGCGATGGTCGATGGCTGCACCCGGTTTCAGGCGTTTCGCCATGTGATCATCCCGGTCATGTGGCCAGGCGTGATCACGACGGGGCTGTTTTCGTTCCTGCTGGCGTACAATGATTTTGCGGTGACATCGATGTTGCTGAGCAAGGAAAACCAGACGATGGTTCCGAAGCTGGCGAGCTTTCTGGGCACGACCCAGACGAAGGGGAATGTGATGTTTGCGGTGGCGGCGGTTGTGTCGGTCACGGCACCGCTTTTCCTGATGATCGTGTTCTTTCAGCGGCAGATCGTATCCGGCCTGACTGCAGGGGCCGTGAAGGGCTAGGCGATGAGTTTTCAAGACGAGAAGGCGCTGGTGCGCGCCCATTATGATGCGCTGACGCGGGCAACGTACGAAACGGTTGCAGAGATTCTTTCCGAACGCACCAGCCCCAACTGGCACTGGCGCGGCATGCATCCGTTTCATGAGCAATATGGGGCGGAGGCTGTGGCGGCGAGTTTCTGGTCCCCCTTCCTGCAGTCCATGTCGCGGGTGCAACGGCGGCAGGATATGTTCATCGCCGGGCGCAATGAGATTGACGGCTTTCAATCCGTCTGGGTGATTTCGATGGGCCACCTGATGGGGCTGTTTGATGCGCCGTTTCTTGGGATCAAGCCCAAGGGGCGCATCGCGATGTTGCGTTATGCGGAGTTCAACAAGGTGGAAGGCGGCAGGATTGTCGAGACCGCCTTGTTCTGCGATCTGTTGCACCTGATGCGGCAGGCGGGCCAGTATCCCCTGCCCCCACAGACCGGCATGCATCTGGTGCAGCCCGGCCCGGCAACGCATGACGGACTGCATTTTGACGATGCGGACCCAGCACAGGGCGCCAAGACCTTGGCACTCGTCAACCGAATGATCGGCGACATCAACACCCACCAGAGATACAGCACGCCGCAAGAGGAGCTGGCCCAGACCTGGCACGATGATTTCATCTGGTGGGGACCCGAGGGGATTGGTGCCACCTACACGATTGATCGCTATATCGCGCAGCACCAACAGCCCTTCCGTACGCAGATCAAGGACCGGGTCTATAACGGCCATGTTTGCAGACTGGCCGAGGGGAATTTCGGCGGTTTCTTTGGTTGGGCCAACCTGACGGTAACCAATGCCGGTGGCTATATGGGATTACCGGCTGGAACACCTGCCGAAATGCGCGTGGTCGATCTTTATAGACGCGATGGCGATAAACTTGCCGAGAATTGGATCTTCATCGACATGTTGCATTTCCTGAACCTGCAAGGTTTGGATGTATTGGGGCGCATGACAGATTTTTAGCTAAAAATCTGGCGTGGAAAAAATCTTCGTGACGAAGATTTTTCTACCCCACATCCGTTTTGCCGCGACGGTCGTGCCGCAGATTGGCGTAAAGCACATGGTTGCGCCAGCGCCCGTTGATCTGCAGATAGCTTTGGGCGACGCCTTCATATTTATAGCCGCATTGCTCCAAAAGGCGGCGCGAGGCTGTGTTTTCAGGCAGACAGCCCGCTTCGATCCGGCTGAGGTCCAGAACGGAAAAAGCATGATGGACCACCGCCTTGATCGCCTCGCGCATAAACCCTTGACGCGCATAGGGCGCACCGATCCAGTACCCCGTGATCCCCGATTGCGCGGGGCCGCGTTTGATGTGATCAAGCGTGATCGCCCCCACCAACGCTTCATCAGAACGGCGAAACATGAAGAGCGGCATTGCGGTGCCATTGGCGATAGAGCGTTGCGCCCAATAGACCCGGTTGGTGAAGGCCTTCCGGGTCAGATGATCACTGGCCCATGTGGGCTCCCACGGAACAAGAAAGTCACGGCTTTCCGCGCGCAACGTGCTCCACGCACGAAAATCGCTGTGCATCGGCGGGCGCAGGGTGAGCCGTTCGGCCTCAATCCGGACTTTCCGTTTGGCGCTCAGCATCACGCGGCCAATCTGGCCCGCAATGCATCCAGTGTGGGGGCCGCCTCGGCAGGGCCATAAAGCGCCATGGCAGTTCCGGCTTGGCCCGCCATCTGACCGGCAAAGTCCTTCACGTCGCCAGTTGTCACCGCATCGATCCGTTCAATCGTTTCGTCAAGGCTGGGCACCCTTTCCCAGATCGACAGCAACCGTGCCAGTCGCTCGGCACGGTTTGACGGGCTCTCCAGCCCCATCAGCAGCCCGGCTTTCATCTGCACCCTTGCGCGCGCAACCTCCGCTGCGGTCATATCAGAGGCGGCGCGCTTCATCTCATCCATCGTGATATGGGCAAGTTCGGCGATTTGTGCAGCACTTGTGCCTGCATAGATGGTTGTGAGGCCGGTATCCTCATACGCGCCAGCCTGCGCAAAGATCGTGTAACAGAGGCCGCGGTTTTCGCGCACCTCCTGGAACAGGCGCGAAGACATGCCGCCGCCCATCGCGCTGGCATAAATCTGCGCGGTGTAGATCGCGGGGTCGCGGTAGGTCGGCCCCTCGAGCGCCAAGGCAAAGTGCACCTGTTCCAACGGTTTCATCTCGCGCCGCTCACCGCCCGCAAAAGCGGCAGGTTGCAGCGTATGCGGCGCGCGGGTCACAGGCGCAAGGTGCCCGAACAACGCCTCGGCCTGCCTGACAATCGCGTCGTGATCGATTGCACCAGCCGCGGCAAGGATCATCTGGTTGGGACCGTAATGCTCTGCGACAAAGCTTTGCAGGTCATCGCGGCGGAACGCGCTCACCCGTTCGGAAGCGCCCAGGATCGTCCGTCCCAGCGCCTGATCGGGATAGGCGACCTCTTGCAGCCAGTCGAAGATGATGTCGTCGGGTGTGTCGAGTGCCTGACCGATTTCCTGCAGGATCACGCCACGCTCAATCTCGATCTCCGCAGGATCGAAAACCGGGTTGAGCAGGATATCGGCGATGACATCCAACCCCAGGGCCACGTCATCCTCCAGAACGCGGGCGTAATAGGCCGTCATCTCGCGGCTGGTATAAGCGTTGATATAGCCGCCTACATCCTCGATGGTCTCGGCGATTTGCAGTGCGCTGCGGGTCTTGGTGCCCTTGAACGCCATATGTTCAAGGAAATGCGCGATGCCGTTCTGATCCGCTCGTTCGTGCCGTCCACCGGCCTGCACCCAGATGCCAATGCTGGTCGATTTCAGCCCCGGCATGTCTTCGGTCACGATCCGAAAGCCGTTGGGCAAGGTATGAAGCTCAATCGTCAATGCACAATCCGATCCCTGATGACGGCCTGCAGCGCCGCCAGATCATTGGCCACCGGTGTCAGGCGTTCCGGCCGGTCATACAAATCGGCCATCCGCGGCGGAAGGGGTGCCGCAACGCCGCTTGCCGCCTTGACCGCATCGGGGAACTTGGCAGGGTGCGCGGTGGCGAGTGTCACCATCGGCGTCGCGCCAAGATGCGCCTCGGCCACATGCACACCCACAGCCGTATGCGGGCAGAGGAGTTCACCATGATTTGCCAGATAGCGCTGGATTGCAGCGCTCGTTTCTTCCTCGGAAGCGCGGCCGGATTTAAACGTGTCCTTAAGCATCTGATAGGCGCCCTGGCTGATCTCAAACCCACCTTTCTTGAGGTCATCCATCTGACCGGCGACCGCCATCCCATCACGCCCATAAGCGTCAAAAAGCGCGCGTTCGAAGTTGGAGCTCACCTGAATATCCATAGACGGGCTGATCGTCGGCACCACGCCTTCTTTGGTATAGGCGCCCGTCTGAAGCGTCCGGTGCAAGATGTCATTGCGGTTCGTGGCAACCACAAGGTCGGCAATCGGCAGGCCCATCTGTTTAGCGATGTAGCCTGCGAAGATGTCGCCAAAATTACCAGTGGGCACCGTAAAGCTGACCTCGCGATGTGGTGCGCCGAGGCTCACGGCAGAGGTAAAGTAATAAACCACCTGCGCCAGCACACGCCCCCAGTTGATGGAGTTCACACCGGCCAGCTTCACCTCTTCACGGAAGGCGAAATCGTTGAACATGTCTTTGACTGCCGCCTGGCAATCATCGAAATCGCCGTCAACAGCCAGCGCGTGCACATTCGTCTCAACCGGTGTCGTCATCTGGCGCCGCTGCACTTCGGAGACGCGGCCATTGGGGTAAAGGATGAAGACATCCACCGCCTCAAGCCCACGAAACGCCTCAATCGCGGCAGAGCCGGTATCGCCCGACGTGGCGCCGACAATGGTCACACGGCTGCCCGATCGGCCAAGCGCGGCCTGAAACATCTGGCCGATCAATTGCATCGCGAAGTCTTTGAAGGCGAGCGTAGGCCCGTGAAACAGCTCTAGCAGAAAGTGGTTGCTGTCGATCTGTACAAGTGGCGCGCGGGCGGCATGCCCAAATCCGGCATAGGCCTGATCGATCAACGCCTTGAATTCAGCCTCCGAGAATGTCGCGCCGATGAAGGGGCACATGACATCGAATGCGACTTCTTCATAGGACTTTCCGGCCATGGCCGCGATCTGCGCATGGGTCAGAACGGGAACCTCGGCAGGCACGTAAAGGCCGCCATCGCTAGCCAATCCGGTGAGCATCGCCTCTTCAAAACTGAGCGTGGGCGCTGCGCCGCGGGTAGAAATATAGCTCATCTGCCTAAGCGTCCTTTGCTGCAGTAGTGCGCCGTATCAAGAACAGGGTCATAATCCCCCAAACCAGAGCCAGCAAGAACCATGTGACGGCATATTCAAAATGATCGTTTCGGATATCTGCCGTGTCGACAGGCAAGGGGGTAAGCCGGGGATCAGTTGGCTGGGTTTCCGTGGCAACGACCATCAATGCTTGGGTTCCCAGATGGGCCGCCATGGCCTGGGTATTGCGGGCAAACCAGATGTTTTCGGCAAGATCCGGCTCCGGTGTGCTGCTGTTCTGGTCATCAGGCCATAGCAGGGTGCCCGTCATCTGCATCGGTGCAATCAACGGTGCGGCATCCTTGGCCTCTAGCGGTAACAAACCCTGATCCACAAGGATCGGGCCGAAGGCGGTCTCAACCTTCGAAATCACGCGATATCCGGTCCCCGCCGCAGTGCCCGAGACAAGCACGTGCAACTCATCACCTGTGGGTATACCCGTCAGGGTGACGCGGCTGTATTCATGATCAGCTTCGGTGACATCCAGCGAAAGCGGCGCTGGTGCCGCGGCCAGACGGGTGTTGATATCGGCCAGAATACTCTCTTTCCAGGCCAGACGTTCGACCTGCCAGAGCCCCAGACTGATCAGTACGCCGCAACCGGCGACACCGAGGATCAGCGGGAAAAGAATTTTACGCCACATGCTCTCCCCCTTCTTGGCGCAAAAAACGCGCGAGCAGGCTCGCGCGTTCTATTCTTTGGACCGGATGGCAGCGCCATCGCTAAAGGTCGCGGCAATCAGATGCCCCAGATATAGACGGCGAAGAACAGGAACAGCCACACTACGTCAACAAAGTGCCAGTACCATGCGGCGGCTTCGAATCCGACATGCTTTTCCGGTGTGAAATCCCCGGCCCGCGCGCGGAAGTAACAGACCAGCAGGAAGATCGTGCCGATGATCACATGCGCTCCGTGAAAGCCGGTGGCCATGAAGAAGTTCGAAAAGAACTTGTCGCCGCCAAATGTCCAATCCTGTTGGACAAGCAGATACCAGTATTCATAGCCCTGCAGCACTGTGAAAGCGATGCCGAGAACCACGGCAAGAAGCAGGCCATTTTCCAGATCCTTGCGATTGTTTTCATGCACAAGCGCGTGGTGCGCCCAGGTGACAGCCATGCCAGAGCACAACAGGATCAGCGTATTGATCAGCGGCAGGTGGAAGGCGTCGACCTGATAGAACTCTGCCGGGACATAAGTAGACCCGACATATTCGTCCATCGGGTACATGGCGTGTTTGAAGAACGACCAGAACCAGGCGGCAAAGAACATCACCTCGGACATGATGAACATGATAAAGCCATAGCGCAGCCCGATCCGCACCACGGGCGTATGATCGCCAACGCGGCTTTCGGCCACAACCTCAGCCCACCAGGCGAACATCACGTAGATGACCGCGACAAAGCCCATCAGGAACATCCAAGGACCCGAGCCATGCATCCACAAGACCGAGCCGAATAGCATGACGAATGCGCCAACGCCGCCTATGAACGGCCAGATCGATGGTGGCAGGATGTGATAATCGTGGTTCTTTACATGCGCCATCTGGTGCGTTCCCTCTTGGCTAATCGTCTTAGTACGTGCGTATGGCGTCTGCCGGTTGCGGTGTCAAAGTATCTGGCGCCAATGCCGCCTGCATGTCCTCTTCCGGGACATCGATTTGGTAGAATGTGTAGCTGAGCGTGATTGTATGGACATATTGCCCTTCACGGTCATCAACGATGGCGGGATCAACGAAAAAGCTGACCGGCATCATCACCGTTTCGCCCGGCATCAAGACCTGCTCAACAAAGCAGAAGCATTCGATCTTGTCGAAAAAGGCACCAGCTTCATAAGGCGTCACATTGTAAGCGGCTTGTCCGGCAATGGGGACGTCGAGCGGGTTATGCGCCTCATAAAAGGCCAGACCGGTCTCGCCGATCCGGATCTCCATCTCGCGCACTTCCGGCTTGAAGGTCCACGGCATGTCCCGTTCCAGCGACGCGTCAAAGCGGACCTTGATGGTCTGGTCAAGGATCACATCGCTGCCCGCGTCCGCTACGTTGGTTGCCCCGCCAAAGCCAGTGACGCGGCAGAACCAGTCGTAGAAGGGCACGGAAGCCCAGGCGAGCCCGCCCATCAGGAACACAACGCCAACTGTCTGAACGACCGTGCGCTTTGGCCCTTGAAGACTAGGAAACAGCATTATTCAGACGCCTCCTCTTGCGGGATCAGTTGCGGGCGGGCGACATGGTCAAAACGTTCGAATTGCCCGGCATCGCCCAGTTGAATGACTTTCACGACGGTAAGCCCAAACACAATACCGACGAAGCCCAAAAGTATCAGCCCCACACCGTAATTGCGGCCTTTGCGCCGCTCATGGACCTCATGCTCGACCCGGATCGCCATCACCAGCCTCCTAAGCCATATTGGCGCAAAGCCGCCTCAGCCAGAAGTGCGCCGAAATGGGCGAAGAGATAGTAAAGCGAGATTTTGAACACGCGGATCTCGGTCCGGTGCTTGTCAGCCTCACAGGCCGCATCATCGCGCCGCCAGATATCAAACGCGCCCTTGAGGAACCACGCATTCATCAGCATCGCTACTGCCAGGTAGAGCGGCCCACCGATGGAAGTGAACCCAAGACCAAGGGCCACGGGCACCAGCAGCAGCGTGTAGATCAGGATGTGATTGCGCGTGGCGTCACGGCCATGCGTTTCGGTCAGCATCGGGATGCCAGCGTTGCCGTAGTCCGACTTCACAAAGAGCGCGAGCGCCCAGAAATGCGGCGGTGTCCACATGAAGATCAGCGCAAACATCAAAGCGCTTTCAACGCTGACCCCGCCAGTTGCCACAGCCCAGCCGACCATCGGAGGGAAGGCGCCCGCAGCACCTCCGATCACGATGTTCTGCGGCGTTGCGCGCTTTAGCCACATTGAATAGATGACCGCGTAAAAGAAGATCGTGAAAGCCAAAAGAAACGCCGCGAAAAAGTTTGCAGCAAGCGCTAACATGATTACCGAGAAACCTGACAAGGCCAGACCGATACCCAGCGCCTCGTTCGGTTGTACGCGGCCTGCAGGGATCGGGCGGCCCGCCGTGCGCTTCATGCGCGCGTCTATGTCGGCATCCCACCACATGTTCAGCGCCCCCGAGGCGCCAGCCCCAACAGCGATGCACAGGATCGCCACAAAGCCGATGAACGGATGCACAGGCACCGGTGCAACCAACAGGCCCACCAACGCGGTAAACACCACCAATGACATCACACGCGGCTTCATCAGGGCGAAGTAATCGCCCATGCTGGCCTCTTGCGGGGTTTGGGTGGCAGTGAAATCGCTCATTCAGAACCTTGGCTTTTTTCCGAGTTGCTTACCCTAAGATATGATGCAGGCGATCGGCAGGACGGGTCAGGCTGTACCCTTTTGCTCGGCCAACCACTGGTCATAGACCTCCTGGCTGACCACCTTAACCGTAATCGGCATATAAGCGTGGTCCTTACCGCAGAGTTCGGAACACTGACCGAAATAGATACCCTCGCGCTCTGCCGCGAACCACAATTGCGCCAGACGGCCCGGCACCGCGTCTTGCTTCACGCCAAATGCGGGGATCGTCCAGGAATGGATCACGTCGGCCGCGGTCACCTGCATCACAACTGTGGCGCCAATTGGCACGATCACGGCCGTATCAGTCGCCAACAGGTATTCGGACTGGCTGTAGCCATATTCCTCAAGTTCATCCTCGGCCAGCATGTAGCTTTCGAACTGGATGCCCTCATCAACGTATTCATAGCCCCAATACCATTGATAGCCGGTCACCTTGATGTTGATGTCAGCCTCGGGAATTTCCTGTTGCTTGAACAAGACCGGCAGCGAAAAGGCCCCGATAAAGACAAGAATGACGATGGGCACAACGGTCCAGGCCACTTCGAGTGGTGAGTTGTGTGTAAACGTCGCCGGCGTTGGGTTCTTCTGGGCGTTGTAACGAATGATCACCCAGGCCAGCAGGCCCGTCACAAACAGGGTAATCAGCGTTATGATGATCAAAAGCATGTTGTCCAGCCAAACGACATCACGCGCCAACTCAGTTGCTGAAGGCTGAAATCCGGTCGCGCCGTCAACGGGGCGTCCGACAATCTCAAGATCCTGACCGACCTCTTGCGCGGTCGCGCGGGCCCCTGCCAGAACCAATCCAGTCGTCACCCAAAGCGAGGTTGCAACGCTTTTCAGTCCCATAATTATTCCTCACATCGTTGCACCTGATCTGGTGCTGCTCCCTGGTCCTCACGTCCAGGCTGCGGACGGAATCCCGTTGTATTCGACGCACCGTGTCCCATATCCTGCTTAACAACTCAAGAACCGCTGTTGCGTCAAACAGACGCTTTGCCACTAAATTCTGCCCGCGCAAAGGAAAATTACATGTCCAACGACCCGTTTCGCCCTTTTGAAACCAATCTGGATCAGGAGACTGCATTGCGTCTGCTGAGGGACGCTACGGATGGTGCGGATGATGGTGAATTGTTCCTCGAACGCCGAAAGTCTGAAACACTGTCATTCGATGATGGGCGCGTCAAAACGGCCAGCTTCAATGCATCTGAAGGATTTGGATTGCGGGCTGTCAAAGATGAAACGGCAGGATATGCCCATGCGACCACGATTGACGAGCATGCCCTGAAGCGGGCCGTTTCAACCGCACGCCTGGCCATCGGTGACGGCGGCGGCGTGATGGCCCCGGCCCCGTCCGGCACAAACCGCAGGCTTTACACCGATGCCGATCCGATGATGGAGGCGACGTTTCCGGCCAAGATCGACGTGTTGCGCGAAATCGACGCCTTTGCCCGTGCACTTGACCCGCGCGTTGTGCAGGTCACAGCCACACTTGCGGCATCGCATCAAGAGGTGGTGATCCTGCGGCCCGAAGGCACATTGGTCAGCGATATCAGACCCATGTCGCGCTTAAATATCAGCGTGATCGTTGAGCGGGACGGGCGGCGCGAAAGCGGGATGGCGGGCGGCGGCGGGCGCGCCGGATTGTCGGGGCTGATCGCCCGCGACAATTGGGAACCGGTCACGCGCGAGGCACTACGGATTGCACTGGTCAATCTCGACGCGGAACCTGCACCCGCAGGTGTGATGGATGTGGTCCTGGGGCCGGGATGGCCGGGTATTCTGCTGCATGAGGCGATTGGCCACGGGCTTGAGGGGGATTTCAACCGCAAGGGCTCAAGCGCCTTTGCAGGGCTCATGGGTCAGCAGATCGCCGCCAAGGGTGTCACCGTTCTGGATGACGGCACCATCCTGGATCGTCGCGGCTCAATCACCGTGGATGATGAGGGGACGCCAAGCGGGAAAAACACGCTGATCGAGGACGGCGTGCTCGTCGGATACATGCAGGATCGCCAGAATGCGCGGCTGATGGGTGTGGCACCTACCGGCAATGGACGGCGCGAAAGCTATGCGCATGCGCCGATGCCGCGTATGACCAACACCTATATGCTCTCCGGAGATGCGGACCCCGAGGCGCTTGTCGCTGACCTCAAGGATGGCATTTACGCGGTTGGATTTGGCGGCGGGCAGGTAGATATCACAAACGGCAAATTCGTTTTCAGCTGTACCGAGGCCTATCGCGTCCAGAACGGTGTCGTCGGCGCGCCGGTGAAAGGAGCCACACTGATTGGCGATGGGGCGACCGCACTCAAGCACATTCGCGGCATTGGCAACGACCTGAAGCTGGACCCCGGCATCGGCAACTGTGGCAAGGCTGGACAATGGGTGCCGGTTGGCGTGGGCCAGCCAAGCCTGATGATCGGTGGGCTGACCGTGGGCGGCGCGGCAGCATAATTGCAGTCGTCGCCCAATTGCGGTGCAAGTGATAGGCATATCCGGGCCTACAAATGGTCATGATACGATTCGTGATGAGGCAAAGGCCATTACACTACAATGACCCACTATTTATGGGGAGAGGTCGGACGCGACACCGACAAAACTATGGTTAGCTGAAAACTCTAGCGCACGATAATTAATATATATTATTCAATAGCTTATATTTCCACACCATCATTCCAGAGAATTCGCTGGAAGTTCTTCACACCTCATTAACCCAGTTTGCCTAGCTGTGGTCCGGCAATATGGCGGAGCATACGGGATGGCCGGAACACACATTTCTTCCACTCACCCCCCACTCCACCCCACCACGGAAGACGATGCGGTTAACCGGCTCCGCCTATTGCGCTCTCGCCGGGTCGGCGTGGCAACCTACCGAAGGCTAATGGCCGAGCACGGGGATGCGGGGGCGGCACTTAAGGCACTGCCAGAGATCGCCAAGGCCGCTGGTGTGAAGGGCTATGAGGTGTGCCCCGCTGGCATGGCGAAAGCCGAGATGCAGGCGGCAAAGGCCGCGGGCGCGCAGCTACTGAAAGATGACAGCCCAGATTATCCCTCAAACCTTGCCACGATAGATGATGCCCCGCCGCTCTTGTGGGCACTGGGTGACATTGCCTTGTTGCAAAAGCCGATGATCGCGATTGTCGGTGCGCGAAACGCATCGTCGTTGGGCACCCGCATGGCAAAGCGATTGGCGCAAGATCTGACCGCTCAGGGGTATGTCATCGTGTCGGGTCTTGCGCGCGGCATCGACACGGCGGCCCATCATGGGGCGTTGGATGGTGGCACGATTGCGGTGCAGGCTGGTGGTGTAGACGTCATCTACCCGGCGGAAAACGCTGGCCTTGCCAAAGACATCGCCACCAAGGGTCTGAGGCTTTCCGAGGCACCAATGGGATTGCAGCCACAGGCGCGACACTTTCCTGCGCGCAATCGTATTATCTCAGGTCTTGCCCGTGCGGTTGTGGTTGTCGAAGCGGCTGCCAAATCCGGCAGCCTGATCACTGCGCGCAACGCGCTAGACCAGGCGCGTGATGTGCTGGCCGTTCCGGGCCATCCATTTGATGCCCGTGCGGCGGGGTGCAACCTTCTTCTGCGCGATGGGGCAACGTTGGTCCGCAACGCCGATGATGTGATCGAGGCGCTGGATCCCATCGCCGCCGAAACTGCTGAATTGCCTCTTGTCCCACCACCGTCCTCATCGGCGAAGTTGCGCGACACTGCAGCTTTGCACAACATGATCCTGGCGCGCCTCGGCCCCGCACCCATTGCCGAGGATCAGTTGCTGCGGGATATTGAGGCGCCCGCAACCAGCGTCGCGCCGGTCCTCGTCGATCTGGAACTCGATGGAAAAATCACCCGGCAGGCAGGTGGCCTTTTGGCGCGCGTGGTCTGAAATCGCCCATTTTCACAGGTCTAGAATCGCTCCATTGACATTCTGATCACAGACGCCACATGTTCCGCGACTTAGGTCATTACCCTGCCAATGAAGGATTTCCATGCCAGTCGTCGTTGTCGAATCCCCTGCTAAAGCCAAGAAAATAAACGGCTATCTGGGCAAGGATTACACGGTTCTGGCGTCTTACGGCCATGTGCGTGACTTACCTCCCAAAGACGGCTCGGTCCTGCCGGACGAAGATTTCGACATGAAATGGGAAGTCGCTTCGGACAGCAAAAAGCATATCAAGGCGATTGTTGATGCGCTCAAAAACGACCCCGAACTGATCCTCGCCACCGACCCGGACCGCGAAGGTGAGGCGATCAGCTGGCACCTGACCGAGGCATTGACGGCGCGCAAGGCCATCAAGAAAGACACGCCTGTCAGCCGGGTGGTCTTCAACGCGATTACGAAAGCCGCGGTCACCGAAGCGATGGCCAATCCCCGGCAGGTCGATGCCCCTTTGGTTGAAGCCTATCTTGCGCGTCGCGCACTCGACTATCTTGTGGGCTTTAACCTGTCGCCGGTTTTGTGGCGGAAGTTGCCCGGCGCGAAATCAGCGGGCCGCGTCCAATCGGTCTGCCTGCGCCTGATCGTTGAACGCGAGATGGAGATCGAGGCGTTTCGCCCGCAGGAATACTGGACCGTCAAAGCGCTCTTGCAGTTACCCCGCGGCCAGACATTTGAGGCGCGGCTGACAACGCTCGCGGGCAAGAAGCTCGACAAGTTTGATCTGGGCAACGAAACCCAGGCCGAAATGGCCGTTCAAGCCATCAATTCGCGTGATCTGGTTATCAAATCAGTTGAGGCGAAACCGGCCACGCGCAACCCCTCCCCGCCTTTCATGACTTCGACGCTGCAGCAAGAGGCCAGCCGCAAATTCGGCATGGGCGCCAAGCAGACGATGAGTGTTGCACAACGCCTCTACGAGGCCGGGCTGATCACCTATATGCGGACCGACGGCATTGACATGGCGCCCGAAGCGGTGACCGGCGCGCGCGATGCGATCAAGGCGAAGTTTGGTGACAAATACCTGCCCGACCAGCCGCGCATGTACAAAAACAAGGCCAAAAACGCGCAGGAAGCCCACGAATGCATCCGCCCGACCGACATGGCCGTTAGCACCGAAGGTGCCAAGATTGCCGATGCCGATCAGCGCAAGCTTTATGACCTGATCTACAAACGGACCATGGCCAGCCAGATGGCCGCCGCCCGGCTGGAACGGACCGTTGTGGATATCACCAGTCCGGATGAACAGGTCGTGCTGCGCGCCAACGGACAGGTCATGGTCTTTGACGGTTTCATCGCCATCTATGAAGAAGGCAAGGATGACAGCGTCGTCGATGATGACGACAAGCGCTTGCCGCAACTGGCCGAAGGCGAGCCAGCTGAGAAGAAGAAGGTCGACCCCGCACAGCACTTTACCCAGCCGCCGCCCCGCTACACCGAGGCAACGCTTGTCAAACGGATGGAGGAATTGGGGATCGGGCGGCCATCAACCTACGCCTCAATCGTGACGACCATTCAGGATCGCGGTTACGTCGAAAAGGACAAGAACCGCCTGATCCCGCAGGATAAGGGTCGGCTGGTTACGGCATTCCTGACCAATTACTTCCGCAAATATATCGGGTATGACTTCACTGCCGACCTTGAAAACCAGTTGGACGAAGTCAGCGCGGGCGATGCGGATTACAAGACGGTACTCGGCCAGTTCTGGCGCGATTTCTCCGCAGCAATTGCCGAAACGGCAGATCTGCGGATCTCGGAAGTCCTTGAAAAGATTAACGAGGTGTTGGAGCCGCATCTGTTTCCGCCCAATGAGGATGGCAGCGACCCGCGACTTTGCCCCAATTGCGGTGCGGGGCGCTTGTCGATGCGCACGGCCCGTTCTGGCGGCGCGTTCATCGGTTGCTCGAACTACCCCGAGTGCCGCTATACCCGCCCATTCGGCCCGCCAGACCCGGAGGCCGAAGCGTCGGCGATCCCGCCTGATGGCAAACTCCTTGGCATTGATCAGGGCGACGAGATTCGCGTCTTCAAGGGTCGATTTGGGCCTTATGTGCAACGGGGCCAGGTTACGGACGAGAACAAAAAGCCACCGCGTACGGGTGTGCCCGAAGGCTGGAACCCCGAAGAGATTGGACTGCCCGAGGCCTTGCGTCTTCTGGAACTGCCACGTCTGATCGGCCAGCACCCCGAAGATGGCGTGAATGTTTGGTCCAATCTGGGCCGCTACGGCCCCTACCTGAAGCATGCCGAAAACACATCATTCAAAGGTGGCACCAACGCCAACCTGCCCGCGATCGAGGATGTGTGGACTGTGGGGATGAACCACGCCGTGCAACTTCTGGCAGAAAAGAAGGCACAACGCGGAGGCCGTGGCCGTACCGCAGTGCCGATCCGAGAATTGGGCGAGCATCCCGAAGCAGGCGGGCCGGTCAACATTTATGACGGCAAGTATGGCCCTTACGTAAAATGGGAAAAGATCAACGCCACGATCCCCGAGACTATTGAACCCGCTGACCTGACCATAGCACAGGCCGTTGATTTAATTGATGAACGCGCTGCGAAATCGGGCAAGAAAGTAACGAAGAAGAAAGCCCCAACAAAGAAACGGGCCGCGCCGAAGAAAAAGGCAAGCTAACCAGGCGCTGGTCTAACTCCGCGGCGCTGGTGGCGGCTTTGCCCAGAGGGTAGGTTAAACTGATCGCGCTCTTTGTCGGACCTCTTCGACGGCTACAATTGCATGTGATGCAATCCATGATTGTGTTTGTTTCTACCTGCGGTGATCCGGAATCTGTCGCCAAGGCGCCAGTGGCTGGGAAGCTCGCAAGGCAACTCCAACACAAGACGATGTCTCTGTCTCATTCGGCCGTAATCTGACGTCATCTATGGCCTTGGCGACAGCGAAACGGCCAACCGCCTTGCCCGGGCTCAAATGCGCTATCTCCGGCACGGGGGGGGGGCACGGTCCTATCTATCAGCTGGCATGACGATGACTCTTTTACGTTGTCGACTACCTGGCAACGACCCGCTGGCGCATCATCTCAAATGAACTCTGCTGCAATGCGGCAATTTGTTGACTCTCCTGCAACCGGGCGGCACAACTTCCGCAACGTGAGGGGAGAGTGCGTATGAAAAAAATTTATCCCAACGCAGCGGCGGCATTGGACGGTCTTTTACATGATGGGATGTTCATTGCGGCTGGAGGTTTCGGCTTGTGCGGCATCCCCGAATTGCTGTTGGGCGCCATCAAGGAGGCTGGCACGAAAGATCTGACCTTTGCATCCAACAATGCTGGCGTCGATGATTTTGGGATCGGCATCCTGCTGCAAACACGGCAGGTCAAAAAGATGATCAGCTCCTATGTCGGCGAAAATGCAGAGTTCATGCGTCAGTATCTGTCGGGGGAACTGGAGCTGGAGTTCAATCCCCAAGGCACTCTTGCCGAGCGTATGCGTGCCGGCGGCTGCGGCATCCCGGGCTTTTATACGAGAACAGGTGTGGGCACCGTGATCGCCGAGGGCAAGGACCACCGCGACTTCAATGGCGAGACTTACATCATGGAAGAAGGCATTTTTGCCGACCTCTCCATCGTCAAAGCGTGGAAGGCGGATGAGACCGGCAACCTTGTCTTCCGCAAGACCGCACGCAACTTTAACCCACCTGCGGCGATGTGTGGTCGAACTTGTGTCGTCGAGGTCGAAGAGATTGTGCCAACTGGCACGCTTGACCCTGACCACATTCACTTGCCCGGCATCTATGTCCACCGCCTGATCCAGGGCGAGCATGAAAAGCGGATCGAACAGCGCACAACGCGTCCCGCAGCTTGACAGAGGATGACATGACAGACCCCGCATTAGCGCATGATCGTCACAAACGTGTAGAGGCCGAGATGCACCATTGGATCGTCTCGGCCCGCAGGATGGTCCATGACGATTTTACGGGAAACGAGACTGAGCTACAGCGGCTGGTCATGCAGGCCGCGAGCGCGATGATGATGCAAGACAGGCTCGCCCAGATCCAAGACAGTCTGGACGAGATCAAAACGGCGCTGCACCAGCGCGACGGGAGATAGAGTATGCCTTGGGATCGCAATCAAATGGCCGCGCGGGCCGCGCAAGAACTGCAGGATGGCTGGTATGTCAATCTGGGCATCGGTATCCCGACGCTTGTCTCCAATTACATTCCCGATGGGATCGAGGTAACGTTGCAGTCCGAGAACGGCATGCTCGGCATGGGCCCCTTCCCCATCGAGGGTGAGGAGGATGCGGACCTCATCAACGCTGGCAAGCAAACGATCACCGAATTGCCGCAGACCGCCTATTTTGATTCTGCCACATCATTCGGCATGATCCGGGGCGGGAAGATCGCAATGGCGATCCTTGGCGCCATGGAAGTGGCCGAAAACGGTGATCTGGCCAACTGGACGATCCCCGGCAAACTGGTCAAGGGGATGGGCGGCGCGATGGACCTTGTTGCTGGCGTCGGTCGCGTTGTGGTTGTGATGGACCATACGAACAAGCATGGCGACAGCAAGATCCTAAGAGAATGCACTTTACCGCTAACTGGCAAGGGCGTGGTCGACCGGATCATTACAAATCTGGGCGTTCTGGACGTGACCCATAAGGGGCTGCACATCCAGGAACTTGCGCCAGACGTAACCCGTGAAGAGATGATTTCGGCGACGGAGGCAACCATTGTCTGATGTCACCGTTCACCACGAAAAGGGTGAAAGCAAGGGCCGCTACTTTGTTACGCACGCAGAGGGCGAAAGCGAGCTGACGTATTCCGTCATGTCACCAACGCTTGTGATCGCGGATCATACGAGCGTCGCCGCCGGGCAGGAGGGACAAGGGATCGGTTTGCTGATGCTAGAGCAGTTCATTGCGGACGCCCGCGAAAGCGGGTTTAAGATCATGCCGCTGTGCCCGTTTGTGAATGCCCAGCGGCGCAAACACCCGGACTGGGCCGATGTGTTCGCAACCTGATCATACACAGGCAATTGCTGCCGGCTGCTAGATACCACCGCTATTAAAGACGCATCCGTCGCTGATTAGCTGAGGTGGTGTTCGGCACAATCCCTTGGCCACATGCCACGCCGCGAGCACCTTTGGCACGTAATCGCGCGTTTCGGCAAAGGGCGGCACGCCCTGATGTTTGGCCACGTTGCCCTCACCGGCATTGTAGCCGGCAAGTGCCAGGATCGGATCATCGTCAAAGTGATCCAGCAACCATGTCAGATAGGCTACACCACCCTGAATGTTCTGTGCGGCATCCTTGCTATCTGTCACACCGAACCGGGCAGCGGTATCTGGCATAAGCTGCATGAGCCCCTCTGCCCCAGCCGAACTGACGGCATCAACACGCCCAGCACTCTCAACCGAGATGACGGCCAGCACCAGCGCGGGCGATATGGCGGTCCCAACGGTTTCACGCAGAATATCGGTGCCATAGGTGTTTGCGATGCTTTGTAAGCTTTGAAGACGTGGCATCGGCACACGCTGGCCCGCAGGCGGGTTGCTGATTTGCTCCATTGCATTGGCAAAGCGTGTGGGACCACGCCCGGTCAGATCAGATGAGACATTGCTCCAGAACCATGCCAGATCAGATGGCGGCGGCACCGCGACTGCTCCCCCCGCGGCGGGTACCGGCTCTGGCGCAGGGTCGGCATAGACCGGACCAAGTCGTGGTGCATCTGGGTCTATCTGAACTGTAATGCGCCCAACGGCATCTCCTGTCGGGGCGGCAACACGTTTGAAAGTGAAATCGGGTTGCAGACGCAGAACTTCACGTTCAACTTGCGCTGCCTCCGGCTCCACTGACTCTGTTTCGGGCTCAGCATGTGCTGTGGTCGCAACCAAGATCGCGACCACTGTCACGAGGGACGTTAACTTGCGATTCATTTATGACGGCCTGCTCGTTCTTTTTTCTAAGACCAGAATGGCAGAAATCCGCCAAAAAGCTAGTTTCGGTAAAACAATTACGCATTTTTCCAACGATTACAGGCGATTCCGCAACGAAATCCGGTTAATATTCATCTCGTGTTAAAAAAAATATCTTTTAAAATCATTAAGTTAAGGATTTTCGACTAAAAATCTCGGGTTCGACGAAAAAAGCGCCAAACACGCCAAACTCCCGCCCCATTCCACTGGCTATATAGCTTCATCCAAGACGGGGATCGAATGAGCCAAGCGGTTCTGGAGACCCAGCGAGGAACTAAAAATCTCTAGCGATACCCTGAGGAGGGAACACAATGCTTAACTTTATCAAGAACTTCCGCAACGACGAAGACGGTGCTGTGACTGTTGACTTCGTTGTTCTGACTGCCGCTATTGTTCTGCTCGGCCTGGCTGTTGGCTCTGCAATCGGCGGTGCCGCTCGGAACCTGGGCAACAACATCGCATCGAACATCGCAAGCGTGACGGTTGCACCTTAATCCGAATTCACGATTTGCTGCCGTATAACGCAGTATCGTAATTGACGATTGCGCGGCACCCAGTGCCGCGCAATTTTTTTGCACCGCGAAGACCTGAGATCATTATTCTTTCTTTAACAAGAATGACTTAGACAGACGGCCGGTGGTAGGAGGTTGATAGCAATGGACATAATCAAAACGAAGATAGCTGCGCTCTACGACAGCGAAGAAGGTGCAGTTACTTTGGATTTTGTCGTCCTTGTTGCGACGATTGTTCTTCTGGGCCTCGCCGTGGTCGGCGCGTTCGATGATGAAACACTTGATCTTGCCAACAATATTGCCAGTAACATCGCGTCAGTGCAGATCGCTCCGTAGTCCAATGTGATGATTATGTCTGTACGCGCTACGGACAGATCGCTTGTTACCCAAACTCCGCCTTGGTCACCGGTACAGGTTGATTTGCAAGGATGCCCGCAAGGCAGCATGATCACCTACCAAGGGAGTACGGCATTGGCTTACCAACTTCTCTTTAATAGAATTGATGTATCCGCACTTCTTAACTGCCTTCCGGGCCGGCAGAACGCTGCGGAACCCTTGTGTTCGTTACTTTGCTTTAACTGGCGGCAGTGCTAGGACTACTGCAATGAATGGTCCGGCTTGATGAAACGGTTTGGATCGGTGGCAAAGGTGAGATAGGGACGAAACGTTGAAAGAGACGTTCACCTTGCAACACAGTGACAACGATATCAGTCTCCTCTTTCACTTGTTGACGGTAGAAGCGTAAAATATCGATCACTCCTGACGAGACAAACAAAACGAGGTAAGGTAATGCGCGCAGTTTTTGGTTTGGTTCTCCTGGTTGGCATGGGGCTGGCAGGCTTCGCAGTCTACATGGTCAATCAATATCTTGATCAACAGGCTTTTGCGCTGGAACAAGAACGAGCTCGCGCAGCTAGCATCGTGGCAACCGTTGATGTGTATTCGCCATCCCGTGACATCTCTTATGGCGAGCGCCTTACAATCGACGACGTCAAAGTGATCAAGTATGCGAGCGACTTTTTACCGGAAGGCATCTTCAGGACTGAGGAAGAGTTGTTTCCCGAAGGCGTGAATGTGCCGCGTGTCGTTCGCATTCCGATGCGCGTGAATGAGCCTATCACAGAATCGAAGGTCACCCGTGCAGGTGCACCGCAGGGGATCACGGCACTTTTGGACCCAGGCATGCGCGCCTTCCCACTTCCTGACAGGATCACCGAGGCATTTAGCGGCGAACTGCGTATCGCAGACCTGATTGATCTTTATTGGGTCGGCAATGTCGGCGTTGATCAGGATATCTCTCGCCTCGTCAAAAGCCGCCTTGAAATCATCGCCATGGACGAACCAGATGAAAATGGTGAAGGCGGTGGCAACGGCGTTGTTGTCCAGGTATCGCAAGAGGATTTCGCTGACCTGCAAGCGCTTCAGGCGGCTGGTTCGCTGTCCCTCACACCTGTTGGCAGTAGTGATCTGGCCGCCGGTGACGTAACCATTCAAACCAATATTCGTGACGTTCTTGGCATTGTAGATGCGCCGGAGCCCATCGTCGAAGAAGCGCCCGAAGAGTGCTTCCGCACCGAACGCCGTGGGGTAGATATGGTGCAAATACCGGTCGCATGTAACTAATTGCGGTACAAGTTACCTCCCCAACCACTGATTGAAAGCATCCCGCCCCGGGATGCTTTTTTCGTTCAACACTTCATGTGTTGCGATTTATCCACATCCGGTTTGACCTGTAATGCATTGATTCTTGCAATAAATGCGCATCTGACGCATGGTCCGGAAATCATGGGCGGTTAAGACCCATTAAACGAGGCGTGATCGGAGAGGCAGGTCACTTATGAAGTATGATCGATTTTTGAAAGCCGTTTTAACCGGCTTGGCGTTGTCGCTAACCACAGCGGCACCGATAATGGCACCGGCCGAAACGTTGCGCGTCTTGCGCGGCGCGGCGTCCAGTGCCCTGAGCGTCCCGATGAATCGGGCCGTTGTCGTAGAGAGTGATGTTCCATTTACGGAATTGTCTATCGCAAACCCCGGCATTGCAGATATCTCATCGTTGTCCGACCGCACCATTTATGTGTTGGGCAAGGAACCCGGAAGAACCACGCTGACATTGCTGGGGGCTGATGGCCGCCTGATCACCAATGTCGAAGTTCATGTCTCACCAGACATGGCCGAGTTCAAGGAGCGTCTGACGCAGATCCTTCCGGGCGAAACCATCGAGGTGCGCACTGCCAACGACGGTATCGTGCTCTCGGGTACAGTCAGTTCAATCGCACGGCTCGACCGAGCACTGGATCTGGCCGAGCGCTATGCACCGGGCCGCGTGTCGAACCTGATGATGGTCGGTGGCACGCAGCAGGTTATGTTGAAAGTCCGCTTTGCCGAGATGCAACGCTCGGTTAGCAAGGCCTTGTCCACACAGCTTGGTTTCAACAGCGGTGGAACAATTAATGGCCTAAGCAGCTTAGGCGGGACAAATGGCGGCGGCGTCACCGCCGTTGAAAACCCTGACTTTCCGGGCACCTTCATAAACCTACCTCAGATCTTGACATCAGATGGCGAGAGCACAGGAGCGGTCCTGTTCGGCTTTGACGCCGGTGGTGTAGGTGTCGATGTGTTATTCGAAGCACTCGAATCTCGCGGCATGGTTCGCTCACTTGCAGAACCGAACCTGACCGCACTGAGCGGGCAGGAAGCCACGTTCCTCGCAGGCGGTGAGTATCCGGTACCGGTCAGCAACCTCAACAACGTGATCACCATTCAGTTCAAGCCATTTGGTATCGAACTGAACTTCACACCTCGCGTCATTGACGGTGACATCATCAATCTGGAACTGCTCGCCGCGGTTTCGGCGATTGACCCGGCAAATGGTATCAGCATTGATGACTTCGTCATTGACGCATTTACCCGCCGCGAAACGTCAACCACGGTCGAGATGCGTGACGGCGAAAGCTTCGCAATTGCGGGCCTGCTGACCGACGACTTCCGCGACCTGAACAATCAGGTGCCATGGGTTGGTGATGTGCCGGTTCTGGGGGCATTGTTCCGCAGCGCCGAGTATCAGCGCGAGCAAACAGAGCTTGTGATCATCGTCACACCGCATCTGGTGACACCGACCCGCGGCGATACGTTGGCCCTGCCAACCGACCGTGTGCGGCCACCAACCGAACAAGATCTGTTCTTGTTTGGTCGCGTAGCAGCAACAGACGCACCAACTTCGGGTGGTGCAGGCGAAGTAGCGCGGCAGGACTTCACCGGGTCCTACGGCTATGTCCTGGATGAATGATTGGAGCGCAGGTCAATGAAATACTATATGACAACGGCAATCGCCGCAGCCGCACTCGCAGGGTGCACATCGTCTGACCCAACGTTCTCGGGGTTCTACAACGAAGCAGGCGCAATCGTCGACTCGGGCGATTTCGGCAACTCGAGCATGAACAACTTCCTGGTTCAGACAGGTCAGCAGGATTATACGATCAATCTTGCGCGCCGTTTTGCATCGGATGTGAACTCGACAGTGAACTTTGCCTTTAACTCAACAGCGTTGGACGCAGAAGCACGGGCAACACTGATGCAGCAGGCAAACTGGATCCGTCAATTCCCAGAGGTTCGCTTCAAGGTCTTTGGTCACACTGACCTTGTGGGCAGCCAGGCTTACAACCGCAACCTCGGCCTGCGCCGCGCGCAAGCTGTGGTGTCGTTCCTTGCCTCGCAGGGGATTGAGCGCAGTCGCTTGGAAGCGGTCGTATCGTTCGGCGAAACACAGCCCCTGGTCGTGACTGAAGGGCGCGAGCGCCGCAACCGGCGGACGGTGACCGAGGTATCCGGCTTTGTCGAACGGCATCCGACCCTGCTGAACGGCAAATATGCGCAAGTGATCTTCCGCGAGTATATCACGAGCGCTGTGCCACGAACGCAGACTGTGGATACGGAAATTCAGACAGGTACCGGCGGCTAAATTCCGCCGACCCAATTGGCGCCGGATCATGCATCCGGCGTCAACACTCAACGAGTTTTGCCAAGATCGTCCTATTATATCGCACAATTACGATCTTTTGGTCCAAATCTCGACACGATTCCCCCCAATAAGTAACAAAGGCTGGTATGCTAGGCTCCTCTGGGCGCTAACTGGTGATTCACCGGATACACCTATGGTGCAGCTGTGTCATATTAGCAGAAGCGGCCAAATGATGAGGGCGTCTAACCATGAATACCAGTCCGGTCGTGCAGCACGATCCACCGCCAATTGTCGCCTGCACAATCAGCCGCGATGTGCAGATTTTCGATCTTTTGATCGAGGACATGGAAGCTGCGCTTGGGGATGCGTGGGGTGATCTCAGCTTTGAGGATGCTGCCGCGTTTCTTAGCCAGCCTGAAGCGCGCAGTCTGCAGTTCGTCACCATCGCAATGGACGCGAACGACGAAGACAATCTGAATGGCGTGTCAGAGGTCATCGCGGCAGCGAAGGCCGCCAAGATCAAGGTGATCTTGATCGCAGAGGATGTCAGCCCCTCGGCACTTCATCAGCTGCTGCGCGAAGGTGGCGACGAGTTTGTCCCCTACCCGCTTCCCGAGAACGAATTGGCCCGCGCGATCGAGCGTGTTTTGACCGCCGAAGAAACGCCTGCGGCGCCGGCCGATGGCGAAAAGAAATTCCGCGCAACCGGGACAAAGTCCGGCGTTGTCATTCCCGTCCACGGGCTTGCAGGTGGCACGGGCGCCACGATGATGGCCGTCAACCTTGCGTGGGAATTGGCCAATATTGACAAGGACAACCCGCAAAAGGTTTGCCTGATCGATCTCGACTTCCAGTTTGGTTCTGCATCCACCTATCTCGACCTGCCTCGTCGGGAAGCAGTGCTTGAGATGCTGACCGATACCGAGTCGATGGAGCCTGAGATGTTCATGCAGGCCCTGCTGACTTACGGCGAGAAACTGCATGTGCTGACCTCGCCCACCGATATGATCCCGCTCGATATGATCTCGCCCGAGGATATCGAGCGCGTGGTCGAAATGGCGCGCGTCAATTTCGATTATGTGATCATCGACATGCCATCGACCATGGTGGAATGGTCACAAACAGTGCTTGAGATGGCGCATGTCTATTTTGCGATGATCGAGCTCGACATGCGTTCCGCGCAGAATACGCTGCGCCTCAAGCGGGCACTGCAATCCGAAGACCTGCCTTTTGAAAAAATCCGCTTTGTCCTAAACCGGGCGCCGGGCTTCACCGATCTGAACGGGAAGGCCCGTGTGAAGCGGCTGTCGGAAAGCCTGGGCATCTCCGTCGAGGTTTTGTTGCCAGATGGGGGCAAACCGGTCGCACAGAGTGCCGATCACGGGACGCCCTTGGCGGAAGGTTTGGGAAAGAACCCATTGCGCAAAGAGATCATGAAACTTGCGAAATCAGTGCATGATGTCAATCAGGCCGACGCCGTAGAAGCACGAAGCTAGGAGTTAACTTCATGTTTTCGAAATACAAAAAACCAAGTGCCCCCAAGACACCAGCGGCGAACACAACCGCGCCCGGCGTGCCAAAGATCAATATCGCCCCAGTCGCAACGGCCCAGCCCGAGGAACAGCGTCAGTCTTTGATGAAGGCGATGCCCGCCAAAAAACCGGCAAGCGCGGGCCCAATGGACAAGGAAAAGCGGCGCAAGGAACGGCTGCAGGAAATCAAGCTGGAACTGCACAAATCCCTGCTGGACAACCTCAACCTTGCCGCGCTGGAAACCGCTTCCGAGCAGGAATTGCGGACAGAGATCAACGCGATTGCCAATGAGTCTCTTGAAGAGATGGGCATCGTCCTTAACCGCGAAGAACGTCAATCGCTCAGCCAGGACCTGTTTTTTGAGGTCACAGGCCTCGGGCCTCTTGAGACATTGCTGAAAGACGAAACCGTCAACGATATTCTGGTTAACGGCCCGCAACAGATCTTTGTGGAACGCAACGGTAAGCTGGAACTGACCGATATTACGTTCAAGGATGAGCGGCACCTCCTGCGGATCATTGACAAGATCGTTTCGGCTGTGGGCCGGCGTGTTGATGAATCCAACCCCTATGTTGACGCCCGTTTGGCTGACGGCTCGCGCTTTAACGCGATGGTGCCACCCATTGCGGTCGATGGCTCGCTCGTCTCGATTCGTAAATTCAAAAAAGACAAACTAGGAATTGAAGAGCTGATCAAGTTCGGCGCCTTCACCGAAGAAATGGCGGCCTATCTGCAGGCCGCGGTGTCCACACGTTTGAACGTCATTGTGTCAGGCGGTACGGGTTCAGGTAAGACGACGACGTTGAATGCGCTTTCAGGTTTCATCGACGACGCCGAACGCATCCTGACGATCGAGGATACGGCGGAACTCCAACTGCAACAGACCCATGTGGGCCGGATGGAAAGCCGGCCACCCAACGTGGAAGGCAAAGGTGGCGTTTCGCAGCGCGACTGTCTGAAAAACGCGCTGCGGATGCGCCCCGACCGCATCATTGTGGGGGAAACCCGTGGTGAAGAAGTCATCGACATGCTGCAAGCCATGAACACGGGCCACGACGGGTCGATGACCACAATCCACGCCAACTCTGCCCGCGATGGTATCTCACGTCTGGAGAACATGATCGCGATGGCCGGGATCGAAATGCCGATCAAAGCAATGCGCAGCCAGATTTCCTCGGCTGTGAACCTGATTGTGCAGGCGTCACGCCTCCAGGACGGTTCGCGCCGCATGGTTTCCGTGACCGAGATTACCGGCATGGAAGGCGACGTGATTTCGATGCAAGAAATCTTCCGCTATCAGCGTGTCGGCCTGACCCCTGATAACAAGATCATCGGCCATTTCACGGCAACGGGCGTGCGCAGCCACTTCTCGGAACGGTTTAAGCTTTGGGGATACGATCTGCCACCAGCGATCTTCGAACCCATGGTTGCGGAGTAACAACGGATGATATCTGCTGAACCACTCATCTACATTCTGATCTTCATCGCCGTTCTGGCGCTTGTCCAAGGTGCCTATCTGGTCATCTTTGGCAAATCGATCAGCATGGACGGCAAGGTGAACCGCCGTCTCGACATGCTTGAAAAGGGCGGCAGCCGCGAACAGGTTCTGGAGCAACTCCGCAAGGAGATGACCCAGCATATGCGGTCGCAAAGCATCCCGATCTATTCGATGCTGGCGAACAAGGCGCAGATGGCCAATATCGCCTTCACGCCGATGCAGATCATCCTGTTGATGTTTGTTGTCAGTGCTGCAGCCTTTGGCATGCTGACAATTCTGACCGCTGTCAGCCTCCCGATCCGGATACTTGTTTCCGTGTTGATGGGTGTTGGCGGCGTTTATGTGTGGATCAACAGCAAGGCCAACAAGCGGATGGCCATGATTGGCGAGCAGTTGCCAGAAGCCGTTGAACTTATGGTACGTTCGCTGCGGGTGGGCCACCCGTTCTCCAACGCGATTGCCATCGTAGCCAGGGAAGTACCTGACCCGCTGGGAACGGAAATGGGGATGGTGTCGGATGAAGCAGCCTATGGTCGCGACATGGGTGAAACACTGAAAGCGATGGCAGAGCGCCTCGACAACCAGGATTTGCGGTTTCTCGCGGTTGCTGTGAACATCCAGCAGACATCCGGTGGTAACCTTGCCGAGATCCTGGATGGTCTGGCCAAGGTGATCCGGGCGCGTTTCCGCCTCTTCCGGCGGGTTAAGGCCATCACTGCCGAGGCAAAATGGTCAGGCAACCTTTTGTCGGCCTTCCCGATCCTGGCGCTGATCGGCATTAACGTGGTGCAGCCAAACTACTTTGACGAGGTGATGGAAAGCCCGCTCTTTATTCCGGCCTGTTTTGTCATTGCGGCATTTCTGGTACTCAATATCATCGTCATGCGCTCACTTGTGAACATCAAGGTCTGAGGATAGGCAAATGGAAGCTATTCAAACCATGATAATCGACGTCCTGGGGCCTTTCGGCCCCTTGATGATCGTGGGTCTGCTCGGGGTATTCCTGATCCTGATCACCCTTCCCGTCCTCCTCAAGCGTGAAGTTGACCCGCTTGATAAGTTGCGCGCGTCCAACGCGGCAAGCGTGGGCAAAACGGCCAAGGGTGATAATCTGCGCGCGGCGAGCGGCCGGGACAAGCTGGAAAAGTACTCCAACTTCCTCGAACCACAGAACGAAGAAGAATACTCCGCGTCAAAACTGAACCTCATGCAGGCCGGTTATCGCAGCCCCAACGCGGTGCGTATCTTCCATTTCGTGCAGTTTGCACTGGGTATCTTCGGCCTCGTTGGCGGCACGATTTATGCATTGATCAAGATGTCGCAGGTGACGGTTGAGACGCAGCAACTTGTCATGATGATCGGCATCCCAGGCATTCTTGGATACTTCTTGCCGAAATACTGGGTCACCCGCCGCAAGGCGACGCGCCAGCAAGAAATTACGAACGGTTTTCCCGACAGCCTCGATATGTTGCTGGTCTGCGTGGAAGCCGGTCAGTCGCTGGACCAATCCATCGTGCGAGTCTCTAACGAATTGCGCGCCGGATTCCCGGACTTGTCGGACGAGTTCGAGATTGTCAGCCAAGAGGTCAAAGCCGGCAAGGACAAGAACACCGTCCTGCGGGATATGTCTGAACGTTGTGGCGTGCCTGACATCACCAGCTTTGTGACCGTGCTGGTCCAGTCGCAGCAGTTTGGTACGTCAATCGCCGATGCGTTGCGGGTCTATTCGTCGGAAATGCGCGACAAACGCGTGATGCGTGCCGAGGAAGCAGCAAACAAACTGCCGACCAAAATGACGCTGGCGACGATGATGCTGACCGTGCCGCCGCTTATGGTGATCCTGATTGGTCCATCGATCTATGCCATCGTTAAGAACCTGGCTTAAGCAAGACTGCCCATGCATCTAACACGGGCCATATGCGGCCTTTTCCTGGTCATCCTGGCCGCCTGTGAAACGGGCGGCCTTAATCGTTCGACAAATGGTGTCTTCGCGCCCGGTGTTGCCGGACCAAGTACCGAGGATAACCTGATCGTCGGCCATCGCCTGATGGATGCTGGCGAATATGAACTTGCCCTGAAAGCGTATAATCGGGCGGCTCTTCAGCAGGGGCTGAACGTCGATACAATGTCGGCCATCGGGTCGGCAAACCTGAACCTTGGACGTTTGGGACAAGCCGAGGAATGGTTGCGCCGCGCCGTTGCCGAAGACCCCACTTTTCCGCCAGCATGGAACAATCTGGGCGTGATCCTGATGGAAACGGGCCAAATCGCCGAAGCGAGCGAAGTTTTCCGACGCGCATTTGCCGCAGACAACGGAAATTCAGACGAAATTCGGGATAACTTGCGCTTAGCACTCGCAAAATTGGAAAATCCGGACAATAATGAGATACAACAAAATCAGAACTTCAATCTGATCCGACGTGGTCCTGGCGATTTCGCTCTCACGTCGGACTTATAGGCAAGAGCAGTAAAAGGACGCAGAAACATGCGCCACATGACCATCATGACGCTGAGCGCGGCAGCTCTGGGGCTGGCCGCATGCACACCCCCAAATACTGAGGCAGACGTTGAACGCGCGCTACAGGATCTGAACGTTGTTGATGAAAGCAACCTCAACGAGGTGATGCTCACAGTTGGTGACCCCAATGAGGCGGTCAACTATTTCGCTGGTGCCAACGCGAATGACCCCGGCCGCATCGATCTGCAACGTGGACTGGCGAAGTCACTTATCCGGGCCAAGCGACCGCAAGAAGGCATCGCAGCCTGGCAGGCGGTTGTCGCGCATGGTGAATCGACCAATGAAGATCGGGTTGAACTGGCTGACGCCTATATTCGTGCAAACGAATGGGACGACGCCGCGGCGACGCTGAACACAATCCCGCCCACCTACGAGACATTCAAGCGCTACCGGCTTGAGGCGATGGTGGCAGACAGCCGTCAACAATGGGACAAGGCCGACAGTTTTTATGAAATCGCCGTGGGTCTGACCACACGGCCAGCATCCGTTTACAACAACTGGGGTTATTCAAAGCTGACCCGAGGCGACTACGCGGGGGCAGAGCGGCTCTTCATCGATGCGCTACGCTTCAATGACAACATGTTCACCGCCAAGAATAATCTGGTCCTGGCACGCGGCGCACAGCGTGAATACACGCTGCCTGTGGTTCGGATGACGCAGATCGAGCGTGCCCAATTGATGCACACCATGGCACTGGCCGCGATCAAGCAAAACGACGTCACAATCGGCAAGTCGCTTCTGAACGAAGCGATTGAAACGCATCCCCAGTATTTTGAGCCTGCGGTACGCGCGCTCGAAGCGCTGGAAAACAACGCGTAAGACAAACAGATGGGTTTGACGGCAGCGGCAGCGTACTGGTTTCTTCCTGCCGTCATTCCGATTGCGATTTTCGTGTCGTGGAGCGACATGAAACGCATGAAGATCACTAACCAGTCGATGATGGTTCTGTTTGCGGCCTTTGTCGTGCTCGGTCCATTCGCACTGGGTTTTCCCGACTACTTCTGGCACCTGATACACGGCCCGATCGTACTGGTTATCGGCATGGCGCTTTGGGCGTTGCGGTTGATGGGCGGGGGTGACGCCAAGATGTATGCCGCCATGTCGCCCTATTTCGCTGTTGCCGATTGGCGTCTGATTTTGATCGTCTTCGCCGCCGCCAGCTTTGCCGGGATCATCACGCACAGCCTTTTTCGCTTCACCCCCCTGCGCAGTCTTGCGCCGGATTGGGAAAGCTGGACCGCACGGCGCAGCGACCTGCGCGGGGGGCTCTTCGGGCTTGATCTTGCCTTCCCCAAAGGACTTGTGCTGAGCATGACGCTCTTGTTCTATCTGCTTTTGGTGGCGGTATATCGCTGAGGCTGGAGCAATGCCTCATACTGGAACATCTTTATTCACTATTTGGCCACAATAGGCTGTATTGTGAGAATGTAACGCCGCAGCATGCCTCGGTACGTGATCATTTGATTGACAGGTGGGTCGATTATGAACGTTCAAACCTCCTCCGTGATGGCACCCCCAGCACCGCGTAGCCTTGAAGGGATGCTGTTGCCGATGGCGATGATGCGCGACATCCTGATCAAGACGATGTTCCGCATGAACCTTGACCTGGTATCGGTCATCAGCCGCGCCATCTGCCTGCCGATCCCCGTGACGCAAGAGCTTGTGGATATGGCGCGTGGTCAACGCTTGCTTGAGGCGACGGGTACGTTGAACGCCAATAGCGGCAACGAGATGGGTTATCAGCTGACCGATGCGGGCCGCGCCCGAGCCTTGGACGCGCTCGCCCAGTCCGAATACTACGGTGCGATGCCTGTCCCGCTTGAAATCTACCGCGAGCAGATCCAGCGCCAGTCGATCCGCAATATCCAGATCACCCGCGACCAGTTGCAGACGGCGATGGGGCATCTGGTTCTGCCCGATGACCTGCTATCCAACCTTGGTCCCGCGGTCAGCGCCGGGCGCTCGATCCTGATGTATGGCCCACCCGGTAACGGGAAATCCTCGATCTCGAACGGTATTCGTGACGCACTGGGTGATAAGATCTATGTACCACGTGCTATCGAGTATTCCGGTCAGGTGATCACGGTCTACGACCCGATTGTACACAGCGCTGCCGAAGAGGACGTGGACGACCCCAACAGTCTGCGCCGCACCTCTGGCCGGTTCGATACGCGCTATGTCCGCTGCGAACGGCCCACGGTGATTACCGGTGGTGAATTGTCACTTTCGATGCTCGATCTGGTCTACAACCCGACCGCGCGGACCTATCAGGCGCCGCTGCAGCTGAAATCCACCGGCGGCATCTTTATCGTGGACGACCTTGGCCGTCAGGCTGAACCGCCACAGACCCTTGTGAACCGCTGGATTGTTCCACTGGAAGAAAGCAAGGATATCCTTGCCCTGCAATCCGGTGAAAAGTTCGAGGTACCGTTTGATACTCTGGTCGTCTTCTCAACCAACTTCCACCCGAACGCGATCTTCGACAAGGCGGCCTTGCGCCGGATCTTTTACAAGATCAAGATCGACGGCCCGAACCAGGAAGACTTCCTCAAGATCTTTGCCATGGTCGCGCGCAAGCGCAAGATGCCTCTGGACGAGGAAACGCTCGTGCATCTCTTGAACGTACGCTACCCCGAGATCGACAGCGTCTATGCGAACTATCAGCCGATCTTCCTGATCGATCAGATGATCTCGATCTGCGAATTTGAGGGCATCCCCTACCAGATGTCACCCGAACTGATTGACCGCGCCTGGGCGAACATGTTCGTCAAGGAAGAGGATATCATCCACTAACCGGCTTCCGGACATTCCCAATTCAGAAACCTCCCCCTAATCTGGCGGGAGGTTTTTTGTTGGGGGAGCGGCATGGACGAGATTATCGGCGTTGCCGGTTGCGGACGGATGGGGACCGGCATGCTCGCCAATCTACGCAAGGCAGGGTTTGACGCGCGTGGCTATGATATCCGGCCTATTGACGGCGTGGGAACGGATATCGATGCATTTTGCGATGGGCTGACAATGCTGATCAGCGTTGTGCGCGATGCGGCGGAAACAGATGCTTTGCTTTTTGACGATCAGGCCGTGATCAGCCAGGCAAAGTCTCTACGACATGTCATCATCTGCTCTACGCTTTCGCCGAAATACGTCATCGGTCTAAGAGGGCGTATCCCCGATCACATCGCGCTGACAGACGCGCCCATGTCCGGGGCGCAGGTCAAAGCCGATGCCGGCACGCTGACCTTCATGACCGGTGGTGACATATCCAAGGTGCAGCCGCTGCTGCAGGCGATGGGGCAAGAGATCCATCAGATGGGTGACTATGGCGCAGGTATGACTGCAAAGGTGCTCAACAATCTGCTTGCGGCGTCTCATACCGCGATGACCCGGCTGGTGCTCGATTGGGCTGAAGAGGCGGGCCTTGATGAGGATCGATTGCTCAAACTCATTCACAAAGCCTCGGGCCAGAATTGGCTCGCATCGGGGTTTGATGAGATTGAGTTCGCGCGCGACGGCTATGCACCAGACAACACGATCGGCATTCTGGTCAAGGATGTCGCCGCAGCAATGGACCTGGCCCCGGATGACGCGGCCCTGCCCCAAGCGGTCCAGACCGCCATCCACAATCTCAAACCACGGTCGCGGCTTGCGAATGGGTCTTGACCCGCAGCGCCTGCAAAGCAGTTTAGCCCCATGACCGCCCTACCCCCGCATTTTGAAGACTGGTTTGCACGGCGCGGTTGGAGCATTCACCCTCATCAGCAAGCCATGCTCGATCAAGCGAGTGCGCCCGCCCTGTTGCTCATCGCGCCGACGGGCGGCGGCAAGACGCTCGCAGGTTTTCTCCCGTCGCTGATCGAACTGAGCGGGGGTGCGCATGACGGACTGCACACGCTCTACGTCTCGCCGCTCAAGGCGCTGGCGGCTGACATCCGGCGCAACCTGCGCACACCTGTTGATGAGATGGGTCTGCAAATCCGGATCGAAGACCGGACCGGCGATACCTCATACACGCAAAAGCGACGGCAGCGGGCGGACCCACCGCATATTCTTCTGACCACGCCAGAATCCCTCGCACTTTTGACGAGCTATGAAGACGCACCGCGCGTTTTCAAAGGGCTGGAGCGGATTATTGTCGACGAGATCCACGCGCTCAGCGAAAGTAAGCGGGGCGATCAATTGATGCTGGCGCTCAGCCGGTTGCAAACGCTCGCGCCTAATCTGCGGCGTGTGGGGCTGTCGGCCACGGTCGAAGATCCTGGCGCTATTGCCGCAGAACTCGCGCGCCAGCCCGATCCATGCGCGATTATCAACGCCGATCCGGGACCTGACCCGGACATTTCCATGCTGTTGACTGACGAGAAACCACCTTGGACCGGCGGAGGCGCAAAATACGCGATCGCGGCGGTTCTTGAGGAGGTCAAGAAGCACAAGATCACACTGATCTTCCACAACACGCGCGCACAGGCCGAGATTTTCTTTCACAATCTGTGGCTTGCCAATACGGACGATCTGCCCATCGGCATCCATCACGGCTCTC
Organism: Cognatiyoonia sp. IB215182; assembly: GCF_033963905.1. NCBI lineage: Bacteria > Pseudomonadati > Pseudomonadota > Alphaproteobacteria > Rhodobacterales > Paracoccaceae > Cognatiyoonia > Cognatiyoonia sp. IB215182. The sequence goes on from NZ_JAXBMB010000002.1 coordinate 64,918, forward strand.
TCGCGCGGGAACAGCGTGAGCGTGTCGAGGCCGCGATGGTGAATGGTGACCTGCGTGCGGTTGTTTGCACCGGCAGCCTCGATCTGGGCATCGATTGGGGCGATGTCGATCTGGTGGTGCAGGTGGGTGCGCCGAAGAATGTGAAGCGACTCGTACAGCGGATCGGACGGGCCAACCACCGCTACAACGCGCCTTCAAAGGCGCTGTTGGTCCCGGCAAACCGGTTTGAGGTGGTCGAATGCGTCGCGGCCCTCGATGCGGTCAAGGCACACGATCTTGACGGCGATCCCAAGGGGCCGGGGCCGCGCGACGTACTGTGCCAACACATCCTGATCACCGCCTGCACGGGTCCATTTGACGCTGATCTGCTCTTTGCCGAGGTAAAGAGTGTCGGCAGCTTCCGCACCTTAACCCGCGCAGAATTTGACGATTGCCTCGAATTCTGCGCCACGGGCGGCTACGCCCTGCGCGCCTATGACAAATGGAAACGGCTGGTGCAAAACGCCGGTGGCATGTGGCAATTGCGCGACCCGCGTGCGGCGCAGCGCATTCGCATGAATATCGGCACGATCCAGGACACGGACACGTTGAAGGTCAGGATGAAGGGCAATTTCAAACCGCTGGGTGAGGTCGAAGAGAACTTTGCAGCGACGCTCACCCCTGGTGATACGTTCCTGATCGGCGGGCAAGTTGTGCGTTACGAAAGCATGAAGGAAATGACCGTGCAAGTCACGCGGCGCGGCGATAAGACGCCAAAGATTGCCACCTTCATGGGGACCAAGTTCGCCAATTCCACCCAATTGTCGCAGCGCATCTTAGCTATGTTCAAGCAGGATGCCTGGCCCGATCTGCCGGCGCATACAGCCGAATGGCTGCACCTGCACCGTGCGGTCTCAAAACTGCCCGAGGCGGACCGGATCCTTGTCGAGACCTTCCCGCATGAGGGCCGCCACCATGTTTGCGCCTATGGTTTTGCCGGGCGCAATGCGATGCAGACGCTCGGCATGTTACTGACCCAACGAATGGAGGAACTCGGGCTCGACCCGCTGGGTTTTGTTGCCAATGATTACGCCACGCTCGTCTGGGGGTTAGAGCCGGTACACGATCCTGCCCCGCTTTTTCAGGCGTCAAATCTGCGCGCTGATTTCGAAACATGGTTGTCAGGCAACGCGGTGATGAAAAAGACGTTCCGCGCCGCAGCCACCATTGCCGGTCTAATCGAACGGAACCTGCCACAAAGCCGCAAAACCGGACGACAGGCGACGTTTTCGTCGGACATCCTTTACGACACCCTGGCAAAGTACGACCCCGACCACCTTATGCTGCAGATAACGCGCGAAGAGGCGATGCGCGGCCTTGTCGATTTCGGGCGGATCGAGGAAATGCTGGCACGCACGGCAGGCCGCATTGACCATGTACAGCTTGACCGGGTGACGCCTCTCTCCTTGCCGATGTTCCTTGAACAGGGGCGCATCGCCTTGGCCGGTGCCGCGCAGGACCGCATGCTGGAAGAAGAGGCCGAACGCCTGCTAGCCGAGATCGGTGTCGAATAAGGCTTGATGGACGGCCTGCAATCGGCCAAAGAACAGATCATGAACGGCCACAACTTCATCCTTTGCGGCACGCGTTGCACCGCCCTGCCTACCGGCGCGCTCTATCTGCCTGATCAGCGGTGCTTGTGCGTTTCCGATCTTCACTTAGGCAAATCTGATCGGATTGCCCGGCGCAGCGGCTTCATGCTGCCCCCCTATGAAGTGCAGGAAACACTTGAAAAACTGCAGGACGACATTCGGCGCTTGAACCCGCAGACGGTCATTTGCCTTGGCGACAGTTTCGATGATCTGGATGCGGCCCAAAGCCTGCATGAGGACATGCGCTTTCTGTTGACGGGACTGCAGGCCGGTCGCGAATGGATCTGGATCGAGGGCAACCACGACCCCGGCCCGGTCGATCTGGGTGGTGCGCATCTGGCACAGATCAAAATCGGTACGCTGACCTTCCGGCATATCGCCACGCCGGAAAAGGCCGAGGTTTCCGGACATTACCACCCCAAACACCGGCTCACCGGGCGCAGCAGGCCCACCTTTGTTTACGATCAGAACCGGCTGATCCTTCCGGCCTATGGCGCCTATACCGGCGGGTTATCATGCAACGCGCCCGATTTGCGCAAGCTCTTTGGCCCCAAGGCCGTGGCCGTGCTGACCGGACGAAAGGCAATCGCCGTGCCGCTTACAGAAACCCCGCAGCGAGTACATCTTCGCGGTAGGTCTTACTGACAGGCACCTGCGTACCATCGGCCAAAACGACAAATTCGCGGTTCTTCTCTTTGACAGCGCTCGTGATATGCTCGGTCGACACCCAATGCGACCGATGCGTACAAAAACCCGGCGCGCCGTCCATCTCGCGGATTGCATCCGTCAGCCGCATCAGCACACGGTGCTGGGTACCGTCATCGAGATAAACATCGACATAGTGATCATCCACGGTCAGGCGCATGATGGATGCCTTGGTCGGCAACGGCAGACGGTCATAAAGCCGCGCACGGCTGCGCACCTCATCTTCCTTCGCGCCCCAAAAGAAGAACGTCAACACACCCATCGTGGCAGCAAGGCCCCCGATATTGCCTGCAAAGATCACGAACCCGGATAAATCCCACAACCCACCGTCGAAAAGGCTGCTCAGCGCCCATGCAGATGGTGAAAACAGGATGGTAAAACAGATTGCACATTGGGCCAAATGCCCTGCTCGACCACTCACCACACCATAACGCTCCACAATGCGGTGCGTGAGCCGAATGCAAACATCGGCCGCAGCCAGTAAGATAAACCAATAAACGAAGCGGCCCGCGAGGGTCAGAGCCTCATAGGTGCCAAACGGACCCAGTAGCGCAAAGATGATGGCAGCGCCCGTCAGAAGAAGCAGCCTTAATCCCCATGAAGTATATGTTTTCGATGGCGGAAATGCACCTTGCATACGTTTTCATAGCGAACCAAACCTCACCGAACAACGTTAGGGTGTATCGGTTGACGTTTGGTCAAGCAGTCAGGCCCTCGGGCTCGGGCAGCCCATGCGCGCGGCAGCAGGCGGTCACCGTATTCGCCAAAAGACAGGCGATTGTCATCGGTCCCACGCCACCCGGCACCGGTGTGATCGCGCCAGCACGCTCAGCGCAACTGTCGTAGTCCACATCGCCGACCAGTCGCGTACCGCCATCGGGTTTTGCAATACGGTTGATGCCCACATCGATCACAGTGGCACCTTCCTTAATCCAGTCGCCTGGGATCATCTGCGGGCGACCAACGGCCGCCACGACAATATCCGCCTGCCGGACCACGTCAGGCAAATCCGTGGTCCGCGAATGTGCAATCGTCACGGTACAACTGTCGCCCAATAGAAGCTGCGCCATCGGCTTGCCCACGATATTCGACCGGCCCACCACGACCGCATGCTTGCCCGAAAGCGACCCGTGAAGGTCCCGCAGCATCATCAGACATCCCAGTGGCGTACAAGGTACCATGCTCTTCTGACCGGTCCCCAACAGCCCCACATTCGAGATATGAAAGCCATCGACATCCTTGGCCGGATCAATGCGATTGATGACAAGATCGCTGTCCAAATGATCGGGGAGCGGCAATTGCACAAGAATGCCGTGCACCTTCGGATCGTTGTTCAACTGGTCAATGATCGCCAGCAAATCCGCTTCCGTGGTTCCGGCATCCAATCGATGCTCGAAAGAGGCCATCCCAACCTCAACGGTCATCTTCCCCTTGGAGCGAACATAGACTTGGCTTGCCGGATCTTCGCCCACCAGCACAACGGCCAAACCAGGTGTGATCCCATGTTCCTCTTTCAGGCGGGCCACATGTTCACCCACCTGCCCCCGCACCTTGGCCGCAAATGCTTTTCCGTCAATCACTGTCGCTGTCATCGCATTCTTCTCATGTTCAAAAATACCTCCGCCGGAGGCAAATGGGAGGGTGGGCGGGGCGATGTCCCGGGTCCACCCGGGACGAGCGTCGTCCCAACCGACCTAAAACAACCCTTCAATCTGGCCCGCATCATTCAGCATGATCGCCTCCGCCGAAGGCACGCGAGGCAGACCCGGCATCGTCATGATCTCCCCACAAATCGCAACAATGAAACCTGCCCCAGCGCTCAGGCGCACTTCACGGACCGGCACAGCATGGCCGGTTGGCGCCCCACGCAAATTCGGATCAGTAGTGAAACTATACTGGGTCTTGGCCATACAGACAGGCAGATCCCCATAACCCTGCTCTTCCCAGGCCTTCAACTGATCACGGATCTTGCTGTCGGCAATCACCTCATCGGCCCGGTAAATGCGTTTGGCAATCGTCTCGATCTTCTCAAAAAGACGCATGTCATCAGGATAGATCGGCGCAAAATTCGCCTCATCCGCATCGGCAATCTCGGCTACGCGGGTGGCCAGCGCCTTGGTGCCTTCAGACCCCAGTGCCCAATGCTTGCAGAGAATGGCCTCAGCCCCTTGGGTGGTCACATAGGCCTTCACCGCATCAATCTCTGAATCCGTATCGGTGACAAAATGGTTGATCGCGACCACAACCGGCACACCAAAGGATTTCACATTCTCAATATGGCGGCCCAGATTTGCACAACCTGCATTCACCGCATCAACATTCTCCGGCCCCAGATCAGCCTTTGCGACGCCACCATTCATCTTCATCGCCCGCACCGTCGCCACGACAACAACGCAGGATGGAGCGAGCCCGGCCTTGCGGCATTTGATGTTCATGAACTTCTCGGCACCCAGATCAGCGCCAAAACCCGCCTCCGTCACGACATAATCCGCAAGTTTCAGCGCCGTGGTCGTGGCCGTAACCGAGTTACAGCCATGCGCGATATTCGCAAACGGCCCGCCATGCACAAAGGCCGGGTTGTTCTCTAGAGTCTGCACCAGATTGGGTTGCATCGCGTCTTTCAAAAGCACCGTCATCGCGCCATCCGCCTTGATGTCCCGGCAATAGACCGGGCTGCGGTCACGGCGGTAGGCCACGATGATATCGCCGAGTCGCTTTTGCAGGTCTTCAAGATTGCGGGCGAGGCAGAGGATCGCCATGACCTCGGACGCAACGGTGATGTCAAACCCGGCTTCGCGTGGGAAGCCGTTGGCGACACCGCCCAGAGAGGTCGTGATCTGCCGCAAAGCACGGTCATTCATATCCAAGACACGCCGCCAGGTCACGCGACGGATATCGATCTCCAGCGCATTGCCCCAATAGATATGGTTGTCGATCATCGCCGAGAGCAGGTTATGCGCGCTCGTGATCGCGTGGAAGTCTCCTGTGAAGTGCAGGTTCATATCCTCCATCGGCACCACCTGCGCATAACCGCCACCAGCCGCACCGCCCTTCATGCCAAAGCAAGGGCCAAGAGAGGCCTCGCGAATACAAATCGCCGCCTTCTTGCCAATGGCATTCAGACCGTCGCCCAAGCCGACAGTCGTGGTCGTCTTGCCTTCGCCCGCAGGCGTTGGGTTGATCGCGGTCACAAGGATTAACTTACCATCAGGCCGGTCCTGCACGCTGTCGATCAGACGCTGGCTGACTTTGGCCTTGTCGTGGCCATAGGGCAGCAGATCATCGCTTTCGATGCCCAGCTTGGCGCCAATTTCCTGAATGGGCCGTTTTTGCGCCGAGCGCGCAATCTCGATATCGGACTTGTATTCCATGAAAGCCTTCCCTGACCTTGGGGCAAATGCCACGCCTCTCTTGTGGATGCTTCTATCCGTCGTGTGGGGTGACATGCACCGTGATTGCGACATTTTCGCTCCTGGAATCGGCGGGAAAACCCCAGGGCGTTTCGGATGGGAAACCTATGGGCGCCATGCGCGCTGGTCAGGTACGTGCAGCCGCACGCTATCGGCAACTTTCACTCCACCCTCGCGCTCGACCCAGGCGGTTACCCCGCGCTTACCCTTCGCTGCAGCCTTAAACCTGTCGCCAGCACCCGGATGATCAGCATTGATGACCTTTGCGGGCAAATGACATGGGCGGTTTTCCATATCAACAACGATGGTCGCGCCGGACACGAATTGCAGCCGTGAGGACGGAGGCACATGCGTGAAATCGGGGATGCCGCTGATGACCAACGATGCTCCGGCCATGGCCGGGTCAAGCGCGGCGAGGCCGCAGGCATCTGCAATCTCCGCCAGTTCTTCCGCTGACAAGACCGAAAGCTGCCGTACATTCCGAATCTCCGTCCCCTTCGGATATTGGCTGACCACACGTGAACATGATGGCCGGGTCAGGCCGCCATGAGCCTCACCCGGGATACCTGCAAATGTCAGTTGTGCCGACGTTATGGCCCGCGACTTGAGAGATGCATCGCGATCCGGCACCAAACCGATCCACGTGACTTCACCAATAATCTCGGTCGGCACGAGTGCGGGCATCACAAATCCTTTTGAAGCATCCGGCTTTGCGTATGCGCACCAGCCTGTTCGCGCCAGTCGTGCCAGCACCAATCCCGATAGGCAAGCAGTCGCGGCAACTTTGTGGATTTATCAAATCAGTCGGTGCTTCTCTCAATGCAAAGAAGGCGCCAAACGATGCTGATCGTCTCGAACGAAAACGCCGCCCTGTTGGGCGGCGTCTTATTGTTAGACTGATGGCTCTGGTTCGAGCCCCGCATCAGGTTCGCGCGGCGGCTTTTTCGGTTTGGTTTTCGGAATGGCCGTGACTGACGGTGTGCCACCAGATGGTGGTGTCTCATCGGCATCGTCGCCTGCTTGTGGTGGCTCACCACGGATTACACGCTCAATTTCGTCACCGGTCAGCGTTTCGTATTCCAACAGGCCTTGCGCCAAACGCTCGAACTCTTCGTTGCGCTCCAGAATGATCTCACGCGCACGTTCATAGCCCTGCTGAATAAAGCTGCGCACCTCGTCCTCAATCAGCTCCTTGGTGCTGGCAGAGACCGACAGACCTGCCGTATTGCCCTGATAACCTTCATGGGCCTCGGCGTAGTCGATATTGCCCACCTTCTCGGACATGCCCCAGCGCAAAACCATCGCGCGAGCCAGTTGGCTGGCCTGCTGAATGTCACCAGCCGGGCCGTTTGAGACTTCGTCCTCACCATATTTGATGATCTCGGCAGCCTTGCCGGCCATCATCATCGCAAGGCGCTGATGGCACTCATCCTTGAACATGTTCAGGCGGTCCATCTCAGGCAAGCTCATCACCATGCCCAGCGCACCGCCGCGCGGAATGATCGTCGCCTTATAGACCGGGTCGCATTTCGGCAATGTGATCCCGACAATGGCATGGCCTGCCTCGTGATAGGCCGTCATTTCCTTTTGTTCGGCGGTCATGACCATCGACCGACGTTCCGCACCCATCATGACCTTGTCTTTGGCCGCTTCGAAATCGACCATCGTGACAAATCGCCGCCCAACACGCGCCGCCATCAAGGCAGCTTCGTTTACAAGGTTGGCAAGGTCAGCGCCGGAGAAGCCGGGTGAGCCGCGTGCGATGATGCGCAGGTCGACATCGGGACCCAGAGGGATTTTGCGGGCATGCACGCCGAGGATCTTTTCACGCCCTTTGATGTCGGGGTTCGGCACGGTCACCTGACGGTCGAAACGACCGGGGCGCAGCAAAGCAGGGTCAAGAACGTCACGGCGGTTGGTCGCAGCGACGATGATCACACCTTCATTGGCTTCAAAACCATCCATCTCAACCAGAAGCTGGTTGAGCGTCTGTTCACGCTCATCATTGCCGCCGCCGTAGCCCGCACCGCGGGATCGACCCACAGCATCAATCTCATCGATAAAGACGATACATGGCGCGTTCTTTTTGGCCTGTTCGAACATGTCGCGGACACGTGACGCTCCGACACCCACAAACATTTCGACAAAGTCAGAACCGGAAATCGTAAAGAACGGCACACCCGCCTCGCCCGCAATCGCGCGTGCGAGCAGCGTTTTACCGGTACCTGGAGGGCCTACGAGCAGCGCGCCTTTCGGGATCTTGCCGCCCAAGCGGCTGAACTTCTGCGGGTTCCGCAGGAACTCAACAATCTCTTCGAGTTCTTCCTTGGCTTCATCAATACCCGCCACATCATCAAATGTGACGCGCCCATGCTTTTCGGTCAGCAATTTTGCCCGCGATTTGCCAAAGCCCATCGCGCCACCTTTGCCACCGCCTTGCATGCGGTTCATGAAGTAAATCCAGACACCAATCAGCAAGAGGAATGGCAACAGGCTGACGATAAAGGATTGGAAAACAGAGGTTTCCTGGCTACGGGCAGAAACCGGCACATCCGCCTCGATCAGCAGGTTTGTCACCTCCGCATCCTGCGGCATGATCGTTGAATAGGTGCGTCCGCCTTCCTCAAACCGCACATTTTCGCCGTCAATCACCACGTTGGTGACCCGGCCACCTTCCACGGCTTCGACAAATTCGGAATAGCTGCGAGCCTCTGAGTTGGCTGATCCGGGGGGGCTGCTGAAAAGGTTAAACAGCGCCAGCACCATCAGGAACAGGACGACCCAAAAGACCATGTTACGCGCGTTGCCCAAGGGAAAAACTCCTTTGATATCGGGAAATGAGGCGACAGAGTCGCCGCATAAGCGTTTCATCTAAAATAGAGGCAAAACGTTAATCTTCAATGCGCAAACGCATGTTGATGGAAATCCGCGGCAATCTGTGCGGACCATCCGTTACGTAAACCGGCAAAAGGGGCGGCGATCAGTTCATCTCCATGCCAAATGGCCGGTGTTGCGATCAGTGATGTGCGTGGCAAACCGACCTCGCGCCATTCAGTGCAATGATGGATGCCGTCACCAAGGGCCCGCACGACAAGCGTGTGGTCATGGGGTCCGTCGATGGTCCAACGACCATCCCAAAGCTCTGTCGTTTTGCACGCCAGATCGCGCACGGCACTATATTCGCGCGTGATCCGCCAATCATCCGCTTTGCGGGTGATCAGGCAGCCACCCATTGTGGCGCTTCCGTCGTTTTGCAGTGAGGCAACGATATCAAACAAGGTGCTTTGCCGCGGCGGGTAATCGGAACCGTTGATCCACGGGATTGCTGCGCGCCACAGGCGACGCTTGATCTCGGCTGGCAGAGGCCCCGTCAGGCCAAGACGCAGAACCAAATCACCCGCCTCTTGCACGATGTAGCGTCGCGCCTCGATCTGCGCATAGTGATCAAGCGCCAACCGCGCGCCGCGCATGGCATCGCTGACGCTGTTGAGCGCATCGACCGTTACTCCAAGATCAGACAGAATGCTCAGCGCCTTGCGTGCGCGGGCACGGTCAAAACTGTCATCGTCATTTGTTGGGTCCTCAGCCCAAGCAATACCGTGCCGCTGCAAATAGCTGCGCAATTCGGATCGGCTGTGGCCCAACAACGGTCTGGCCCAGGTGACGCCAAGACGATCAAACCGCGCATCCATCTTGGATAGCCCATCGGGGCCCGCTTTCCGGGTAAGGCGGATCAGGAAGTTTTCGGCCACGTCATCAGCCGTATGACCAAGCACAACGGCATCCACACCGCTTGTGGCGGCCCAATCGGCGATGAGGCGATATCGCGCATCGCGCGCCGCAGCCATGAGATTGCCTGCCCCAACCCAGCCGTCCCAGCGCAAGACATGGTGAGCGATGCCCAGATCGGCACATGTCCGGGCGACCAATGCAATCTCCGTTGCTGCTTCAGGGCGCAAGCCGTGATCAACGGTCACTGCTTCCAGCGCCAAGTCATCCGATTTCGTTAATTGGGCAAACACCTGTAAGAGCGCCATGGAGTCGCCGCCGCCAGAGGCGGCGACGGCCACGCGGGCGGGCAGAACAGGATCAAATGCCGCCCGCGCTGCGTTGAGCAAATCGTCATCGCGGATGTCGGATTGGGGGGTGTCGGCTACTGACATCCCAGATTTTGCATCGCAAGCTGCGCATCCGAGACGGCGGCATTGCCCGGAAAGCGGACGCCGACCTCTGCAAGGGTCAAACAGGCATCCTGTGTCTGTCCGATTGACCCCAATGTCGTGCCCAGCTTGAACAAGGCATCAGGCGCCGTGCCACCGGTCGGGTCACCCGAAAACGCCTCAAGATAAGCGCGGGCGGCGTCGGTGAGATTGCCCAGCCCCTCAAGCGCCTCGCCGCGCAGGTAATTCGCCTGCGCCATCAGCGGGCTGCCCGGGTAGGTCGTGCCAAAGGACGCAAGCTGGTCAACGGCGCTGCGAAAGTCACCGGCGGCGAGCGCCTCCTGCGCCCGCTCAAAATCGCCCTGTTCGCCAACGGCCAGGGCAGGACCGCCTGTTGCCGGTGGTAGGTTGGCGGCTGGCACGCCCGCGCCGTTGTCCACACCGCCCAGCGACGGTGTGTCACCCAATTGGCCAATGTCACAATCGCTTTCCAACTCGCAGAGACGGAATTCAAGATCACCAATCCGGTTGGTGCCATCGACAGTGATGCGGTTGATCCGAAACTCCAACTCTTCGGACTTCGATGTCAGGCGCTGCAACTCCGCCTCGATCGCGTTCAGCCGGTCGAGCGGCGTGTTCCCGACGACGCCGGAATTCAGCCCACCTGTGGTGGACAATTCCCGGCGCAACCGTTGCACATCCACATAAAGCACCGTCAATTGTTGTCGGATGTCGGCCAGTGTCTCATCCTGCGCCACGGCAGGAAATGGAGTCATCAGCAAAGCGCAGACAAGGACAAGGCGGTGCATATGGGGCTTCCTTTGGTCTTGATCAGCTTGTGATAGCCGAGAATGACAGCACCGTCACCGCGCGACGGTTCTGCGCATAGCAACTTTCGTTTGAACAGACCTCAATCGGGCGCTCTTTGCCGTAGCTCGTGACTTCCAGACGGCTGGAGGGCACGCCGCGCGACACCAGATATTCACGCACCGCATTCGCACGACGGAAGCCGAGGGCGAGGTTGTATTCACGCGTGCCTTGCTCATCGGCATGGCCCTCAATGACCGCGCGATAGTCGGTGTTCGTCATCAGCCACTGGGCCTGGCCATCGAGGATAGATTTGCCCTGATCGGTGATGGTCGATTGATCGACTGCAAAGAGGACGCGATCCCCAATTGTCTGATTGAAGAATTGCGGGCTTGCCGGGTCACTGGCCGATCCGGCCAGACCGCCATCAGCACCCGCGCCACCAGCACCACCTGCACCGCCGCCAAAACGGTCCGGGTTGGTACAGGCCGCCGTAGCCAGAACCAGAAGCAAAACCGCCACCTTTTTGAGAATGTTCATCCGTTTATGTCCTGTTGTTATCTGCTCGTTTTGGCGCACTATAGCATGGCTTTTGGGTATGGGTAATCACACATCGTTACGGCTGCAATGGCCCCCATGATGGGTCTGAGCCCCCGCCCTGGATTGGCACCGCTTTGAGGTTCCGTCCTGAAATGTCGACAGAGTAAAGCGTTGAAGTCCCACCGGCCCCTTGGGTTTCGCGGCTGAACATGATGACGCGACCGTTGGGCGACCATGTGGGCCCTTCATCAAGGAAGGATGAGGTCAGCAGACGCTCTTCGGATCCATCCGTGCGCATCACGCCAATATGGAACCTACCCGCATTCTGTTTGGTAAAAGCCACTAGATCACCGCGTGGCGACCAGACGGGCGTGCCGTAGCGGCCTTCGCCAAAGGAAATCCGCCGCGCCTCACCACCATTGGCGGACATGATATAAAGCTGCTGGGTACCGGAGCGGTCGCTTTCAAAGACGATCTGGCTGCCATCGGGTGACAGGCTGGGAGCGGTTTCAATGGACGGGGCCGAGGTCAGGCGCAGGCTCTGCCCCGAACCGAGATCGGTGCGGTAGATATCCGTATTTCCCCCATTGGACAGGCTGTAGATCACCGAACGGCCATCACGTGAAAATCGTGGGGAGAACGCCATCTCACCCGGTGCGGTCGTCAATTGCTGGCGGCCCACATTGGCAACGTCGAGCACGTTGATCCGGGGAAAGCCGGACTCAAAGCTGGTGTAAAGCACCCGGTCTCCGTTAGGAGAAAAACGCGGAGCGAGTACGATGCTGCTGCTGTCAGTCAAGAACTGCACATTGGCCCCGTCATAATCCATGACGGCCAGACGCTTGAGCCGGTTATCCTTGGGCCCGCTTTCCGAGACAAACACAACGCGGCTGTCGAAATAGCCACCTTCACCCGTGATCCGGCTATAGACGGCGTCTGCCACCTTGTGCCCCATGCGCCGCCAGCCCGCGATGGTGCCTGCAAACTGCAAACCCTCACCCAGTTCCTGGCCTGAGAACACATCATAAAGGCGGAATTTGACGACCAGTTGCTGTCCGCTGACAGTCACCGCCCCGGTGATCAGGGCCTGCGCGTTGATCGCGCGCCAATCAGGAAAGGCGATGGGCTGCGCGAAAGAGGACACCTGAGAGATAAAGGCCGTTGCTGGCACTTCGCGGAACAAACCAGTCCCCGCAAGGTCCTGCGCCACAAGGCGGGAGAGATCAGAGGCCACCTGCTGCGCCTGCGGGCTTTCCGCCTCGAAACTCGGCACCGCAAAGGTGATCGGTTCGATCACGCCGTCGGTGATCGTCAACCGCAGCGGTCCGTTTTGCGCCAAAGCGGGCCCCGCCAAGAGCAGCACCACCAGAAATGCCAGAATACGTTTCATCATCTTCGCCTCACTCCGCCTGTCCGGGTTCGTCCCGAAACGCGTTTACCTTTTCTTCTTAGCAGGCGGATGAAACGATTTCACCTCACCTACGCGTGTCTTTGCCTATCGTAGCCGCATGCCACTTGGATCAAACGTGATTATGACATCCTGCCATTGGTCATATTTATCCGCTGGCAGTTGATAGCCACCCGACTGGCAGCGCAGGATCGCCCGGCGAGCTGCTTCAAATGCCGTGTTCGTAGCACTTTGATCCCCATCAGACGAGAGAAGTCGCACCTCGTTACCACGCACCGTACCATCGCGTTCAAGACTGAAACCCACTTCGACAGTGACACGCGCGGCCACCGATCCAGGATCAACATTCCAGCACCGGTTCACTGCAATCCGGAAACTGTCGCGTTCCGCCCCTGTCATCGGCGGCCCAGCGGGAACGGCTGGGGCTTCAGCCGACTGATTAGAAAGCGCGTCTGCCAAGGCAGTGGCCACATCTTGGTCACTCGTTTCAGGCTCCGGCGCGGGATCGGTTTCTGCCGCTTGTGCAGGCTCCTCCGCAGACGGTGCCGGGCGGCTCGGGCGAGCAACAGGACGCAGAGAGGTTGTTGGTGCCAGATCGGCGATCCCGATTTGTGTTGCGGATTCGGGAGGTGCTGTTGGCTCTTGCTCATCCTCAACGACCTCTGCCTCCGCTGTATCGTCGGGCACAACTTCCTCGCGCACCACATCATCCACCCGCGCATCCGGCGGGGGCGGTTGGGATGGGGTTGATGTGATCCGCTCCGCCTGTGGCGGTGTCGGTTCATCGCTCACCTCAACGTCAGGCGTCGGCGGTGGCGCTGGTGGCGGTGCGGGAACTGCAGGAGGCGCATCGGCGACATCCGTCTCGACCGGCGCAGGCGGCTGAGGTGGTGGTGCCTCGCTGGGTGGCGGTTCGACCGGTTGGGGTGGCTGTGGTGGAGCGGGTGGCGTGTCTTCAACGGGCGGTGGTGGCAAAGTCTCATCAATCACAGGTGCCACGGGCGCGGTCGGCTCTGCCTCCCCCGGTTCGGGGGTCGATCCAGCGCGCAGTTGCTCAAACTCCTCACCGCTCAGGACCGACACAGAGATATCGTCAAACACCAGCGGCTCGGATTGAAACCCCCAGCCGAGGATAAAGAGCGTGATCAGCCCCGCGTGGCCAATGCCCGAAATATAGGTGCCGGGGCTCCACATCGCCTAGCCGTCAGCGCCGTCCACTGGGGCCACATCTGTCACAAGGCCGATATCCGAAAAGCCACCCGCATTCAGAAGGCCCATGATCTCGGCCACGCGGTTCCAGTCGTTGCGGCCATCGGCGCGCAGGAAGATCTTGTCGCTGGTCCGTTCCGCCGCGATTGCCTGCAGGCGCGCGACCAACTGTGCCTCTTCCACATCCGTTTCCTGGATCATGACGCGGCCATCATTGGTGATTGTCACGGTTAGCGGTTCTTCTTCATCACCGGGCAGCGCCGTTGCCGCCGTTTCGGGCAATTCCACCGGGACACCGACGACCGACAATGGCGCCGCCACCATGAAGATGATCAACAGCACCATCATCACGTCGACAAACGGGGTCACGTTGATCTCTGACATCGGCTTACCGCGGCGCGACCTGCGGCGACCACGTCTGCCCCCGTCCCCGCCTGAATTCATCACTCCCGCGCCCATGTCAGCTGTCCAACTGCCTGCTCAAAATCGTGGCGAACTCATCGGCGAAAGCCTCGTACCCGCTCACAATCGCATCACTATCAGAGCTGAGCTTGTTATAGTATATCACCGCCGGGATCGCGGCGAGCAGCCCAAGCCCCGTGGCCAAGAGCGCCTCGGCAATACCCGGAGCGACAACGGCCAGATTGGTGGTCTGCGCCTCCGCAATCTCGATAAACGCGTTCATGATGCCCCAGACCGTCCCGAACAGGCCCACGAAGGGCGCGGTCGATCCAACGGTCGCGAGAATAGGCAGGCTTTTCTGCAGACGCCCCGCTTCCTTTGCGATGGCCACATCCATAGATCGGTCAATCCGCGACGTCGCATTTGCGATCAACCCACCGTCATCAGTATGGGATCGCTCCCATTCTTGCATGCCCGCGACGAATATCTTCTCGGACGGTCCATCGGGATCGCGCCCAATCTTGGCGTAAAGGCCATCCAAAGGGTCACCCGACCAGAACGACCGGTCAAAGATATCCGCTTCGGCCCGGGCCTTGCGATACTGGATTGTCTTGTCGATGATCACGGCCCAGGTCCAGATGGACGCGACGACCAGCATGATCATGACGATTTTGACAGTGATCGTGGCGCGCGCGAAGAGCGCCCACATGGTGAATTCGTGTGCTGCTTCCATTGACCTGCTCTGCCTGTCGGCCTCGTTTGAGGCTCATATTGCGGCAAAGCGTACAGCATCGGCACGGGGAAATCCAACCAATCCCGCATCACATCTGCGAAAAAGCGGTGGGTTTAGTGGACCGAACGGCGGATCGCCGCTGGCAGGCGCGCAACTGCCCCCTGCGTGGTCAGGCAAACGACCGTCACATTGGCCGAGAAAAGCAGAATCTCGCCCCGCTTCACATCCTGGCGAAAGACCACGCGGGCACCGGTGATCGCATCCATCGTGCTTTCGACGACAAGCTGATCATCATAATGCGCGGGCGCGATATAGTCCGCCTCCACCCGGCGGACGGCGAAAACGAAGCCCTCCGCCTTCATCTCCACCTGATCGATCCCCATCTCCCGCACCCATTCGGAACGGGCGCGTTCGATGAATTTCAGGTAATTGGCATAGTAGACCAACCCGGCGAGGTCGGTGTCTTCATAGTAGACGCGGATGGGGAAAGTGTGGGTCATGATGGTTTTGTCACCCGTGCTTCTAGTCTCAGCGCATGGCTCGCGTCCTGCGCCATAGCTGGCATCACCGGGTCATAGGCCGCGCGGATCACATCGGCAATCTCTGGGCGCAAGACAGCCTTGCCGTCGATCATCGCAAGCGGCGGCATCTCATCGAAGGCCCTGTCGGACCAGAGCAGGATCGTCTGCACTGCTTGAGACAGGGCCAGCGTGTCCGCGCCAACGGCGCTCAGATGTTCGTCCATCCGCAGAAACACGAATGCAGCGCGAATGGCACCAGCCTCATCAAACCGAAAGATCCTGTATTGGTTCGCATCCGCCGCCTTGAGCCGCCCGACAAGCGGCACAAGGTCGGGCACAAGGCGATCCAGGTTCGGGACCGCTGCCAGTTCATCCCAATCGGTGCAGAAAAACACCATCAGATTGGCGCCCAGTTCCGGATCGGTTTCGGCCATCTGGTGGCTGGCAAGAGTCACAACGGCCTCAATCGCGCCCTTAAAGACGGCGAGGGTCGCATCATCGACACCAAAAACCACCGGCACGATCGGCCGACCCCAGCGGGCAAAGACGTACTCCCCGTCACCGCGGGTGAACAAAGGCGCTACATCTTTCATCATCTCGCCAAAAATACTCCCGCCGGAGGCTCCCCCACCTCTCAATCAAACAAATCCGTCTGCGACTTTGGTGGCGCGATCCCCAGATGCGCCCAAGCCGCCTGCGCCAGCATCCGACCCCGGGGCGTGCGCTGGATCAGACCCTTCTGTAGAAGGTAAGGCTCAATCACGTCCTCCAGACTGTCACGACTTTCCGAGAGGGCTGCTGACATCGTCTCTACCCCAACGGGCCCACCGCCATAGCTCTCCGCGATCAGGCGCAGATAGCGGCGGTCCGCATTGTCGAGACCCATATGATCTACGCCCAACCGGGTCAGCGCCCGGTCTGCGATCTCCTGCGTTACGGTCCCATCACCTTCGACAATTGCGAAGTCGACCACCCTGCGCAGCAAACGGCCCGCGATCCGGGGCGTGCCCCGCGCGCGTTTGGCTATCTCGGCGGCCCCATCATCAGAAGCGGGTGCGCCCATGAGACGCGCACCGCGTGTAACGATCTGATGGAGTTCATCGTTGGTGTAGAATTCCAGCCGTGTCGGGATGCCGAAACGGTCACGCAAAGGCGTGGTCAAAAGGCCCATCCGTGTGGTCGCCCCCACAAGCGTAAAGGGCTGCAACTCAATCCGCACGGTCCGCGCGGCAGGCCCTTCACCAATCACCAGATCCAGCTCAAAGTCTTCCAGCGCCGGATACAGCACCTCTTCCACTGCCGGGTTCAGCCGGTGAATCTCGTCGATGAAAAGCACGTCGCGCGCTTCAAGATTGGTCAGAATCGCCGCCAGATCGCCCGCTTTGGCCAGAACCGGCCCGGACGTCATACGGAAATTCACGCCGAGTTCCCGCGCCATGATCTGTGCCAGCGTCGTCTTGCCCAGCCCCGGCGGCCCGTGGAAGAGCGCGTGATCCATCGCCTCACCCCGCCGGCGCGCGCTTTCAATGAAAACCTTAAGATTGGCCCGTGCCTCGCGCTGCCCGATGAACTCATCCAGGCTTTGCGGCCGCAAAGCGCGGTCCGCATCATCCGGCTGCGGGCCGGGACGCAATGTGGGATCAGGTTGGGTCACAGCGTTCTCCAGCAAAGACGGCCTGAACGGCGGATGAGCACGTCATCCCTACCCTTTCGGCGCGAGCAGCTTCAAGGCCGCGCGGATCAAAGCAGGCGTGTCTGCTTCTGGTGCTGCGTTCAGCGCCTCGGCCACCGCCGCCGCCGCATCGCCTGGCGCGTAACCCAAATTCGCCAAGGCCGACAGCGCCTCGGCCTGCGCTGGGTTTGTTTGGGTCGGGCGCGTCGTTATCACCACATCAGCCTCAATCACATCACTCTGCACAGCCTCAACCGCTGCACCACCCATCGCCATTACCGCCGGTGCCTTGTCTTTGAGTTCAATCGCGACGCGCTGCGCCGTCTTCGGCCCGACACCCTTCGCCTTCGCAATGGCGTTCCAATCCCCCAACGCAATTGCGCGGCTCACACCCTCTGCACCAATTGTGCCCAAAATCGCCATCGATGCCTTCGCACCGATCCCCTGCACGGACATCAGCAAACGGTGCCACTCCTTTTCCACAAGCGTGGCGAAGCCAAAAAGCTGCAAATTGTCTTCCCGGACAAGAAGATCCGTGTAAAGCGCCACCGCCTCACCATTCCCTGGCAATCCTGCCATCACACGGTCGGACACGTAGACGACATAACCAACCCCGCGCACATCAATCAGCACATGGTCGGCACCACGATAATCCAATCGCCCCGAAATCTTGCCAATCATGCGCCCGCCTTCGCCAATGCTTGCGCGAGCGTTCCTGCCGATTGCAGATGATGCGCATGGCAGATCGCAATCGCCAAGGCGTCGGCCGCGTCAGGACCGGCGATCTGGGTACCCGGCAATTGCAGATTCACCATATGCATGATTTGCGTCTTATCCGCATGTCCGACCCCAACGACGGCTTTCTTGACCGCATTCGGTGCATATTCCCCAATAGTCAGCCCCGCCTGTGCCGGAACCAGCATCGCCACACCCCGCGCCTGGCCCAGCTTCAGCGTACCGGCCCCGTCCTTGTTGACGAAAGTCTGCTCAACTGCCGCTGCCTCGGGCGCATATGCGTCGACGATGTCGGACAGTTGCTGATGCAATGACAAAAGCCGCGCCGCCAGATCGTCACCCGAAGAGCGGCAGATTCCGTTTGCAACATGCGCAATCCGCGCACCGGACACCGCAATCACCCCCCAGCCCATGTTGCGAAGCCCAGGGTCGATCCCCAAAACACGCATCGCTCGCCTCTTTTGTTCTTTTCTTCAGAAATGGTTAGCACAAAAGGCGAACAAAAACCAAGGCACTTTCAAGGCACACGATATGCGACGGACCTGAGAAGCAGTGTCGAAACCGTCATCCGAACGTCGAAAAGCGACACGATTAACCCTTTGTAAATAATGACTTTACGGCCAAATACGCCCAAAAATGAGGCATGATGAAAACGCATATGACCCATGCTGAAATGTCACTGGTCGGCAGGAAAAAACGTACCTATTTGCGCCCTATCAAACAACGCAGCATTGCTGCACAGCACAAGGATGATGGCCATGGCCGCTTTTGACACAACCCGCCCCTCTGTTGGCCTCTCCGCAGGTCGTATTTCTTCCGTATTTCTCGCAGCGTTTGCAGCTATTGCCGCTTGGAACGATGCACGGATCACACGCAACTCGCTCACAAAACTGACAGAGCGTGAATTGGCAGATATTGGTCTGACCTACGGTGACATCGACGAGGTTGCGCGCCTCGCCCGGCGGTAGACGCTTCACGTAACACCAAAAAAAGCCGCGCAATCCTGCGCGGCTTCTTTTACGCCCTTGGCGTCAGTTACTCAGCGAAAACTGTGCCAAACCCCTCAGCAATAAACTTGGTAGCGGGGTCAGCCTGCATGATCCAGCCACCGGCCTGTTCCATCACGCTACCCTGCTGCAAGGCCACCACACGTTCTGCATATTCTTCTGTGCCAAGTGCTGCGTACACAGCCCCTTTGAACAGAAACCCAAGCACAATGATCGCCAGCAAGCCCTTCAGCGGAAACCGCGGGCGATAAACACGTGGGCGGGCGACGATCAATCCATCGGACGTCACTGTCTTTACAGCACCAGAGCTTTGCATACGATCGTGACGGCGGACGATCCGCTTGAGACGTTTATCGAATGGAACATGGGCTTGCGCCATGACATCCTCCACAACAAATGAAATAACTAATAGTTCTGTTGTTCACGAGATGATGTCACGAAACAAGTTATTTTCCTATTACACTAACCAAAAGAGCTTAGACTGGTGGGTTTTTGCCCATGAGGAGCGTTGTCCAATCAACAATTTCCTCTTTTTCGAGCAGATTGAACCCGTTTCGTTGATAAACACCAATCACATCCTCCGCCTGCTCGTTCAGAATACCAGAGAGAATCACATATCCGTCATCTGCCGTAAAACGTGCCATATCGGGGGCCAGATCAACCAAAGGCCCCTTTAAAATATTGGCAAAGACCAGATCGAATGGCGCGTGTTGCTGCAAGGCAGGTGCTCCAAAACCCGCGCCAGTCACACATTCCACGCGGCCCGCCAGCCCATTTGCTGCCACATTTGCCATCGCGACTTCGACCGCAACAGGGTCAATGTCGCTGGCCAGAACCGGATCGGGTAAGACCTTGGCCGCAGCCATGGCCAAAACGGCCGTGCCGCACCCAACATCCACGATCTGCCCTCCGCCAAAACCCTCATCCAGAAGCCAGTCGAACGCCCGTAGACAGCCAAGCGTCGTCCCATGATGCCCGGTCCCAAAAGCCATCGCAGCCTCGATCAGCAGGGCATGTTTGCCTGTGGGCACCTTGTCCGCATCATGCGCGCCATAGACGAAAAACCGCCCCGCCGAGACCGGTGGCAGATCGCGCTGGACCTTGGACACCCAATCCTGATCGGGAACCTCCGAGATCGTGAAGGGCTTTGCGTTGTGCAGTGCGCTCAGCACCGCCAGTGCCGCGGCATCGGGATGTTCTGAAAAATAAGCGCCAACCTCCCATAAGCCCGAGCCATCCTCGATCTCAAAGACACCAATACCCGTAGGTTCCGGCATGATCGCCTCCAGCGCATCTGACAGCGCATAGGCGGCGCTTTCGCCGGAAAGGGTGGTGAGCGCGGTAAATGTGGTCATCACGAATGATCCTTTGAGGTCAGCGACCCGTTAGGCATTGCGGTCTGCGCCGTCAAGCAGACCCTGGTGGTCAAGAACTTGCGCTACCACGGCATCGGCCCAAGCGGCGTAAACCAGTGGGCCAGGATGAAAGCCGTCCTCTGACATGTTGTCGCGATCCAATCGCATATCGATTGTGATCGACGTGGCATCAGGTCGCCCCGCCACCATCGCGTGCAATGCCTTGTCAAAGCGCGCAGCCTGTCGGCCCAGCACCCAGCGCAAGGGCTGCGGCAGCAGCGGAAAATCATGCATCGGCGGCAGGCCGGACACGATGACATATTTGACGCCAAAATCATGGACCAAACGATCCAGCAATGCCGATTGCTGTCGCAGCCACCGACGCAGGCTGACACCCTTGGTCACGTCATTGACGCCCAACGCAACCACGACCACATCAGCGTCGAATTCCGACATGTCCTGCAGCCAGCCTAGTACGTCACCGGTGCGTGACCCGGTCGCTGCCAAAAGCCGATAATCCACAGTGAAGCGTGATAGCAGCCTGTGGATCACCTGCCCCAGCAAAGCATCCTTCTGGTCAGCGACGCCGACACCGGCAGCCGAACTGTCACCCAGAATTGCCAACCGCAGAACCGGCCCTTGCCCCGTACGACCCGCGCGCGGTCCTTCGGGCTCGGGCAATCGTAACACCGTCATGCGCAGATAGATCGCCTGCAGCAAAAGTACTGGCATCAAAACGGTCCGTACTGTGGCGTCCAGGATCACAAATCCACTGTCCCGTCGATCAAGACATGCACATGTCCGCCAATTGTCACATCGCTCCCTGCGCTGGCCACAAATACCCGGCCTTCGCGGCCAAGGACCGTCCCTTGCGCCATGACCAGCGCACGATCCAGCCGTCCTTCAGCAAACATCCAGTGCGCAATTGCCGCATTGAGCGACCCGGTGATCGGATCCTCGGACATGCCACTTGACGGCGCGAGGTTGCGAACCTCGTAATCGATGTCGTTGCCGGCGGCATGGGCGCCGACCACGCCAACGCCGACATATTCAGGCCATCGGACCCTGTCAGCATCGATCGCCAGCACGGTGGCGGCATCCTTTAGTTCCAGCACCTGCCAAACCGGGCCATTGTTTAGATGCGCCGTGCGGATGACCTGTGACGCATCGAGGCCAAGCACAGTCATTAACCGCGACTGAGCGGCGGGCGCCAGCGGTGCAACATCAGTCGGTGGGGCAACGAAGGCTGGGACGTCGCCTGATGTATCAATCTCGACCAGACCAATCTGGCATTCCTGACGAACCAAGCCCGGCTCTTGCGGCTGACCGCCACAGTGCAACCACGCCGCACAACTGCCCAGGGTTGGATGGCCGGCAAACGGCATTTCGCGACCCGGCGTGAAGATGCGCACGGCGTAGTCGGCGCCCGCCCTTGTCGGCGGCAACAGAAACGTTGTCTCGGCCAGATTGGTCCAGGCGGCGAAGTCCTGCATCTGGGCAGTCGTCAGCCCATCGGCATCCACGACCACCGCAAGGCCGTTCCCTTTGGTGGGAACGGCGCTGAACACGTCACATTGCAGAAACCGTCTACGCACCGACCCCAATCGGGCAGGTCACGCCCGTACCGCCAAGCCCGCAATACCCGCCTGGGTTCTTCGCAAGATATTGCTGGTGATAGTCTTCCGCGAAGTAAAAGGGAGGCGCATCAACGATCTCGGTCGTGATTGCGCCATAGCCAGCGGTCGACAGGCGCGGTGCAAAGGCTTCTCTTGAAGTCTCCGCCGCCGCCTTTTGCGCGTCCGAATAAGTATAGATGCCCGACCGGTACTGCGTTCCCGTGTCATTGCCCTGACGCATGCCCTGAGTAGGATCATGCCCCTCCCAGAAGACCTGCAGCAACTGATCATAAGAGATCACGGCCGGATCAAAGACGACACGCACCACCTCATTATGGCCGGTCTTGCCGCTGCACACCTCTTCATAGGTCGGGTTGGGCGTGTAGCCTGCGGCATAACCCACCATCGTGGATTTCACGCCATCAAGCTTCCAGAACATCCGCTCCACACCCCAGAAACACCCCATGCCAAACATCGCCTCTTCCAGCCCCGCAGGCAGATCGGCGGTCAGCGGTGTGCCGTATACAAAATGTGTCTGTGCGGTTGGAATGGGTGACGCACGACCGGGCAAGGCCGCATCGGGGCTGATCATTTCAGACTTGGCGCGATTGAGAAAAAACATATCCGCAAAACTCCTCTCGATTAAGTCTGATATAGGATCGAAGTGGTTCGTTTCTACTCTGCCGCCGCGACCAAACGCCCTTGAAACACCGTCTCATGCCCAGGCTCAGGGTGGCGCGGGATCAGTAGTGACAACAGAAGCGAGACTATGGCCATCCCAGCCGCAATCAGGAACACAAGGCCCGGCGATTGTAGCCAGATATAGCCCAGCACTGCGGGTAGGAACACGGCGGCAATGTGATTGATGGTGAACGCCACAGCGGCGGTCGGCGCGATGTCCTGCGGATCAGCGATCTTCTGAAAATAGGTTTTGATCGCCAATGCCAGGCTGAAGAAAATGTGATTGATGATGTAAAGGGCTGTTGCCAGCATCACACCCCAGCCGAAGTAGTAGATGCCACCATAAGCGAAAAAGACCCCACAGAGGCCAACATATTCGAAGATCAGCGCGCGACGCTCGCCAAACACCTGCACCAGCCGCCCTAGAAGCGGGGCGGCGAGCATGTTAACCAGCAGCGTGACCATGAAAAGCTTGGTGATATCGTCGACGGCAAAGCCGAATTGCTCCACCATCATGAAGCCCGCGAAGACGACAAAGATCTGCCGGCGCGCGCCTGACATGAATTGCAGCGCATAATAAAGCCAATAGCGCTTGCGCAGGACCATCTTTTTGACCTGCGGGTGCGGTGCCTCAAACTGCGGATAGGCCAGCAGGCAGATCGTTGCGACCACAGCCGTAAAGCCGCCCGACAGCCAGTAGACGGCACTAAAGCTGAGCCCCAGCGGCTCCCACGTCAGAACGATCAAAAGATATACGATTAGTGTCGCCGCCGACCCGGCGGAGAGGATCCAGCCCAGGGTCTGTGGTGCCTTTTTCTTGTCGATCCACTGCAATTGCAGCGATTGGTTGACTGTCTCGTAGTAGTGAAACCCGATTGAGGACAGCATGGTCACAACCAGAATGCCCCCCATTTGCGGGAATTGCGCGGTCACAGCAGTCGCCGCGCCCAGCATAATCAGCGCGACGAGACCCAAAACCTGTTCGCGGATGAACATGATCAACGCAATCACACCGATGGCAAAGAAGCCCGGGATCTCGCGCACCGTGTGCAACCAGCCGATGTCCGAACCATCGAACCCTGCCACCTCAATGACGAAGTTGTTCAACAGCGCTGACCACGTAGCAAAGGCCACGGGCATCGCCATCGCCATCACAAACAAAAGTGATGTGGGCCTGCGCCAAAGCGGCAATTGGTGAGCATCTTCAAGGCGAACGATCTTCATGGCGTCAGCAATACGCCTGTCACGCGGCAATTACGAGAGGGGATGCAAAAGCGCCTCAAACTCCGCAACCGGCAAGGGTTTCGACAGCGCGAACCCTTGCAGAAGGTCACAATCAACGTCTGCAATGGCGTTCAGATGGCCGGCGGCATCCAACCCTTCGACCACAATCTGCAGATTTTCCAGGCGGGCCATTTGGGACAAAAGCTGTAATGTCTTAATCTGTTCCGGCCGCGCGGCGATCGGGGCAACAAGGCTTTGATCGATTTTGATCCGGTCAGGCCCAATCGCCTGCATGGCCGCTACTGATGAATGCCCCGATCCGAAATCATCAAGATCAATCCCGACCCCGAAGGTGCGAAGGTCGGTAAGGCGCCTTATCTGGTCCGGCGTCATCTCATCGAGAAAAGCCGTCTCAAGCAGTTCAAATGCAATCTTGTGGTGCGGCTTGATCAGGCTGCGCACATGATCCAGCATCAACGCATTGTTCAGCCGGTCGGGCGAGACATTCATTGCGATCAACGGAAATGGGAGCCCCTTCGCAACCCATTCTGATTGCAGGGCTATGACCTGCTCAAAGACATAGGCGTCGATGCGGTCTGCCACGCCCAGTTTGATGGCATCGGGCATAAACGCATCTGGCTTCAGCAAGCCGCGGCGCGGGCAATTCCAGCGCACCAACGCCTCTGCCCCCGCAAGCTCATTGGTCTTGGCATCGAATTGCGGCTGAAAGTAACACAGGATTTCACCGCGCATCAGGGCGTCAAGCAAGTCCTGCCGTGACTGCCCGTCAGGTGCAACCGACGGCTTGGTTTCATCGGAATAGAAGTGATAACGCCCGCGCCCCGCCTGTTTGGCCGCATAAAGCGCCGTATCGGCCTGAGCGAACATGTCAGAGCAGTCGGCATTTGATCCATCGCCAAATGCACAACCAATGCTGACGCCAAAGGCGCAGTGATGACCCTCAAAGTAAAATGGCTGCTCAAATGCAGTCATAATCGCCTTGCAAAGGGCGTGCATCCGCTCGGCATCTGGCGCCTCTTCGAAAAGAACCACAAACTCATCGCCGCCCGTGCGGCAAACCAGCCCCTCTTCATTGACCAGGCCCTGCAATGTCTCTGCGACATGGATCAGCACCGCATCGCCAGCCAGATGGCCCAGCGTGTCGTTGATCTGTTTGAAGAAATCCAAATCCAGATGCAGCACTGCGCAGCGACAATCAGAGGTCGCGCGCTGGCATAGCTGGTCCATACGTTCATCCAGGAGACGCCTGTTGGCCAAACCGGTCAGAGCGTCGTGGCGCGAGTCGTATTCAAGCTGCGCCCGCGCCGCCTCAAGCTGTGCGCTGCGTTCGTAGTCTTCGGTCACATCGATGTTGACACCGATCAGCTTGGCCTGATGCGCATCACGCGCCACATAACCGGCCAGGCTGCGAATATGACGAACCTCACCGTTTGGGCGCACGATGCGAAAGTCGCGCCGGAAATCGAGCCCGTGTTTCTGACAATGCGCGGAATAGGCACGGGCATCATCCAGATCATCGGGATGCAGATAGGTTTCCCACATATCGCCGCGCCGCAGGTTCTGGCCGTCAGTGATCCCGTAGATCTCAAGCATACGGTCGTCCCAATGGACTTCATCCTTGGCGCGATCATATTCCCAAACGCCGATCCCCGAGGCATCGATGGCCAGTTGCAGCTTATTCGTCAGTTGCTGCATATCGCTGTCGCGTTGACGCAGGATAGTGACATCGGTATCGGTGCCCACAATCCGCAGCGGTCTGCCGTTTTTGTCGTTTTCCACGACTTTGGCGCGGCACAAGACCCAGATCCAATGCCCCTGCATATGGCGATAGCGGTACCGGACGCTAATGCTGCGCCGCTCACCCCTGACCTGTTCGTCGAAGGTGTTTTGCAACGTGATCCGGTCAACTGAATGAGTGTTGTCCTTCCAGCGCCGACCTGGCGCGTTCAGATCAACATCCAGTCCAATCCCACGAATGTCGCGCCATTTCTTCGAAACGGTGATGGTTCCGGAAGGCACATCATAATCCCACACACCCTGGTCAAGATGTTCCATCAGGTACGCAAGACGTGCATCTTCCGGCCGAGTTGTCCTTTCAAGCTGACAGAGGAAACCCGCTGTGGGATCGGCAGGGCGCATGGGCGCCAGCGACATCTGCATCACCTGGCCAGCAATCCGGATTGTCGTCGTAAAGGGGGCGGCATCATGTTCCGCACACTTTCGAGGCCATTGACGCAGATATTCCAGGCAGTCCGACCACACATCTGGGGTCGTCAATTCCGCCAGAGGCGCCCCAAGTCCGTTTGTTTCAGGCAGGTCGACGCAATCACGAAAAGCCGGATTACAGGCGACGATCACGCCATAGCGATCAACCACAGCCACAGGCTGCGTCAGCAGGGAAAGCATCCTGCAATCGTCTTGCGAAAGCATCTCTGCGGTGTCGTACACGTCCCGTCCTGGTCATTGCAGCCTGCGCATTCGCAAACTTCTTCCGACCAAGGCTAGCATAGGGATGCATTACAAAGGTTAACGCGGCATCAAATTGCGGCAACAAATGCGCTCCCTGCCCCAAGGGCATCTTTGAACCGGCAGTGATGCCACAAATTTTCGGCGCTCCGCACAACTTTTGGACAACCCACCAACGACATCCTTCGCGCAAGGGTTCGGCAGAATTCAGTTTTGATCCACATCAAGGAAGGCATTGTCAGACCAGATAAAACCGATCCTGCGAACAGAGTGTCATCCTTGCAGGTCCCCGATGTCATCGACCGAGAACCAACCCCTTTACGCCCCGCGTGAGCCGATTTTCCCGCGCAGGGTCAAGGGCTTCTACCGAAACCTGAAATGGTGGGTGATGGTGGTGACGCTGGGCATCTATTACTTCACCCCCTGGATTCGCTGGGACCGTGGCCCGAACCTGCCTGATCAGGCGGTGCTGGTCGATCTGGCCAACCGGCGGTTCTACTTCTTCTGGATCGAGATCTGGCCGCACGAGTTCTACTTTGTCGCAGGCCTTCTGATCATGGCGGGCCTCGGCCTTTTCCTGTTCACATCCGCGCTTGGCCGGGTCTGGTGTGGCTATACCTGTCCACAGACGGTCTGGACCGATCTCTTCATCCTTGTCGAACGCTGGATTGAGGGCGACAGGAACGCGCGGGTTCGGCTTTGGAACGAAAAATGGACGCCGCGCAAGATCAGGTTGCGGGTGGTCAAATGGATCGTCTGGTTGCTGATCGCTGTGGCGACAGGCGGGGCCTGGGTGTTCTATTTTGCCGATGCACCAACGCTCGCCTACAACCTCGTGACTTTGCAGGCGCCCTACGTTGCCTGGGCAACAATCGGTATCCTGACCGCCACCACGTTCATTTTCGGCGGCTTCATGCGTGAACAGGTCTGCAACTACATGTGCCCCTGGCCGCGCATTCAGGCAGCGATGATGGATCCCGAAACGCTGACCGTCGCTTATCGCGAATGGCGGGGGGAGCCGCGCGGCAAGAAGCATGAAAACAAGGAAGGTGACTGCATCGATTGCATGGCCTGCGTGAATGTCTGCCCCGCCGGCATCGACATCCGCGACGGCCAACAGATGGAATGCATCACCTGCGCGCTTTGCATTGATGCCTGCGATGACGTGATGGAAAAGATCGGCAAGCCGCGCGGCCTGATCGACTACCTCGCCCTTTCGGATCAAGAGGCTGAGGCGAACGGCAAACCACCCAAGCCGATCTGGCAGCATGTTTTCCGTTTCCGCACCATGCTCTACACGACCTTGTGGGGTCTGATTGGAATTGGCCTCGTCTTCGCGCTCTTCATCCGGGCCGATATCGAAATGACCGTGGCCGCCGTGCGCAACCCGACATTTGTCACCCTGTCGGATGGCACGATCCGCAACATTTACGACATTCGCCTGCTTAACAAACATGGCGAAGATCGGGAATTCCACCTCTCGCTCCGCTCCGACGAAATCCTGCGCATCGACCTTGAGGGCACAGCCCTGCGCAGCATCAACGTGCCCGCCAATGAGACCTATCTGCAGCGCGTCTATGTCTCCGCCCGGCCCGGAGATCCGGCGGCAAGCATGGACCGGGTCGATCTGCGGTTCTGGGTCGAAGACCTCGTCTCGGGCGAGCGCGCGCACAAAGACGCCATTTTCAATGGGAGGGCCCAATAATGACCCGTGAGTTTACCGGCTGGCATATGCTGGCACTGATGCTGGGCGGTTTCGGCATTATCGTCGCCGTCAACCTAACCCTTGCCTACAACGCCGTGGCCACCTTTCCCGGGGTGGAAACGCGCAGCGCCTACCTCGCCAGCCAGCAGTTTGAAGCCAATCGTGCCGCGCAGGATGCGTTGGGCTGGGATGTTGCGGCCTCACTAACCGGTGGCATGCTGACCGTCGCCATCACTGACAGAGACGGCAATCCGGTGCAGGCCGAGGTCACGCGTGCCACTTTCGGGCGGGCCACCCATACAGGACAGGACACCGTTCCGGCCTTTACGTGGAACGGCCATGCGATGACAGCACCAGTGACTGCCGGTGATGGCTACTGGAACCTGCGCCTTGAACTCCTTGCCCCTGACGGCACCCAATTCCGCCGCCGCTTCCCGCTCACCGCCGAATGAGCGACAGTACCGCCTGTCCGGCCTGTATCGGCCTGCCCGAGGGCCAGCTTGAAAAAGCGGCCTCAAACGGGACGGATCAGGTGGTCCTGTCGCTCCCCGGTATCCACTGTGTGGCCTGTATCAATGGGGTTGAGCGCGCCTTGCGCGGTATGGAGGGTGTGGCCAATGCCCGCGTGAACCTGTCGATGAAGCGGGTCACGGTGGGGACTAATCAGCCCGTCTCACCAGAGGCGATGATCGACACGCTGGAGCTGGCTGGGTTCGAGGCGCGGCTGCTCGACACAAGCCTTCTGGGATCAGAAGCAGACGCCTATGGCCGCAATCTGCTGACGCGGCTGGCCGTATCGGGCTTTGCCAATATGAACATCATGCTCTTGTCGGTCGCGGTCTGGTCCGGTGCGGTGGGTGCAACGATGCATATGTTCCATTGGATCACGGCCTGCATCGCGATCCCGGCGCTGATCTATTCCGCCCAGCCCTTTTTCGAAAGCGGCTGGCGCGGGCTGAAAGCGGGCCGCCTAAACATGGATGTGCCGATTTCACTGGCGATCCTCCTAGCCTCCGGCATCTCACTTTATGAGACGCTTTATGGCGGGCGGCACTCCTACTTTGACGCTGCCGTCACGCTGACCTTCTTCCTGCTGATCGGGCGCTATCTGGACCATCGCAGCAGGAAGGCCGCCGCGTCTGCCGCCGCACAACTCTCCGCATTGGAAGCCCCGCGTGTGATGCGCCTGCGCGACGGTGTGCGGCAGATGGTGGATTTCGGCGATCTGGCCATTGGCGATCTCGTGCAGGTCCTGCCGGGCGGACGCATTCCGGTGGATGGCACGATCACAGAAGGCACGAGCGAGATCGACCGGTCCCTGCTGACCGGCGAAAGCCGCGCAA
This sequence comes from Cognatiyoonia sp. IB215182, assembly GCF_033963905.1. Classification (NCBI taxonomy): domain Bacteria; kingdom Pseudomonadati; phylum Pseudomonadota; class Alphaproteobacteria; order Rhodobacterales; family Paracoccaceae; genus Cognatiyoonia; species Cognatiyoonia sp. IB215182. Next base: position 94,269 of record NZ_JAXBMB010000002.1, read on the forward strand.
TCCCGGCGCAGGTCGGCACACAGGTCACCGCAGGAGAGGTCAATGTGACAGGCCCGCTGACGATCCGCGCAGCGACCGTCGGCGCGGACACCACCTTGCGCAAAATGGTCACGATGGTCGATCAGGCCGAGGCCGTGCGCAACAAATACACCGCCGCAGCTGACCGAGCAGCCGCGATCTATGCACCGGTTGTGCATCTTCTGGCACTGGTCGCGTTCATCTTCTGGATCCTTTTTTCCGGCGATTTCCGCCTGTCACTGAACATCGCCGTCGCCGTCCTCATCATCACCTGCCCTTGCGCTATGGGCCTTGCCGTGCCTGCCGTCTCAACCACCGCCGCGGGGCGTCTGTTTCGCGCTGGGCTGCTTGTCAAAGACGGCACAGCGCTGGAACGCTTGGCCGAGGTCGACACGGTCGTCTTCGACAAGACCGGAACGCTGACCATGCCCGCTGCTGCACGCGATACGCTGGATGCACAGACGCAAGGCATCGCCTTGGCCCTCACCCAAAATGCGACCCACCCGGTCTCACAAGCCATCGCCGCGTCGCTCGACGGTGTCGCGCCAGCGCAGATCAGCGGACAACAAGAGCATCCCGGCAAAGGGATGAGCGCTGTCTATCAGGGCCAGAATGTCCGCCTCGGCTCGGGCGCGTGGCTCGGCGCGGGGCGCGGGACTTACATCCAGATCGGCGACAGGAAACCGCAGAAGATCACTCTGCGGTCTGAATTGCGGGAAGGTGCTGCAGAGCTTGTCCAAAATTGGCAAGAGATGGGACTGGCGGTGCATCTGGTCTCTGGCGATGACGCGGACGAGACAGGCACCATCGCCGCAGAACTGGGCATTGATAGTTGGAGGGCAGCGACAAAGCCCGAAGACAAAATCGCCTATATCAACGCCCTGACCGCCAAAGGCGCGCATGTGCTGATGGTGGGCGACGGGCTGAACGACACGGGTGCGCTGGCAGCGGCCTATGCCTCTGTCTCACCCGCCACGGCAGCGGACGCCTCGCGCGCGGCTTCGGATATCGTCCTCTTGAACGACAGCCTCGCCCCACTCATCGAGCTACCCGCCATCGCTCGCGCTGCCAAGGCACGCATTGTCGAGAACTTCACCATCTCGACCATCTATAATGTCATCGCGGTGCCTATCGCGCTGGTGGGTCTGGCCACGCCGCTCATCGCGTCAATTGCTATGTCAGCCTCGTCCATCACTGTTCTTTTGAACGCTTTGCGGCTAAAGGGACGGGTATGAACGTTCTTGTCCTGTTGATCCCTATATCGCTGATCCTCGGCGGGCTTGGCTTGGCTGCTTTTTTGTGGACGCTCAAGTCGAACCAGTACGAAGATCTCGAAGGTGATGCGTGGCGCATCCTTTCAGACGATGACGAACCGCCCAAGTAGCTACGTGCGCCGAGAATGAGACCTCCTACGTAGACCGATCCTATCCTATCCCAAAACCGTTTCAGGCGTCGCAAGAGCCAACGCATTCATGCGATTTCAAATAACGTGATGTTTGACCAAAGGCTGTCGGCAAGACCACCGGCATCCAGATCGGTCGCCAAGACGAGACTGTCGAAGTCACCTGTGAAATATTCACCAACCGGGATCTCGATACGCTCCGGACTACCATCAAGCAGAGACGGATCGAAGAAGTCACGGATGCCAAAGCCATCCTGCGTACCAAGCAGGGTGAAGTAAGTGTCGCTGTCGGGCCTTTCATCGTTGTCAAAACCGATCGCGTGTAACTCGCCTTCGTTGAACGCGGCGAAGTCGAATGACAGCACCGTGTTTTCGGTCACGGTGTAGTCGATATCGAGCTGCTTCCAGGAATTGGCATCCTGCACGACCGTGAACCCGTTGTCGAAGATCTCGACGCTGCCCCTGTCCTGTGGGGGTCCGTAAGACTGAATGTTCTCCAATTCGCCATTCAGTCTGACGCGCGGTCCGTCTTCAAACAGCTGGACACCCGACCAAAAACTGGCCGCTGCTTGTTGCCCGCCGGTGCTGGGCGTATCCTGATCGGTGACGAATACCAGACGGTCAAAGTCCCCCGTAAAGTATTCACCGACCGGGATACGGAACAACTGGGCGCCAGTGTTGCCATCCAGCCCGACATTGAAATCCCGGATGCCAAAGCCCTGCTGGGTGCCGCCAAGCTGGAAATAGGTGTCGGTGTCGGGTGTATCGTCATTGTCAAAGCCGATGCCGTAGATTTCGGCCTGTCCTTCAGTTGCCAGACTGAAGGTGAGAACCGTGTCTTCGGTCACTTCATAATCAACCAGAAGATGGTTCCAGGCATTTTCGGTCTGGATCAGCACGTTGCCAAAGCGGCCGATCTCGAATGTGCCCTGATCTTGCTTTCCACCGTAGCTGAGGACAGGCAGCACGGTTTCGTTGAAGACGAAGGTGTCCACCGGATCAAGCTGGAGTTCGAATGCACCCAGATCAACGGAACTCTCAGCAGCATCATCGACAAAGGGCAGGTCAAAGTCCCTTGTGAAACCCGCACCGCGTCCATCATTGGTTAGCGGGGCGCCGGTGGCATCAACAGCCAGCGCCCTGTCGCCCGCATCCAGGGCCGGGTTCAACTCAGACGAGCGGAGCGCAATCGTCGGCAACGCTCCACCGTTGTCTTCCAGAACCGGCCGCCCGTCGGCACCGATTGCGGCGAAGATATCCTCGGCACGCACCCGGTTGACCAACACGTCTTCGTCAAAGAGCGCTGTGCCGATGATGTTGTGGCCTTCTTTATTCACGATCCATCCGGGTGCTTCGGCGACGATACTGTTGATCAGGGTCACTTCGGCGCGGTTTTTGATCTCTCCACCGTCGTTCGCGGTGATGGTCGACTGGATGAAAGTCAGATCGCCGTTGTTCAATACAGCGTTTGGCGTGCCAAAAAAAGAATTGCCGTTGTTGCCGGCAATCGTTGCGCCGCTGACAATCATGTCGCCGAAATTACCAATGGCGGTGCCCTCAAACCCGAAATTCCCTGTGAAAACCACATTCGTGAGCAGCGCCGTTCCAGTGTTGTAAAGACCACCGCCGGGGCCGTTGATGCGCCCTGACGCACTGTTTTCACTGATCAGCGTATCCTCAATGATAATCATGCCGGTATTTGCAATTCCGCCACCGCTCGACGATTGACGGCTGAAGCCAGCGCTGTTTTCAAAGACCTCTGCATCCATTAGCCGCAATGTGCCTTCATTAAGAATGCCGCCGCCCAATGATCCGAAAAAATCGGATGCCTGATTGCGGTAGATGCGGACGTCTTCAAGTGTCAGGTCAGCCGCTTCAGCGATACGGACGCCGCCACCATTGCCGATGGGAAAACCGAAAATAGGGTCGGTGCCGCCGCGCGTCACATCGACATTTGAAATCACCGATGTGCCGACATCTACCTCCAGAACGCGGGTCCTTAAGCTGCCGTCAAGAACAATACGTCCTGTCCCGTCTCCTGCGGCGTCGCCGTCAATTGTAACGTCACTGGTGATCTGCAGCGCCTGACCGGACAGCGCGATCCGGCCATTGGCAAGATCGGGGTGAAAGATGATCTCATCTGCGCCGTCCAGCGCGTTTGCCAGCTCAATGGCCTCGCGCAGTGACAGACCCGTGCCGTCTTCGGCTTCGCGGACCGGGTCGATCGGTAATCCGGTTGCAATTGCTTCGTCTGATAGGGTGGTGACGGTGTACGTTGCCATGAATACCTCCGGCCATAATGCTAGCGTCATGCCCGGAGCGCACGCTTACAGCATTACTCCCGGCGTGAAGTAAACGTAATGGTTGATAAGTACGCAATTCCTACATGTTTAACGGTACAATCCCCGATTATCCCAGGCAAGCATGGCTTTTGCGAAGTGGCGTGATCCGCCCATAACCCGCTTCGCTGTCTCAAAACTGTTTCAGGGCTCGTTTGCCGGGCAGCTTCTACTGCGACATCGCCTACACGGCTGATTTCATAAATTCTTCGCATTGGGGCTGTTGACTCACAGCGCCGCGTTTCCTACCTACCCGCCATTAGCACTCGCATCTGGTGAGTGCTAACTGGGAGAAACTCGAAATATTGGAGACGTTCCGAGATGGCATTTACACCACTCCACGACCGTGTACTCGTCCGTCGCATTGAAAGCGACGAGAAGACAGCGGGCGGTCTGATCATTCCTGACAGCGCCAAAGAAAAACCAGCCGAAGGCGAGATCGTCAGCACTGGCGAAGGTGCCCGTAAGGACAGCGGCGAGCTGATCCCGATGGCCGTCAAAGCAGGTGACAAAATCCTATTCGGCAAATGGTCCGGCACAGAGGTCAAAATCGACGGCGAAGAACTGTTGATCATGAAGGAAAGCGACATCCTCGGCATCATGTAAGCCGATCTGTCGACCCTCATTTCTATCTAATTCAAGGAGCACATGAAAATGGCTGCTAAAGACGTCAAATTCGACACCGATGCACGCAACCGCATGCTGAAAGGTGTGAACACTCTTGCCGATGCGGTGAAAGTGACCCTAGGCCCCAAAGGCCGCAACGTGGTGCTGGACAAGTCCTTCGGCGCACCGCGCATCACCAAAGACGGTGTATCGGTTGCCAAGGAAATCGAACTGGAAGACAAGTTCGAAAACATGGGCGCACAAATGGTCAAGGAAGTGGCCCAGCGCACCAATGACGAAGCAGGTGACGGCACAACCACTGCAACTGTTCTGGCACAAGCGATTGTGCGCGAAGGCATGAAGTCGGTTGCCGCTGGCATGAACCCAATGGACCTCAAGCGCGGCATCGATCTGGCAACAACCAAGGTTGTCGAAGCCATCAAAGCCGCTGCACGCGAAGTCAAGGACAGCGACGAAGTGGCTCAGGTCGGTACAATCTCTGCCAACGGCGAAGCTGAAATCGGCAAGCAGATTTCTGACGCGATGCAGAAGGTTGGCAACGAAGGCGTTATCACGGTAGAAGAGAACAAAGGTCTCGAAACCGAAACCGACGTTGTGGAAGGCATGCAGTTCGACCGCGGTTACCTGTCGCCTTACTTTGTCACCAACGCTGACAAGATGACGACAGAGCTGGAAGACGCGATCATCCTGCTGCACGAAAAGAAACTGTCCTCGCTGCAGCCAATGGTTCCACTGCTCGAGTCGGTGATCCAGTCCGGTAAGCCTCTGCTGATCATCGCAGAAGACGTCGAAGGCGAAGCGCTGGCGACCCTCGTGGTCAACAAGCTGCGCGGTGGTCTGAAAATCGCTGCTGTGAAGGCTCCTGGCTTCGGCGACCGTCGCAAAGCCATGCTGCAGGACATCGCGATCCTGACCGGTGGTCAGGTCATCTCCGAAGACCTCGGCATGAAGCTTGAAAACGTCACCATCGACATGCTGGGCACCGCCAAGCGCGTCAACATCACCAAAGACGAAACCACAATCGTCGACGGTGCTGGCGACAAGGCCGAGATCGAAGCACGGGTCAACCAAATCCGCGGCCAGATCGAGGAAACAACTTCCGATTACGACCGTGAAAAGCTGCAGGAACGTGTGGCCAAGCTGGCTGGCGGTGTTGCCGTGATCCGCGTCGGCGGCATGTCCGAAGTGGAAGTGAAAGAGCGTAAGGACCGTGTCGATGACGCCCTGAACGCAACCCGTGCTGCTGTGCAGGAAGGTGTTGTTGTTGGTGGTGGTGTTGCCCTGGTCCAGGGTGGCAAAGCGCTGGACGGTCTGAGCGGTGAGAACTCCGATCAGGACGTTGGCATCAACATCATCCGCAAGGCCATCGAGGCTCCACTGCGCCAGATCGCTGAAAACTCCGGCGTTGACGGCTCGGTCGTGGCTGGCAAGATCCGCGAAAGCAGCGACGCGGCCTTTGGCTTCAACGCACAGACCGAAGAATATGGTGACATGTTCGCCTTCGGCGTGATCGATCCTGCCAAAGTTGTGCGCACGGCGCTGCAGGATGCTGCATCTGTTGCTGGTCTTCTAATCACAACCGAAGCCATGGTTGCTGACAAACCCGCCAAGGAAGGCGCAGGTGCTGCTGGCGGCGGCATGCCCGACATGGGCGGCATGGGCGGCATGATGTAAGACGTGGCTTGGGCTCCGCCCAAACACGTCCAGCGCGTGGCAGGCGTTTGCATCGCAAATGCCGAGAACGCGCCCATTCGAGAGTACTGAGGGCGGTGCAACCAGCACCGCCCTTCTTGTTTCCGGGTGACTTAAAGTAGTGCCATTAAAGAACCTCTCGCACGACTCAATTCGTTCGCTTTCTCGACAAATTTTTAGCTTCTACGGCATCATCTGTCTTAAAATAAGGAAAATTAGAATGAGTTTTGGTAAGTCCGTCGTCGTCGCTGCCGCTGTCGCAGTTTTGCCTGCTGCCGCCTTAGCGCAGGACTGGTCTGGTGCTTTCGCAGGTGGCTCGCTGTCTGTCGGTGCCGCTGAAACTGAGGTTTTCGACTCTGATGAAAACACCACCTACGGCTATAGTCGCGTTGACGGCTTGACCGGCATGGCCGCACTGCGGGGCGGTTACAACTTCCAGTCTGGTAATCTGGTCTTTGGTCCCGAAATCAGTGTTGGATTGTCGTCATTCGACGAGTCATATGAATTTGATTTCTGTAGCCCGACCACAATTTCAGCTGAGATTTCATCAATTGCGGCCCTTCGTGGTCGGATTGGCTTTGCGATCGACGACGTCCTGATTTACGGCGCGGTCGGTGTGGCCCAACTTGAAGGCGACCGGTCGGCGCAGTGCGATACCAGCTACACGGATTCCATCGATAGCTCGACAGCTCTTATTGCAGGGATCGGTGCCGAGTACCGCATCGCCGATAACTTAGCGGCTACTTTCGAATACACAGCCATCCGCGGTGATGATGAAGAGGTTGTTGCCGAAAACGACGAAGATGACATCTTCACCTTCAGCTCTGATGCCGACCTGTTTTCGGTTGGAGTAAACTACTACTTCAACTGATCAAGTTGAGAATTCAGTTTGGTGAGCTTTGAGAGGGCGGTCCGAAATGGGCCGCCCTTTTCATTTCTGCCGATCCGGTATCAACTCCGCCGAGACAAGACGGAGGATCACATGAACCGCATCGGCATCATCGGATTGGGCCGGATGGGCAGCGCCATGGCCCGGCGTTTCGCGACAGAGGGCCATGAAGTCCATGGCTGGACCCGCAGTGGCCGCGCCGTGGAGGGGGTGGAAAGCGTCGCAGATATCGCCGCGCTAGTCTCGGTCAGCGATACGCTGATCCTTAGCCTGCTTGACGACGCGGCTGTCGTCTCCGTTCTCGATGAGCTTCTGGAACACGATCTGGCAAGCAAGCAGATCATCGACACAAGCACAGTGATCCCGGATATCCTCAAGACCCGAATTGAAGCCATAGCCGCCAAAGGTGCCACGGCTGTCGATGCCCCGATCTCGGGCGGGCCGGAGCTTGTACTCGCAGGGTCTTGCGGCATCTTTATCGGGGGTACGGCGGATGCGGCGGCACGCGCGCAGACCACACTCACCGCCATTTCGAACCGCATCTTCCATGTGGGGCCGCTTGGCACAGGGCTCGTCATGAAGGTGATTAATAACGGGATGATCCAGGCCTATTTCGCAGGGCTGAACGATATGATGCCTCTGGCGAAACGCGCGGGATTACCCATGGAAACCGCCATGCGGATCCTATCTGGCGGGCCTGCGGGCATGCCAATGATCGCGGACCGTTTACCCAAGATTCTGGGAGAGGATCAAAGCGTCGGCTTTGCCATGTCAGCTGTGGCCAAGGATAACGATGTCTTTCAGCGCGTCGTCCGCTCATTCGGTCTTGAAGCGCCCATTTTGGAAATCGCGGGCAAGCAACAACGCGCGGTCGTTGCAGCAGGCCACGCGGACGCCGACCCCGCCGTGATGGTTCCCTTCGCCTATGACAATGGATGAGCGTTTTTGGCTCTGCAACGCATGGTCATTTTTACGTCATCATTCTTGCAAACAGGGGTCAGAGGCCGCTTATCTGGACGCTGAACTGGTTCAGGAGCATTGCGTGAAATCTCAATCCACCAATCGGCATCACACCGCTGGTCAGAAGTAGGATGCGCCTTTTCCTTCTCGTGGCGCTGACGATGACCGCTTTCGCATCGAATTCGCTCCTCAACCGTGTGGGCGTTGCGAATTACGGCATGGACCCCTTTGACTTTGCTGTCATCCGCACCGGGGCCGGTGCTGCGATGCTGTGGGGGCTGGTGGTCATACGCAGTCAGGCCAAACCAAACCTATTTGCCGCAAAGCGCATCGGTGGTGCGCTGGCGCTTGGCATCTATATGATCGGCTTCTCTTGGGCTTATCTGACGTTGGATGCAGGGCTGGGCGCACTGATCCTTTTTGGCGTGCTGCAAGTAGTTGTCTTTGGTTGGGCGGTGATTTCGGGCCAGCCCATTCCCATCTTTCGCTGGATCGGGGCCGTGATCGCATTGATTGGATTGGCCGTTTTGCTGTGGCCCACAGGCTCTGCAGCCGTCCCCGTTTTAGGTGCCCTCGCGATGGTTGCGGCAGGCGTCGCTTGGGCCGCCTACACCCTTCTGGGCCGGGCGGAGGCCGATCCATTGGGTGCGACAGCCACCAATTTTCTGTTGTGCCTCCCGCTCGTTGCCCTGACCCTGCTGGTCGGCGGAGATCACAGCATCAGCCTTGTTGGAGCGGCCACGGCCATCTTGGCCGGCGCGATCACATCCGGGCTGGGTTACGCGTTGTGGTACCGCGTCTTGCCCGAACTACCCACGACACTTGCTGGCATTGCCCAACTCAGTGTGCCAGTGATCGCGGTTGCGGGCGGCGTCATCTTACTGGGTGAAGAAATGACCATCCGCCTGCTCCTTGCAGGCGCGCTGGTTTTGGGCGGAATAGCCATATCATTAATCACCCGACGTTAGGTTCTTTTGCAGAGGGTCTTTTGCCGCCACAAACCGATGCTAAATCCAGAGACATGAAGCTTTTGCAAACGCTCATTCTATCGCTTTTTGCAGCCGCCCCCGCAGCAGCTGATGAGTGCGTTGTACTGTTTCATGGCCTTGCCCGTAGTGAGATTTCACTGACACCAATGCAATTGGTGCTTGAGAGCGAAGGCTACAAGGTGGTCAACCGTGGCTATCCATCGACAAGTGCGACAATTCAAGAACTGGTGGATCAGCACGTGGCCGAGGATGTAGCCGCCTGCGGTGACAGGCGCGTCAATTTCGTCACCCATTCCATGGGCGGTATCCTTGTGCGTGCGTGGCTGACCAATAACCGGCCCGAACAGATGGGCCGCGTGGTCATGCTGGGGCCGCCCAATGGCGGATCGGAACTCGTTGATCTTTTTGGTGATCTGGAACCGTTTCAATGGGTGAACGGGCCTGCGGGGCTGCAGCTAAGCACCGATGCGGACAGCCTGCCCAACACGCTTGAAAACATCCCATATGAGATTGGCATTATCGCAGGCGATCGGACACTGAACCCCTTCTATTCCAGCCTGATCGAAGGGCCTGATGACGGCAAAGTTTCGGTTGCGTCCGCACGACTTGAGGGGATGCAGGATTTCATTGTCCTACCTGTCACGCACACTTTCATGATGAACAACCCGCTGGTGATCCAGGAAACCCTCTTGTTTCTGCGGGATGGGCAGTTCAATCATGGACTGACGCTGCTCGACGTCATCTTTGATACCGACTGATCAGGCGGGCCGGATGATCCGGTTAACATGCCCCATCTTGCGGCCCGGGCGAGCCTCAGCTTTGCCGTAGAGATGGATAGCGGCGTCGCTGCCCGCAATGTCGGGGATGCGGTCGATATCGTCGCCGATCAGGTTCTCCATCACAACATCCGCGTGCCGGGTTCCATCCCCCAGAGGCCAGCCAGCCACGGCGCGGATATGCTGTTCGAACTGGCAGATCGTGCAGCCATTCTGCGTCCAATGGCCTGAATTATGCACACGCGGGGCGACCTCGTTCACGATCAGGCCCTTGGGTGTCACAAACAGCTCCACCCCCATCACACCCACATAATCGAGCGCGTTGAGGATCTTAGCCGCGATCAGCACCGCATCGGTCCGCTGCGCTGCGGATAACGTTGCGGGCACGGTGGTGGTGCGTAGGATACCGTCTTTGTGCACGTTTTCGCCGGGGTCGTAGCACGCAACTTCACCATCTGCATTGCGCGCGCCGATCACCGAGACCTCGTGGCTGAACTCGACAAAACCTTCGAGGATTGCAGGTGCCCCAGCCATGGCGGCAAAGGCTACCTCCGCATCTGCTAGGGACATGATCCGCGCCTGCCCCTTGCCGTCATAGCCCAGCCTGCGAGTCTTCAGGATCGCCGGGGTTCCGATATCCTTAACTGCGCAGTTCAAGTCATCCAGCGATGCCACATCCGCAAAGCGTGCGGTTTGCAGACCCAGATCTTGCAAGAAAATCTTCTCGGTCAGCCGGTCCTGACTGGTGGCAAGCGCGGGGCGGCCCGGATGGATGGGTGCCAGATCCTCCAAGAGATCAAGGGCGCTGGTGGGGATGTTTTCAAACTCATAAGTGATGACATCGACGGCTTGACCAAAAGCTTTGAGTGCATCGGTATCGTCGTAGCTGGCCGTCGTCACCTGATGCGCGACATCCGCGGCTGGAGCACCCGCGCCCGGTTCAAAGATATGCGTCTTCAGCCCCAGACGCGAAGCCGCGACCGACAGCATGCGCCCCAATTGGCCGCCACCCAAAATCCCAATCGTCGCCCCGACGGGCAAAGGCTCAGTCATCTTGCGGAACATCCGGGATTGAGGCCGATAGTGCAGCGCGCCACGCGTCAAGCCGGACGGCCACATCGCCATCCTGTAATGCCAATATGCCAGCGGCCATCAGTCCCGCATTCTTGGCACCCGCCGCGCCAATCGCCATTGTGGCGACCGGATAGCCGCGCGGCATCTGCAGGATGGAATAGAGGCTGTCGACGCCCGCTAGTGCCTTGGTCTGGACCGGGACTCCAATGACCGGGATACGCGTCTTTGACGCCATCATGCCCGGCAGATGCGCCGCCCCACCTGCACCTGCGATGATAACTTGCAGGCCCCGTTCAACAGCCGTCTTGCCGTAATCCCAGAGCCGGTCAGGTGTGCGATGGGCAGAGACGATCCGGCTCTCATAATCAATGCCGAGTTCCTGCAGAATATCTGCCGCTTCCCGCATTGTGGGCCAATCGGATTGGCTGCCCATAATGATGCCAACCGGCGGGGATTTGGTCATGCGCGTATCCACTTCAAAATGAAGCGGCACTATAGCCGCGCGCGGGCAGGCTGCAACGCCTTAGGCGATGATGTCTGGCAACAACCGATCTTCAAGTGCGACGATCCGGTCCTTCAGCACCAGCTTCTGTTTTTTGAGCCGTTTTATCGTCAGCATATCGGCAGAGCCACGGTCATGCAGGGCGTCAATCGCCTCATCCAAGTCGCGGTGCTCCCGGCGCAATACCTCCAGCTTCACACGAAGGACCTCGTCCTGTTCCATTCTCGCGGATTTGTTCATCTGCGGCGCGCTCGCTTCTGGTCACTTTGATATTCTTATAAATAGGGGCTTTAACGGCAAGTTCCTAATACTTCCTCTTGATCAGACCTCGTCAACGCCCCATATTTTCTATGAAGGTCGCCGAAACGGGGCCAAAATCGACAGTCGCTTATCAAGAAGGGCATGTCTTATGACGAAATTGGCTTTGGGAACGCATCCGTTCCTGTTGGGTTTTGAGCAGCTTGAACGCCTCGTTGAGCGGACCGCGAAAAGCGGGAATGACGGCTATCCACCCTATAACATCGAACAGACGTCCGAGAATTCGTACCGCATCACGCTGGCCGTGGCCGGGTTTTCCGAAGGTGATCTGTCAATCACCGTGGAAGACAGCTCTCTGGTGATCCGAGGGCGGCAGACGGACGACAGCGAAGGCCGCATCTTCCTGCATCGCGGCATTGCCGCACGGCAGTTCCAGCGTTCTTTCGTGCTGGCGGACGGCGTGGACGTGGGCGAGGCGATGATGGAAAACGGCCTTCTGCATGTGGACCTGACCCGCGCCGTTCCGGAACGGATCGTGCAAACAATAAACATCAAGAAAGGGTAACGTATGAACACGAAGATTGATCTTAAAACACTTGGTCAGGACATCGTCTACGTCAAACCCGTTCAGGTGTCTGACCTGCCCGCAGAGGTGCAGAGCGAGGTTGGTGACCTTGAAGAATTGTTCGCCGTACACAACGCAGAGGGTGAGCAATTGGCCCTGGTCGCAAATCGCAAACTGGCCTTTCATCTGGCCCGTGAAAACCAGATGCAGCCGGTGACGGTACACTAAGAAAAGTAAGGTGGGGTCAGCCCACCTTACGCCTTGATCAGACCCAGACTTTCCAGTTTCAGGATCACCTGATGCGCACAATTGTCGACCGGCACGCTTTCGGTCTCCAACCGCAATTCAGGGTTCTCCGGCACATCGTAAGGGTCTGAAATCCCCGTAAATTCTTTGATCTTGCCCGCCCGCGCGAGCTTATAGAGGCCCTTGCGGTCGCGTCGTTCGCATTCCTCGATCGAGGTGGCAACGTGGATCTCAATGAATGCGCCAAACTGCTCAATGTCTTCACGCACCGCACGACGGGTCGTGGCGTAGGGCGCAATTGGCGCGCAAATAGCAATCCCGCCGTTCTTGGTGATCTCTGAGGCAACATAGCCGATCCGGCGAATGTTCAGATCGCGGTGTTCCTTGCTGAACCCGAGCTCTGACGACAGGTTCTTGCGCACGATATCCCCGTCAAGCAGTGTCACAGGCCGCCCGCCCATCTCCATCAGCTTGACCATGAGTGCGTTGGCGATCGTGGATTTGCCCGAACCGGAAAAACCGGTGAAGAAAACCGTAAAACCCTGTTCCGCGCGCGGGGGGCGTGTCTTGCGCAGTTCCGCAACGACGGCTGGAAAGGAAAACCATTCGGGGATTTCCAGACCTTCGGCCAACCGACGCCGCAGCTCTGTACCCGAGATATTCAGGATCGTAACATTGTCCTTATCGTGGATTTCATCCGCAGGTTCGTATTGAGCCCGATCTTGCACATAGACCATGTGCTTAAAATCGACCATTTCGATGCCCATTTCTTCCTGATGCTTGCGAAACAGGTCCTGCGCATCGTAGGGGCCATAGAAATCCTCGCCCTGACTGTTCTTGCCCGGCCCCGCATGATCGCGCCCGACGATCATATGGGTGCAGCCATGGTTCTTTCGAATAAGACCATGCCAGACCGCCTCGCGAGGACCAGCCATGCGCATAGCGAGGTTCAGGAGCGACATTGTGGTGGTTGACGACGGATATTGGTCCAGCACCGCCTCATAACAGCGCACCCGCGTGAAATGGTCGATATCACCGGGCTTGGTCATGCCCACGACAGGATGGATCAACAGGTTTGCTTGGGCCTCCTTCGCGGCGCGGAATGTCAGTTCCTGATGCGCGCGGTGGAGCGGATTGCGGGTCTGGAAGGCCACAACCTTGCGCCAGCCCAGTTTGCGGAAATAGGCACGCAACTCGTTCGGCGTATCGCGACGCGCTCGGAAATCATAATGCACAGGCTGCTGAATGCCTGTGATCGGACCGCCCAGATAAACCGAACCCGCCTTATTGTGCAGATAATTGACCGCTGGATGGGCCTGATCATCCGCGCCAAAAACCTTTGCGGCTTCGTGGGACTTGTCAGGCGTCCATTTGTCAGTGACCGTCATGGTCGCCAGGATCACACCTTCCTGATCGCGCAGGGCGATGTCTTGGCCCATCTCAACCGTTTCGGCAAAGTCCGGATTCACATCAAGCGTGACCGGCATTGGCCACAACGTGCCGTCAGCCAAGCGCATATTGTCAACGACGCTGGTGTAATCCGCCTCTGACAGGAACCCTTTTAGCGGAAAGAACCCGCCATTCATCAAAAGCTCCAAATCGCAGATCTGCCGCGGGGTCAGATCGTGGCTGATCAAGTCCGCCGCTTCCAGCTTCAGCTTTTGCGCGCTGTCATAAGACACATAGAGTTCGGGGATCGGGGCGAGGTCTTGGGCCATACTCAACTCAATTCATAAAATCACTTTGGCTGGCTGATAGACCCGTGATGCGGCGAATGTCTAGCGGTCCCGACAAAAAAGGACCGCAACCTGAAAATTTCCGCGCATGGAGGAGGACTTACCGCGATGCGGGTCCGCTTTAGGATACCTTTGCAATCGCGATATGCGGGCCAGCACGCGCGACTGTCGCCTGGGTCCCGGTCTCATTCCACCGAAAGAGCGTCAAATGCGTTTTCCGCGGGTCGGTGCGTGAGGCATAGAGCATTCCGTCCAGCGCAAGTGCCCTGACCCGATCAGCCAATGCCCAGGTTGGTGAGGGCAATCCTTTTGCGCGGAGGCGTTGCCATTCTATCGCGCGGTGTGTGGTGTCGATGCCGAGCGCCTTCGTTGATGCCTCATCGCGCAAATCCACGATCCGGGCATCGCGTACATGCAACGGAAAGATGCCCCTCTCCGGTGTGTCTTCGTCGGTGTAGCGCGCTGTCGCGACGATGCAGCCTTCGGGGGACGCAGACAGATAAAGGGCGCGTTGTTCTTCACGGTGCGATCGACCTTCGGGCGCGTGCGCCGGGGCAAGGATATCCGCCGCTTCCGCCAGCGTCTTGATGCGGTAGTAGATGCCGTTCAGGGTCAGAACATGCCGATCTGCCACGCCCTATTCGGCTGCGGCAGCCGGCGCGGCTTCCAGCTCGGCCAGATACTTTTCCGCGTCCAATGCGGCCATGCAGCCCATGCCGGCACTTGTGACCGCCTGACGGTACACATGGTCAGTCAGGTCACCGGCAGCAAAAACACCGGGGATGGCGGTGCGTGTGGTGCCGGGCTCGACCTTCACATAACCGCCATGATGCGTCTCAAGCTGGTCCTTGACCAGTTCCGAAGCCGGTGCATGGCCGATTGCGATGAACACACCCTTGGCGGGAATCTCGGTGATTTCACCGGTTTTGGTGTGCTTCACCCGCACGCCTTCCACACCCAACGGACTGTCGGTGCCGTAAACCTCATCGACCTCATGAAACCAAAATGGCTCAATTTTTGGGTTCTGGAACAAACGGTTCTGCAGGATTTTCTCTGCCCGCAATTCATCGCGGCGGTGGATCAGGGTGACCTTCGAGGCGAAGTTGGTCAGAAACAGCGCCTCTTCCACAGCCGTATTGCCGCCGCCAACAACCGCGATCTCCTGCCCGCGATAGAAGAACCCGTCACAGGTCGCGCAGGCGCTGACACCAAAGCCCTTGAACTTATCCTCGGTCGGCAGCCCGAGCCACTTCGCGCGCGCACCCGTGCACAGAATAACGGCGTCTGCGGTGTAAACGGTGCCGCTGTCCGATTGCGCCGTGAAGGGGCGGTTCTGCAGATCAAGCGAGGTGATGATATCGCCCACAACATCACATCCCATCGCGCGGGCATGCGCCTCCATCCGCACCATCAGATCGGGGCCCTGCACCTCCGTGTCGCCGGGCCAATTCTCGACCTCAGTTGTGGTTGTCAATTGTCCACCGGGCTCAATGCCCTGCACCAGAACAGGCTCTAACATTGCGCGCGCTGCATAGACACCCGCGCTATAGCCGGCCGGGCCTGAGCCGATGATGAGCACTTTGGTATGACGGGTGGTGGACATGGGGGCAGCCTCGTTGCAGAATCTTTGGCCAAGCATAGTCCTTGAAAATGACATGGAAAAGCCATTGGGCCAACCTTATCGTCACGTTAGATATGACGGTCGAAGGGGCGGCTGGCGGCAAACAGAGGGTGTCTGGCATGGAGTGGTTTCAAAGGATCTTTCCAGATTTCTGGGGAACCTTCACGGTCGAGTACCTGCTGTCGCCGATGTACCTGGCCAGTACCGCAATCATTGCCTGGCTGGTTTGGTATTTTCGCACGGACAAGGAAACGCGCTTTCTCAGCTTTCTGTTTCCGAAAGAGGTATATCTCCACAAATCCACGTGGCTTGATATCAAACTCGCGGCCTTCAATACGTTCTTCCTAGCCACTGGCGCCATTGCAGCATTGGTCATCCTGCCTTGGGTCACGCTGACCGCCCACGGCATGCTGATGGATATCAGCGGCCATACCGCGACCGAACAAACGTTATTACGGAGCGTGTTTGCAGGTGTCGTGCTGTTCATGACCAAGGATTTCTGCCGGTATTGCAGCCATTACATCCACCACAAATACCGGTTCCTGTGGCCGTTTCATGCAGTGCATCACTCGGCCGAGGTGATGACACCCATCACCTTCATGCGGATGCATCCCGTCAGCATGGCAGTGCAAATGACAATCATTTCGGTCCTTGTCGGGATCGTTCAAGCCATTGTGCTGTTCGTGCTGGTTGGTCAGATCAATGCGGCCACGGTCTATATCGGGATCTACGCGTGGAGCATCTATGTTTTCTTCGGCGCGCATCTGCGGCACAGCCACATCTGGGTGAGCTACGGTCCGATTATGGAGCATATCCTGATCTCGCCCGCCCAACACCAAATCCATCACTCAACTGCGCCTATTCACCACGACAAGAACTTTGGTGAGGTCTTTGCGCTTTGGGATTGGATGTTTGGGACGCTCTACATCACTCACGGGAAGGAGGATGTAGTATACGGTATCGCGAATGGGAAAGGCGAATTGATCGACCAACCCTACAACAACCTGCGTGATGCGCTGTTCGGACCATTTGGAGAGGTTTGGGAGGAAGTCGCAAAAGGCACCACCTTTGACCCAAACCGTAACGCAGACGCACAACCAGACCCCGATCAGCCCCTGCCTGCACCCATCGCCAAAGACGGATAGAGCTTATTTTGTTACCCTGATACGAAACAATATTGCGCATCCAGAAGTGTCTGCGTAGTATTTGCAAAAGAATTGGGGAGCAGATGATGCCTGGCACAAAACTCGACGAAATCGACCGTATGATATTGGCCGAGTTGCAAGCCGATGGTCGTATGACAAATGTCGAATTGGCCAAACGTGTCGGCATCTCGGCCCCGCCGTGCCTGCGTCGTGTGCGGACGCTTGAGGATCAGGGTTTTATTCAAGGTTATCATGCCGATGTGAATGCGCGCGAACTTGGGTTTGAGGTGCAGGTCTTTGCAATGGTCGGCCTTGTCAGTCAGGCGGAGGTGGACCTGTCGGCGTTTGAGAAACTGTGCAAGGGCTGGCCCCTTGTGCGCGAATGCCACATGCTCAACGGCGAGGTGGATTTCATCCTCAAATGTGTCGCGCCGGATCTGCGCACATTTCAGCGCTTCCTGACGGAGGAACTGACGAGTGCGGACAACGTGGCCTCGGTGAAAACCTCACTTGTGATCCGCGGCGCAAAGGATGAGCCCGGCGTGCCATTTGACGTGCTGGAAGCGCGCTTGGCGCAAGAGGCCTGACAACCCGGCGCGTCAGCTGCGTAACAACGCCGGGCGCGGACCAATCCGGTCGAATGCGGCGTGGTTGATCCCCCAAAGATCATTCAGGATCGCCCCGTAGATGCGCCGGTAATCGGTCGTAAAGATCATCTCGCGATCCTCCAGCCGATCAAGGCTGGGCCGTTCGCCGGCCAAGCCTCCCGCAACGGCACCACCCGCCACAAAGACGGGCGCTGCCGTGCCATGGTCTGTGCCGCCTGAGGCATTCTCGCGCGCGGTGCGGCCAAACTCCGAATAAGTAACGATGGTCACTTGATCCCAAATCCCCATCTCGCGCAGCACGGTGGCAAATGCGTCAATTGCACCCGCAAGCTCTTCCAGCAGATAGCTGTGTCTCTCAGGCTGTGCTTCGTGCGTGTCGTATCCGTCTTGGACCACCTTCAGGACAGGAACCTGAACGCCAGCATCCAGTAGCCGCGCCGCCGTGCGCAATTGTTCACCGATCTCGCTATAGGGAAAATCCCAACGCTTCTCGCGCGTTGCTTCAAGCTTGGCCCTAATCGCATCGCCGGTGACCTGCGCGCTATCATAGGTCGCAAGCACGTCGTCGAGCGGTGAGACCGCGCGATCCGGGCGCACGGCATGTGGCCGCGCTTGCAGGTACGAAAGCGTTTCAAGAAACGTCTCGGTATCACGCATGGCCGAAAAACGACCATCGCCGTTCAGCGGACCCATCTCGCCACCCAGCACAAGGCCAGCCGCATCACTTGCATCGGCGGCACCCATGCCAAGGGCAAATGAGGACGAGACCCAGCCCTGTTGTGTTTTGACTTCCGCCCCCTGCCCCGCATTCCAGATCTCGATTGACCGGAAGTGGGACCGGTTGGGGTTCGGGTATCCGACGCCTTCGATGATCTGCAACTCCCCCCTGTCCCACAGGTTGGCGACACCGCGCAGCGACGGGTGCAGGCCGGTATCGACATCCAGCGACAGCAAGTCGCGCGTCGCCAACCCGATCTCGGGGCGTAAGTCGCGATAGCGGGGATCGGAGATGGGCACGACGGTATTCAGCCCGTCATTGCCGCCCGCAAGTTCGATCAACACCAGGGTGTTTACTTGCGGCGGCGTTTGCCCCGCCGCCCTGACAAAGCCCGGCAGCGACAAAAGCGGTAGCGTAGCAGCGGTGCCACCAAGGGCGAAAAGCAATTGGCGACGCGAAAGAGAAAGGCTTGTCATGACGATGCTCCTTAATTGACCTGGTATTCGGGAGAGAGGATCAGGTGGCGGAGCAACGCCTCCGGATCCCGCACAACCATTTCATGGCGCGTGCCCTGCCTCTGTTGCGGGACCGCGAGCAGAGCCTGGCTGACCCGTTTGCTTTCCATGATGGTGCCCGGCAGTGCATCTATCCAATCGCGTGTCGTCGGGTACACGACCTGCGGGATGGCGGCGTAGCCCACGGCATCTTCGCGCGCCTCGACATAATCGTTGATGTCATCAAGGTCGCGCACCGCATCGAGCCCCGTAAGGCCCAGAACACTGGGATGGCTGGGCACCAAAGCCAACGCCGTCTCCGCCCTGCCCAGCATGTTCGCGGACTTTGTCGCGAGCGCTTCGCTTGCCGCGATTAAGCCGCCAATCTCTGGTGGCATCCAGTCTTCATCCGCGTCAGGCTGCCAGACCGCATGGGCCGATGTTGTTTGCACAAGCGCCGGCAGGTGCTGCGTGATTGCGCCGATCAATGCCGCATCGTCAGGATGCAGGGGGGCATGCGCATTGAGGAAGCCACCCCATGTCTCAAACATAACCCAATCCGGATCATCTTCGCTTTGCGGTGCTGAGCGCAGGCAGATCGGGGCGCAGTCGCTGATGTTGATGTAAAGGCCCGTGAAATCCTCATCACGATCATGCGCGAGCCAAAGTGTCAGCGAACGCCAAGACTCGCCTTGAAAACCCAGATCGTAAAGGATGATCTCGGCGCCCAGCGTGTCGTCTTCCTCCTCGACATACGTCACAAAGGTTTGGCCAACACGCAGATCACCGACTGACGCCTGCAACGGCACCGGTTGTTGCGTGGCCATCATCATCGTGGGCGCGAAATCCGCCGCATCTTCCACATCCTCCAAGAGATAAGTCAGCATCGTGGCCCGGCCCGAGGCACTGGCATCATTGATCCATCCGACACCCTGCGGCCAGCCGCCGACATTGGGCGGCATGAACAAGGTTTGGCCGATGTCCCCGGCGGCCCAGACAAGGTTGCGCGCGTCGTCCACGGGCACGCCCAGCGAACGCACGGTCCCAGCGATCAACTCAACGGGGCTTTTCACCAGACGCCCGCGATTGGCGGGGTCCCAGAACGCGTCGCTGGTCAAGAGCCCCCGCAGAAGCGGTTTGAGCTCCAAATCGTGCGTGCGCCAAAGCGCGACAAGCCGGTCAACCTCTGCCGGATCAGGCTGGTCCGACACGAAGGTGAGCCACAGCTTTTCAACGACGAAAGGACCAAACTCCGGGTGAGCGAGCGCGAGATCCGCCAGATCCGTCGCCCCGAACCGGCCCTTCTGCCCGAACAGCGTTTTGACACCGCCATCATGCATCTCTTCGTAGAACGCATGAACCGGCGCGCCATGTTCGGCGATGGTCTGCCCCGTCAGCGCACGGGCTGCAGCCCGCACATCCGCCTGATCATAGCCGCGATTTTCGCCCAGCGTGAAGAGTTCCAGAAACTCGCGGGCCAGGTTTTCATTTGGCGCATCGACCACGTTTTCCACGTTGCTGAGGTAGTCCAGCATCGCCGGGTCGCGCAGAATGCCGTGGGCGAGATCGGTAAAGTCCCCGGCCGCATTGGCGCGAAAGAACCTATTCTGATTGGCCATCCACTGAGAATTCTCGGTCTGGTCAAAGGAGGTCGCGAAATGGTCATGCCAGAACAGCACCAGCCTTTCGGTCAGGGGCGACGGCGTTGCGATCATCTCGGCCATCCACCAAGCGCTGAGTTCCTCGATCTCAAACCAGCGATTGGTGAAGTAGAGTTCGCGTTTGGTCTGCCCCAATTGCCAGATCAGGTCTTGCGGGTAAGGCCACATATCGACCCAACCCGGCATGGGCTTGGCCGGTTGCGACTGCAAACCAGCCAGAATACGGTCCACACCTTCTTCATAGGATTGGCCCATGAAAGCCGTGATCTCATGCGGAGCTGCGCCAAAGCCTGTGCGACTGATCAGGTGGCGCGCCTCTTCAGCGGTCATTGCGTCGGGTCCTGCTATGGTCGGGCCACCATAGAGCCCCGTGGAAACCACCGCAAAAACGGCAAAGAGACGTCGCATCATCGCACCTCATCTGGCTATGCGATGAAAGGCTAACATGGCCGGAGAGAGGCGCCGGTTACATCTGGCGCTGCGGTTTCATACAAAACCGTAAACTTCAGTCGCGGTGCGGGAAGGCCAGATTGAAAACCGCGCCTTGCGCCTCAGCATCAAGGCTGATCGTGGTGCCATGCAGATCGGCGATCGCCTTCACGAGGCTCAGCCCCAGACCGTTGCCCTTCGTGGAGCGACTGGCATCCGCGCGATAGAACCGTTCAAAAATCCGTCCCCGGTTCGCGGGGGAGATCCCAGGGCCGTCATCGGCAACCGTCACGACGATGCTTTTGCCATCGACCTGCAGCGAGAGAACCACTTGTGCCGCGTCGCGGGTATGCTCCACCGCATTTTCCAGCAGGTTCGCCAGCAGTTGCTCCAGCAATTCGCGGTCGCCCGCGATCATCGCACCATCATCGATGTTCGCTTGAAAGGACTTGTTGGCATCCTCGAAAATGGGCGCATAGGCCTCGGCCATGTCTCGCGTCATTTGTGAGAGATCGACATCCTCGAAAGCAGCCTCACGTTGCCCTGCCTCAACCTCACCAAGACGCAAAAGCGCGTCGAAGATCCGCAGAATCTGGGCAAGATAGTCCTCGGCTGCTGCCAGATGCGCCTCAACAGCCTCTGGGTCATTGCGGTCGCGGCTGATCAGTTCCAGGCGCCCGCCGATATTGGTTAGCGGCGTACGCAGATCATGAGCTACACCAACCGACACCGCCTCGATATTGGCGTTCAGCGCCTCCAGCCGGTCGAGCATGCGGTTGATCCCGCCCGCAAGCCGATCAAACTCATCATATCGGTCCGATTCAGGGACCCGGCTGTTGATCTGCCCTGCGGCAACGGCTGCCGCGGTCTGCGATATGCCCTCGATGCGATTGAAAACCGAGCGGCTGAGCAGATAGCCCGTGAAAAGCGACAGGGGCAGCACGATCAGCACCAATGCAAATGACATTGCCATCGCGAATTCCAGCGTTGCCGCACGTCCCTCTGGCAAAAACTCCCCGATTGTGATCGTCTCGCCCCCGCGCAGCAGTGCCAGATGAGCGCGCACAGGCTCGTCAATTTCGGGATGGTCCAGATAGGTGATCTGCCACCCGACATCGGCGAAAAGGCCAGGGAATCCAGCGACAGGCTCGTAGTCGGCATCGCGCAGGACGATCAGTTGCGCCTCACGTTCCAGAACCTCGTAGATCAGATCATCATCCCACAAGGGTTCCCCGTCATCCACAATCTCTTCATCGATCAGCGCTTCGGACCCTCGGCCGTAATAGACCTCTTGTGCATAAGCGATGCTGTCCAGGATGCGGGTGCGCTGTTGCGCGTCCATGTGCCAGACCAGCGCGCCGCTGATGCTCCACAAAAGAACCAGCGCGATGATCACAAAGCCCGCACAGGCCCAGATCACGCGCCCAAAAACGGTTGAGCGCAGGATGCTATGGGGCGTCGATGACATAGCCTGCCCCTCTGACCGTGCGGATCAGTTCCACGTCAAAAGGCTTGTCTACCTTGGCACGCAGACGGCTCATATGGGTCTGGACGAGGCTCGTTTTGGGGTCAAAGCGATAGCCCCAGACCTGTTCCAGCAAGATCGTGCGCGTCATCACCTGACCAGGATGCAGCATCAGGCATTCCAGCAGTCGGTATTCAAGCGGCGAAAGATCCAAGGCGGCGTCACCGCGATGCACCAGACGCTGCAGCCGGTCCATGGTCAGGTCGTGCAGAACAATCGTCTCGGTCTTGACTGGCTGTTGCGGACGCCGCGCGATGATTTTGAGGCGGGCCATGAGTTCCGACAGGGCGAAGGGCTTGATCAGATAATCATCCGCTCCCGCCTCCAGCCCCTCGACCCGGTCAGCGATCCGCGTGCGGGCGGTCAGCATCAGGACGGGTGTCGTGATATTGGCCCCGCGCATCAAGCGCAGCGCATCAATCCCGTCCATACCCGGCAGCATCCGATCCAGTACGATAGCATCGAAGGCACGCCCCGACAAAGCGAGCATCGCGGCTTGTGGTGTGTCGTGCCAGACCACATCCCATCCCGCCTCACGCAGCCCCCTTTGCAGGTAAGTTCCGGTTTCGGTGTCATCTTCGATGATCAGGATATTCATTACGCGGATGCCAGTTTCGCCGGGACCGCATGCAATCTACCGTGTCGGATGCCTTTCGCAACCAGCGACGTTTCACCGCATTAGCGGGCAAAGGGGCGACTGACATATTGCCGCAATAAAGAAGGGCACCTGCGGTTGCAGATGCCCTCCCCCTCACGAAAGCCCCACCAATGCGCGAACAGACGGTCGGGGCAGCGTGACCTCTGATATCTTACTCGCCGCCACCAAGCTGGTGGACATAGGCCGTCACCGCTTTGACCTCGGCATCGGTCAGGCGCTCACCCCATGGGGGCATCACGCCAAAGCGCGCGTAGCGTACCGTTTCTTCGAGCGCTTCCGCGTCGCCGCCATAAAGCCAGATCGCATCGGTCAGGTTCGGCGCACCAAGGTCGTAATTGCCCATCCCATTGTCGCCATGGCAGGCGGCGCAATTGTCCAAGAACAGTCCTTCACCAATTGCAGCCAGTTCGGCGTCGTGCTCTTGCCCGGAGATCTGCAGGACATACTGCACCGAGGCATCCACCTCTTCATTGGTGAAGATCTCGTCATAGGCGGTCATCTCGGAATAGCGCGCATCCCAATCCTCTTCGTTCCGAATGCCGTGGCGGATCGTGTATTCGATGTTCTCGAAATCTCCGCCCCATAGCCAATCGTCATCCAGAAGGTTTGGGTAGCCGACAAAACCCGCAGCACCCGATCCGTGACATTGCGAACAATTGTTACGGAACACCGCAGCGCCCTTGGACGATGCGAAACGCTGCAGGTCCGGCATCTCGGACAGGGTGTTGAGGTCAGCGCTTGCCAATTGCGCGTTGATCTCGGCATTCGCCTCTTCAAAGCGCGCGATGTCTGCAGCGACTTCACCCCGTGTCGAATAGCCCAGCATGCCAGATGTCGCCGAGTTGATTAGCGGCCAGGCCGGGAAGGCAATGGTGTAGCCGATGCCCCAGATGATGGTCAGGTAAAAGCACCAGAGCCACCAGCGCGGGAGCGGATTGTTGAGTTCCTTGATCCCGTCCCAGGCATGACCTGTCGTGTCGATGCCTGTGATGTCGTCGATGTCTTTGTCTTCATGGCTGCTCATGATTGCAGCTCCTCGATTTCGGATGAACCGGGGTGGTCCTCGTTACGGAAAGGGATGATGGCGGTCTCTTGATGCACGGCGCGGCTACCGGGGCGGATGGCCCAAAGGATCGCCCCGATAAAGAGCGTGAACATCGCCAGAAGCATCCAATTGTCGGCCATCTGCGAAAGGAGAGATGTGTTTTCCATGGGTCTTTCCGTCCTTAGCGGCTTGCGTCTGGCGTGAAGGTCGAGAAATCGACCGTCGTGCCCAGCATCTGCATATAGGCGATCAGGGCATCCATTTCGGACACGCCCGGTTCACCATCAAAGTTGCGGATTTGCGCGCCGGGATAGCGTTCCAGCAGATCGTCATAGGCGTCCGTATCCGGATCGGCCTGCGCCAGAACGTCCGCGGCCGCCACCTCGATCATCTCTTCGGTGTAGGGCACACCGACGAAACGATGCGTGCGCACCAGATCGGCCGTGTATTCTGCATTCACTGGGTTATCGAGCAGATAGGCATAGCCCGGCATGATCGATTCCGGCACGACGGATTGCGGCTTGATCAGGTGATCCACATGCCAGTCATCGGAATACTTGCCGCCCACGCGGGCAAGGTCCGGCCCGGTCCGTTTGGACCCCCATTGGAACGGATGGTCATACATCGACTCCGCCGCCAATGAGTAGTGCCCATAGCGCTCAACCTCGTCCCGCATGGGGCGGATCATCTGGCTATGACAGACATAACAGCCTTCGCGGATATAGACCTCGCGCCCGGCCAGCTCGAGCGGGGAATAGGGTCGCACCCCTTCGACCTCTTCAATGGTGTTTTCGAGCCAGAAAAGGGGTGCGATTTCCACGATCCCGCCCACCGTCACCACCAGTAGGGAGGAGACCAGTAGCAACGTCGGGCTACGTTCGAGGATCGCGTGTTTACCAAGGATACCTTTGGCAGGGCCGCTGTTTGGTGTTGTGTCAGACATGTCTCAGCCCTCCTTTACTCTGCAGGTACGCCAACCGGTGCGGCCACGCGCTGGCCCCCCCGGATGGTCATGTACATGTTCCAGGCCATGATCAGCGCACCGGTGAGGTAGAGCACCCCGCCAAGCCCACGCACCACATACATCGGGAACTTGGCGCTCACGGTGTCGGCAAAGCTGTTGACAAGGAACCCGTTGGCGTCGACTTCACGCCACATCAGGCCTTCCATGATGCCGGTCACCCACATCGATGCCGCGTAGAGGATGATGCCAATCGTGGCCAGCCAGAAGTGCCAGTTGATTGCGGACAGCGAATACATCTGCGCCCGGCCCCACAGCTTGGGTGTCAGGAAGTAAAGGGCGGCGAATGTGATCATGCCGTTCCAACCCAGCGCACCGGAATGCACGTGCCCGATAGTCCAGTCTGTGTAATGTGACAGGCTGTTGACCGCGCGGATCGACATCATCGGCCCTTCAAAGGTGGACATGCCGTAGAAGGCGAGGCTGATCACCATCATCCGGATAATCGGATCGGTGCGCAGCTTGTCCCAGGCCCCTTGCAGGGTCATCAGGCCGTTGATCATACCACCCCAGCTGGGCATCCACAGGATGATCGAGAAAACCATGCCCAGCGTGGACGCCCAGTCGGGGAGAGCGGTGTAGTGCAGGTGGTGTGGACCCGCCCAGATATAAAGAAAAATCAGCGCCCAAAAGTGGATGATCGACAACTTGTAGCTGAAGACCGGGCGCCCGGCCTGCTTGGGCACGAAGTAGTACATCATGCCCAGAAACCCGGCGGTCAGGAAGAAGCCAACGGCGTTGTGCCCGTACCACCACTGCACCATCGCGTCCTGCACGCCGCTGAAGACCTGCACGGATTTGCTGCCCCAGATCGAGACAGGGATCGAGATATTGTTGACGATATGCAGCATCGCCACGGTGATGATGAAGCTCAGAAGGAACCAGTTGGCGACATAGATATGCTTTTCGGTCCGCTTGAAGATCGTGCCCAGATAGACGGCGAGGAAGGCCACCCAGACGATGGTCAGCCACAGGTCCACATACCATTCAGGCTCGGCGTATTCCTTGGATTGAGTGGCCCCGAGCAAGTAGCCGGTGGCGGCAAGCACGATGAACAGATTGTAGCCCCAGAACACGAACCACGCCAGGTTACCGCCCCACAAGCGCGCCCCGCAGGTGCGCTGTACGATGTAGAAGGACGACATGATCAGGGCGTTACCCCCGAATGCAAAAATGACCGCTGATGTGTGCAGCGGACGCAGGCGACCAAAGTTGCCGTAAGGCTGGAGAGCTTCGAAATTCAGCTGGGGAAACGCCAGTTGGAAGGCGATGACAACACCAACCAGAAAACCGACAACACCCCAGAACCCGGTGGCGATCACCCCGGCGCGGATCACGTCATCCATGTATCCTTCCGGCGTGGCTTTGACCGGTTCATCAATCTGGCGCAAGACCCGGATGAACATGAAACCAGACACGCCGAGAATGATGATCGCATGTACGACATACGCCGTATCACGCCCCCAATTCGCGCCGATCGCTGCAAAAAGGGCGACACAGCCCAACGCGATCAACTTGATATAGTTCCCCATAAGAGATCCCCTTCCTTCGCCGTCCCGAAACAAGGGGCGACAGACTTTTGGTGATTTTGCTTATGGAATGCCGGCCCGCGGCCTGCCTTGATGTGGATCAAGACTTCATTTGACATGGATCAAGACACGCGCCCCACGACCGCGCCATAGTGATACCAAGGAGCGGTTTTGCGCGAACGATCGCCCCCCAACGTGAGAACCGATATGGGGAAAACTGGGCCAATGTCTTACAAGATCATTGCGACGATACTGACCGATACGGATCAGTCGACCGAAGGCCTGGATGCCGCTATTTCGCTCGCCGACCGGATGAGCGCGCATCTAGACATCTATGTGGTGACAATCAGCCATACGGAGACCAACAACTATTATCTTGGTGCCGAGGCGCTAATGGTTGCCGAACAAACGCGTGATGCAATTGACGAGCGGCAAAAACTCGAAGCCTGGTTGGAAGACCGCATGCATGGTGAGTTAATCCGCTGGTCAATGGAAGCAGCGACCGTACAGGGCCCTGCACTGACTGGGTATCTGGCGCGCAAGCTGCGCTTTTCCGACTTGGTCGTTCTGCCGCGCCCTTATCAGAACAACCCCGAGGCTGCGAATCTGGTTGAAGCATGCCTTTTTGCGGCAGAGCGCCCGGTCTTGATGATCCCGCAAGGCTGCAAAGCGCCCGAGGCGGGCGGGCATGTCCTGATGGGCTGGAACGACGGGGCCGAGGCACTGGCTGCGGCCAGAGCTGCGTTGCCGCTGCTGCAAGAGGCGGATATCGCCGACATCTGCATCATCGATCCGCCCCAACATGCGGCTGACCGGTCCGATCCCGGTGGTGCGATGGCACAATACCTGATGCGCCACGGCACCAAATCAGAGGTGGCCGTTCTGGCAAAGACAGAGCCGCAGGTTGGCGATATCCTCTTGCGGCGCGCCAAAGAGGTCGGCGCGCAGATGATTGTGAGTGGCGCCTATGGACATTCGCGTCTGCGCGAGGCTGTCTTTGGCGGTGCGACACGCAGTCTGCTGGAACTGGCGGACCGGCCGATCCTGATGTCACGCTAAAGCGCCCGCGACAACGACAGGACACAGATTGCCAGTGGGGTTCGGCGATCCGCCAACGCGACGGTGCGCGTTAGCCGAATGGCGGTTTCCGGGAAAGAAGGAGGAGGAGTAACATGTTTAAAACAATCGTGGTTGCGGTGGACGGGTCCGACTGTTCAAAAAAGGCCGTCACAACCGCCTGTGACATCGCTGCTGCAAACGGTGCAAAGATGGTCATCGTGCATGCTCCGCAGGCCGAGACGACGGCGTTCATCGTCGGCGGGCCCGTGGGTTATCACGAATTGCTCACCGCCCCATCCCATGCCGAATTGGAGGAAACTGGCAACAAAATCGTCGCCGAAGCAGCAGAACTGGCCAAGGAAAAGGGCTGCACGGTCGAGACGGACATGCATATCGGTGATCCGGTGCGACAAGTGCTCAAGGTCGCCAAGGACAAGGACGCGGACCTAATTGTAATGGGGCGACGCGGTCTCGGATCGGTTGCAAGTCTGTTTCTGGGCAGCACATCACAAAAGATCCAGCACCACGCGACCTGTGCCTGTCTGACGGTAGTCTGAGCGCCCTGCCCTATCGGGCGATGATCTCGACCCGACGGTTGAGCGCGCGACCGGCGGCCGTCGTGTTGGTCGCGACCGGGGCCAGGAAACCGGCCCCGGCATGGCTCATGCGATCAGCTGAGATGCCGTAATCCGACACTAATGCATTCCTTACGGCCTCTGCCCGGCGGTTGGAGAGGCCCAGATTGTATTCCATCGATCCCTGATTGTCGGTATGCCCGACAATCACGACAGCAAGATCGGGATTGGCCGAAAGAAACGCCGCCATCTCTGCCAGTGTGTCGGCGCTGTCTGGCCGGATGGTCGCCTCATCCGTGTCGAATTGGATGCCGTAAAGCGCAACACGTCCGGTCTCAAGTACATCCGCCTCCATCGCGGCGGCATCGACCATCTTGAACGCGATCTCGTCTGTCTCAACCACGGTCACCTGAACACGCACCCGGTCATCATTGTCGACGCTGAAAAGGATCGCGGCATAAACCTCACCGGTCTCGCCCGTCTGTTTCACACCCAAGTAGCGGTAGTTGAACGGATCGACGATCATCCGTGGCAGCGGAAATTGCTCTATCTCGTAAGCCAGCGCGGTACCGCCACAGGTGCCGTCCGCACACTGAAAAACGGTTTCGAACCCGGCCTCACCCAGCGCCATTTCATAGTTTCGCTCAACCTCGACCAATGAGGCGGCTGAAGGCAGAATATAGGCTATGCTGGTCTTCGCCCCTTCGATGGGCTGAAAGCTGTCGTCACCCGCGCTGCGAAGTTCTGCCACGGGAAAGAGATATTCGTCGAAATCCCGCCGTTCATATGCCGTGATCGCCGCACCTTCAAAGCGGCCAATCAACGGGTGATCACTGCTGCCTTCCACATCCTGCGCCAATAGAGTTCCAGCACTCATCACAGCCATGCAAGCTGCCAACAAAACCTTTTTCATCATCATCTCTTCCAAACCTGTCGCTTCAGCTTTCCACCAAGTTAACACAGATTCGGGTCATGACATTATGTCAGAAATGCAAAGACAGCCGTGCGCCCGTGGCACTTATGTCAAAGTCATCGCCCGTACCCGCAAAATCGTCGTAGCGGTAATGGGTGTATTGGCCGCCAACGCTGAGGTTCTCTGTCAGGCGATAGTCAATGCCCACGCGCGCAAAGGTGCCGTTATCTGTCTCATCGACATCACCTGCCAATCGTGCCTGCGAGACACCGACAGCGACATATGGCAGGAAACTACCAAGATCGTAACCTGCGCGAACGTGCCCAGCGGCAATGGTTGAAAGCGGGAAGTCATCGCTCCAGCTTTCGATGGCGGTCAGGCTCACCTCAACTTCAGCACCAATAACAAGCTGCCCGACGTCCTGCAGATATCCGCCATGAACACCCATCGCGATCCCATCGCCAATGTCCTCAAGGCTGCGTGCGTCGACCTTGGGCAAGCTGGCCTGGCCGCCCAGATACAGACCGCTCCAATCAACATCATCCGTGTTCGCTGGCGGGGTTTCGATTGCAGGTTCAATAATGGTGGATAATCCACCTGCCATGGTCTGGCTTCCAAGTGACAGCATTGTCATGGCAAGCAATGGTTTGGCAAAACTTCTGGCTCTCGTCAGCACGCGTAATCTCCATCTTAAAAATGCTTTTGGGATGGGTTGTGCTGTTTCACCAAAACGGGAACCACACCAGTGCGGGCGCTGCAAATACCACGCATGCACACGCAAAAACCACGCGTGCTGCCACGGTAGGATGCGTCGTGTCAGTGCCTTTGGAGATTAGGCGTCTTCACCCGTTTCGGCCTTCAGGGCGTGAAGATCGGGAACACTGATATCGCGACGATCGCTGAAGGCAATCAGGCCGTCCTTTTTCAGGGCAGACATCTGACGGCTAACCGTTTCAATCGTCAGGCCCAGATAATTGGCCATCGTCTCGCGCGTTATCGGCAGGGTGAATGACGTTTGCGCGGTCTCTCCCGGCTTAAGCGAGGCCATCCGCGTCGCAATCATGTGCAACAAGGATGCGATTTTCTCGCGCGCTGTCTTGCGCCCCAAAACCAGCATCCATTCGCGTGCCGCATCCAACTCATCCAGCGTCATCTCAAGCAGGCGCTGGCCTACATGCGACGTCTCGTCGATCAATGTCTCGAAAGGACGACGGCGAAAGCAGCACAGCATAACGTCCGTCTCACCAACCACATCACAATCAATGGTGTTGCGGTGCGGTCTCCCCAGAAAATCCCCCGGCAGCAAAAGCCCCACCATCTGCACGCGGCCGTCTGGCATAGTGCGCGTCAAACTGGCCACACCAGACACGATGGAGCCGACGAATTCCAGCGGATCGCCGGAAAAAAAGATCGGCTGGCCAGCAGAGTAAGAGCGGTAATACTTGATCTCTTCCAGGCGTGCTAATTCATCGCCGTCACAGCGTGAACAGACAGCGTTGTACCGGATTGGGCAATCGGAACAGGACGACATTTTTGGGACGGTCAAAGTCATCTGAAGGGGTCCCCGGCAATGTTGGCTTCATCCACTATTACTCAAAAGCACCGCGCATTCCACCTGAAATTCCGCCGCAGGGCGGGCGGCAAACTGACACCCCATTATTTTCTTGATCGCAAGCAGGGGTCGCATGCATAGTCAATTTAATTGTCTGACAATTGATGCCGTTCATTCTCGGCATAAGGCCCCATAGGCCCAATAAGCCGACAAACCGGCATTTTCATCAAATCTGGGAGGAGATTGACATGAACCTAAGACCTGATCCGACGTTCTATCCAACGGCCAAAATCGCGATGGAGGCACCGGCAGAGACGCTGGCTTTCACCCTGATGCTCAGTCCCGATGGCAGCCAACCTGACGGCCTTGCGGTTGTCGACGTCGATCCCACATCTGACACCTATGGCCAGATCGTGCACAGCCTGTTCATGCCCAATAAGGGTGATGAGTTTCACCATTTCGGCTGGAACGCCTGTTCGTCGGCCCTGTCGCCCCTGACCGGCCACGCCTTTCTGGAACGTCGCTATCTGATCATCCCCGGCATCCGGTCCAGCCGGATTTACGTCATCGACGTGAAAGAGCCGCTGAAGGCCAAGATCCACAAGATCATCGAACCCGAAGAACTGTTTGAGAAGACGGGCTATTCCCGCCCCCATACCATCCATTGCGGGCCAGAGGGCATCTATGTCTCGACCTTGGGTGGTGGCGGCGAGGATGGAACAGATGGCCCACCCGGCATCTTCATCATGGATTGCGAGACCTTCGAGATACTGGGCCGGTACGAGATGGACCGGGGTATTCAGGACAAGCATTACGATTTCTGGTGGAACCTGCCGCGCGACTACATGGTCAGTTCCGAATGGGGTCTGCCGCCGCAGTTTGAGAACGGGATCGTGCCGGAGGACCTGCTGAGCAACAAATACGGCCACACGATCCATTTCTGGGATCTGCGGGCGCGCAAGGTTACAAAGTCGATTGATCTGGGTGAAAACCATCAGATGGCGCTCGAAATCCGTCCTGCCCATGATCCGGTCAAGGAGTATGGGTTCTGCGGTGTCGTCGTCGATACCACGAACCTCCAAGGTGCGATCTTCACCTGGTGGCGGGACGAGAATGGCGAGTGGCAGGCCAAGAAGACGATCACGATTGATCCGGTTCCGGCGGATGCGGATGATCTGCCCGAGCTATTGAAGGGTTTTGGCGCCTGCCCGCCATTGGTGACGGATATCGACCTCAGCCTTGATGACCGCTTCCTTTATGTCGCCTGTTGGGGTCTGGGCGAGATGCATCAATATGATGTCTCGGACCCGATGAACCCGAAACTTGCGGGCAAGGTCGAGATTGGCGGGATCGTGAAAAAGACGCCACATCCCAATGGCAAGGACTTTGGCTACGGCCCGCAGATGGTTGAAATCAGCCGCGATGGAAAGCGGGTCTACTGGACCAATTCGCTTTACTCCACGTGGGATGACCAGTTCTATCCCGGCGAGCGTGGTGCCGCGATGGTCTGTGCCGATGTGGGCGAAAACGGCGGGCTGACCTTGAACAAAGACTTTTGGGTGGAATTTCCCGAAGGCTATCGCAGCCACCAGATCCGTCTGGAAGGCGGCGATTGCTCGACGGACAGCTTCTGCTACCCGAACGTCTGATGCAAGCACTAAGGTACCCCGGACCTGAGCCGGGGCGCCCTTCGCTCTGGCAGAAACAAGCAGGATCGGACATGCCCCGGGCCACCTGTCATGGCTGAACTGATCACACCCGCCGCCCTGTGGTGGGCGGTCATCGTCTCGGGCCTCTATCACGGGCTGAACCCCGGCATGGGGTGGCCGCTGGCCGTCTCCGCGGCGTTGATGGAGCGGAAAACCTCTGCCTTGCCCAGCGCGCTTGTGGCGCTGGCGGGCGGGCATTTCATCGCCATGTGTGCGATCCTGTTGCCGTTTTCGCTGATGGTGACACTGGTCTATTACGAGGGCCAGATCCGCATGGGCGCAGGGCTCTTGGTGATCGGGCTGGGCATCTACCTGCTGATCAACCGCAGACATCCGCGGTTCCTCGCCCGCGTGCCACCCTCCAGGCTGGCGCTGTGGTCGTTTCTTGCGGCCATGGCCCATGGTGCGGGCCTGATGCTGGTGCCGATCTTTCTGGGGCTCTGCACGCCAGGCACGCTTGATGCAGGACATCAGGCCGCCGAGGACCTTATGACCAACAATGTTGGCATGGCGTTCATCGTGGCGGCCATCCACACCGCAGCCATGACATTTGCGGGCGGTCTACTGGCCGTCGTGATGTATTTCTGGCTTGGCCCTGAAATTCCTGTCACGCACCTGGTTCAATCTGGATGTCGTCTGGGCCCTAAGCCTAATCGCTGTGGGTAGTTTCGGGATCATGACCGCGTCGCACACGACCATAGTTTAGAGCGGCACCTCCACAGCACGAGGGTCTCGCAGATCACTTCCGTTCCATTTGTTCAGCAAGTTGAGCGCCTTCAACGCCTTGGATAGGTCGGCTTTGCAGGACAGAACGGACTTTCACATCATTGGACCGAAGGTCCGCTATCGAGAATCCTTGCAAATTATCTCCTTGTCCGTTCACGCGCTTCTTTGATAGGTGATTCAGCAATTGGAGTGCATGATGAAACTACAGTTTACAGAACGAGATACCTGGACCAACGCCCTAGCGGGGTGCGTGGACTAGTTAAGCGCATCCTAAAAGGTTAGGTTCGCAAGAGCCTTTCTGTCAGGGCGGCACCATCCGGTGGCCGCCTTTTTTGTTTCAAAAACACAAGGAGATCAAAGCTGTGTCAAATCAGCAGTTGGAAGAACCTGACGATACGGAGGAGACTTCGCACATCTGCGCGGCCTCCCTGATCTCATCCTCACGCATACGACACCAGCGTTCTGTTTTGACATTGTCTCCTTCGGCGATGAACAGAGAAGATTTACCTTAAGTATTTGATTTAAATTAATAATTTGACGGACCCGCTCACCAGATGTATGAAGCTCTCATCTGCTTTTGGGGCGTTAGTCTAGTGGTCAGGACATTCGTCTTTCTAACGGAGAACACGGGTTCGAATCCCGTACGCCCTACCAAGCAGGTTGCGGTCGCGTAGCTCAATGGGAGAGCACCGGATTGTCTATCCGGGTGTTGCGGGTTCGAGTCCCGTCGCGACCGCCACGCGCCCTGAACCTTTGTCGAAGCCAGCTTTGACGGCAACTTGTTGTTTGGACACCGAGACCAGACATTCATGCATTGCGTAGGAATAAACTCGTCGCGGGACATTACCCCGAAACAAATCGCACCATCTCCGGGTCCGCGCAGAAGCCATCTCGTCAGACCTAACCGGAACAATAAAACCTAACGCCCGACAATCTCTGTCAGCTCTGCTGCCGCGCGCTGCAGTTCGGGCAGGTGATCGACCAGCTCATCGACATCGCGTCGCTGCTCCGGGGCGTGGATCGACAATGTCGACAAAAGCCGCCCGCGGTCATCCAGAATGGGGACGGCGATGGCCGTCATGCCAGCCATGAACTCCTGATCGTCGGTTGCATAACCGCGGTCGCGAATCTTCGACAACTCGTCATAAAGATCGTCTACCGCCGTGATGGTATGTACCGTCTGCCGCTCCAGCACATAGTTGCGCAGGAACCGCTCCAGATAATCGGTGCGTAAGGTGGACAGATACATCTTGCCGCTTGCCGTGCAGTGAAATGGCACCTGCGTGCCGACAGGAAGCTGAATGCGCAGGGGCCAATGCGTTTCGACGCGGTCGAGGTAGAACATCCCGTCCCGTTCGGGGATGGCGATATTGCAGGTCTCGCCCACTGACATAGCCAGCGCCTTAAGTACCGCCAAGCGGACCGTACGCACACGCTCGGACGAGAGCGTGTTGGTGGCCAGAATGCGCATCCGGCGCCCCGGAC
The DNA here is from genome assembly GCF_033963905.1 of Cognatiyoonia sp. IB215182. Lineage (NCBI taxonomy): Bacteria > Pseudomonadati > Pseudomonadota > Alphaproteobacteria > Rhodobacterales > Paracoccaceae > Cognatiyoonia > Cognatiyoonia sp. IB215182. The sequence goes on from NZ_JAXBMB010000002.1 coordinate 128,815, forward strand.
TATAGGATCGTCCGTCAATGTCGCGCTGCAGGAAACCCTCGGCCTCGGCCGTGGCAAAAAGCCGGTGGATCGTCGGTTTCGGCAAACCGAGATTTTCATTCACCACAGATGGTGTCACGGGAACACCGGCCTTCGCCACCTCCTCCAGCAGAATCAAAAGCCGGAGGTTGGTGGGGATTTGCGCCGTGCTTCCCGCAACATCATTCTCTGCCATTGCCATCTTTTACCTGTTCGGCAGAAGCGCCAATGCTGTTGCAGGCACCATTGCCACAATAAACCAAACCGTGATCAATGCGATCAGATAGGGCACAATGTAGCGAAGCAACCGGAAATACGGAACGCCCGTCACGCCGGACGCCACATAAAGGTTCAGACCATAAGGTGGCGTGATGAACCCGATGGATGCGCCCACAAGGAAGATCACAGCAAAGTGGATCGGATCGACGCCTGCGGAAACAGCGATAGGTGCCAAAATCGGCGCCAGAATGATCGTCACCGGCAGGCTTTCAAGGATCATGCCAGAGAAGAAGACGATCACCATCGCCGTCAGCAACACGGCATAATAGCCCCCCATCGATGTCACGAAATCCCCGATCACGGCCTGCGCACCCAAGAGCGACAGGATCTGCTGCATCACGACCGAAATGGCAATCAGCGGCGCGAGGATACCTGAAATCTGGGCCGACCGGACAACGATTGACGGAATCTCCCAGACCTTGAATCCCTCGACCACGAACATCTCGGACCAGCCTTTTTGTTCGACCGGCTTTTCCTTATCGCTACCAAGGATCTTGTTCAGCGGATAGCTGACAAGCCCTGCGATGATGCAGAAACCAACCGTCACGCCTGCGGCCTCGGTTGGTGAAAACTTGCCTGTGTAGATGCCCCAGAGAACCAGACCGATGGCAAAAAATCCAAGCCAGGCACCAAATGCAGTCTTCAGGACCCGGTTCAGTTGCAGTGGGATCAGATAACCCCAACCGTTGATGCGGCAGATGATCCAGCATGCAAATTGCATGCCAAAGACCATCAACGCGCCCGGCAGAATGCCGGAAATGAACAGATCCGAGATCGGCAGGTTCATCAGGAAGCCGTAGACGATGAAGATGATGGACGGTGGGATGATGATCCCGACAGTACCACCTGCCGCTGCCGTCGCAGCAGAGAAGCGTTCGTCATAGCCGCCTTTTGTCATTTCGGGATGCAACATCGACCCGATTGTGGCTGTCGTGGCCGAGTTCGATCCCGAGATTGCGGCGAACAGGCCGCAGGCCCCGATCGATGCCATCGCCAAACCACCACGCAGCCAGCCCAGGCAGGAATAGGCAAAGTCCGACAACCGCCGCGCGATACCCGACCGGTTGATGAGGTCACCGGTCAGAATGAAAAGCGGCATCGCCAGCAAGGCAAAGCCTTTGTTAAAGACGTTGAGGAGCTCTGACCCCATATTGTCGAGTGTCAGGCCCAGCACAAACGAACAGCCGATAACCCAATAAGCGATGACCAGCAGCACCGGCACGCCCATCATGAAAAAGAACGTGACCCCAAGTGAAATCAGCGTGACCCAGGTTCCGGTATCCATCACACATCCCCCCCGATTACGGCCTGTTCAATCAACGGCTCATCATTGCGCCAGCGGCGGAAATCATCTGACAGGTTCTCGAAGACGCGACCCGCGAGAAGGACAAAGGCCACGGGAATCGTTGCGATAAACCACCATTGCATGGTGTCGTCCGTTCCCAGAACAATCTGGAAGTTCGCCGCCGAATTGGCGGTAAGACGCAATGTCGTTGTCACCACAATAACAGCCAGGCCCAGCCACAGGATCGCATCAAGCAGCAGACACATCATCTGGCCCACGCGCGGCATTCTGCTGCGGAATTCGCTGAAACTCAGATGCGTGCGCAGCCGTACGTTGTAGGCCGCACCAAACCACGCCATGATCATGAACAAGAACGGAGGTATCGTCGTTGACCAGGGCTGTTGATCATTGAAAATGAAGCGGTCAATCACACCCATGAAGATGATGTAGGCAATCGCCAGATAGCTCCACACCATGATCGTCTTTTCAAGATGGCGGTCGATAAACGGCACCGTCTTGTAGACAAACATGACGATCAGGCCGCCAACAACAGTAAGGAATCCACCAAACAACCAGGCGCCATCACTGCGCAAGGCGGTGCGGATCATAAAGGCATCCTGATCCGCCAAGGCACTGAAGATGCCGAAAAATTCGCTGAGCATGGATATGGCCTCCCCCGTCCATATCGGGCCGGGTCAACCGGCGTGGTGACAAAAAGCCAGCCCAGAGTTTCCGGGCTGGCTTGTCCCAGACTAGAACAGGATCAGGCTTTCCACCAACGGCGTGGTTCAACATTTTCCGCAAGTGTGTGCGGATTGGTCCGAACCTCGTCATAGATTTCCTGATAGGTGTCGATGCCACCGGCCCAGCCGTTGATCCGCTCACGCCACTGCTCCCACAGCGCAGGCTGGTATTCGGGAGAGCACATTTCCTCGGCCTTCTTGATCTCAGCATCTGACAGATTGGCGATGCGCACGTTGTTTTGTGCAAAGATCGTGTCCGGCAGTTGCGGCGTTGAGAATCCGACCGTGTTCACCAGTGCCGCCTCGTTGGCCGCCTGTACGTGAACCTGCGCCAGATAAGCCGATTCCATGATCGCGTCCTGCAGATAGCCTTCCATGCTGTCAAAGACAGATGCTGACATCGCGGTATGCTCTGTCCCGCAGAAGAAACGCAGGTCGACACATTGCGACACAACGGGTGACATGTTGGCGTAAGCCACCGCCGACGCCCATGTTTCCGCGCCGTCGATCAGACCCTGCTTGAGACCGTCAAGCGTTTCCTCCCACGCAATCGGTACCGGGTTGAGGTTGAGCGCCTGCATGGCAATGCGGCCCAGCTGCGTGCCCGTCACCCGGTTCTTTGTCCCGGCCAACTGCTCGATACTGGTGACGGTCTCACGATCCTGCCAGGACAGACCCAGCTGGATGCCACGCAGTTCGGCGTGGCTGAACAGGAACTTCAGCCCGTGCATCTTTTCAAACGGGTCGCGCAGCACTTCCTGGCTCTTTGGGCTGTAAAGGAAGTAATACTGGTCAGCCCGGCTACGGAACATATACGCGTAGTCGAGCACGTTCAGATAGGGCGCACCACCGGCCGAGTTCTGTGTGGAGGCTGCATACATGTCCACGATGCCCTGCTGGGTCTTTTCAACGCAGGACAGCTGATTGCAGATCTGGTTGTCACCGATGAATTCCACCCGGATCTCCCCATCCGTGCGGCTTTCAAGGTCGCGCAGAAACTCCAGCACGCCCGCCCGTTCGACCAGCAGGTTGCGCTGGTTGAAACCAGCCGCACCCATCTTGAGCGTATATTTCGGCTCATTCGCGAAACGCTTCTCGTAGGACGATTCCGCCGCTGCGGCAAGGTTGGCCACGCTCATCGCGCCACCAAAGGTTCCTGCAGCAAGCAAGGTCGAGCTCATCCCGTACTGACCAGCGACCTTGAACAGATCCCTGCGCGAAATATGGCTCAGCTTATCTCCAATTTTCATGTGTTCCTCCCATATTGAAAATTATTGAGACTTTTCGTTTCAAAAAAGCCTAGTATAGTCTTTCCATTCTGCATAGTATTTTTTCACTTTGATGGAGAAACGTGCAGTGGAAGCTGATTTTATCGTTGTTGGTGCGGGGTCTGCGGGATGCGTTGTGGCCAACAGGCTCAGCGCCAATCCGGCTCACAAGGTCATTTTACTTGAGGCTGGCGGCAAGGATACGAATCCGTGGATCCATATTCCGGTCGGGTATTTCAAGACGATCCATAATCCATCCGTCGATTGGTGCTACAAGACCGAGCCTGATCCCGGGCTCAATGGCCGCTCCATCGAATGGCCGCGTGGCAAGGTGCTTGGCGGGTCTTCGTCACTCAATGGTCTGCTTTATGTGCGTGGCCAGCCGCAGGATTACGATCGCTGGCGGCAGATGGGAAATACCGGCTGGGGTTGGGATGATGTGCTGCCGCTGTTCAAGCGCGCTGAAAACAATGAACGCGGTGCTGATGATTATCATGGCAATGCAGGGCCGCTTTCTGTCTCCAACATGCGAATCCAGCGGCCGATCACGGATGCATGGGTGGCCGCAGCGCAGGCCGCTGGTTACAAATTCAACCCTGACTACAACGGTGCCGATCAGGAAGGCGTGGGTTTTTTCCAACTCACGGCAAGGAACGGGCGGCGCTGCAGCGCTGCCGTCGCCTACCTCAACCCTGTGAAATCGCGTGAGAACCTGCAGATCATCACCCACGCGCTGGTCGAAAAAGTGGTCATCAAGGACAAGAAGGCAACTGCAGTGACTTACACCGATCGCCAGGGTCGCCAGCAGACGATCACGGCGCGCAAGGAAATCATTCTGTCAGGCGGTGCGATCAACTCGCCCCAGATCATGATGCTGTCCGGTCTGGGCGAGGCCGCACATCTGGCCGAACATGGGATTGATGTGGTCAATGACCTGTCCGGCGTGGGCCAGAACCTGCAGGACCATCTGCAAGCGCGACTGGTCTACAAATGCAACGAACCCACGTTGAACGACGAAGTATCATCGCTTTACGGGAAGGCGCGCATCGGGCTGAAATACCTGATGTTCCGTGCGGGCCCCATGACCATGGCGGCCAGCCTTGCCACGGGCTTTATGAAGACCAGACCGGACGTGGCAACCCCGGATATTCAGTTCCATGTTCAACCGCTTTCGGCCGAGAACCCCGGCAAAGGCGCTGACAAGTTTTCGGCCTTCACGATGTCGGTTTGCCAACTACGCCCCGAAAGCAAAGGCGAGATTCGGCTGCAAAACAACGCGCCACGGACCTATCCGAAGATTATCCCCAATTATCTGTCGACCGAGACAGACTGCCAAACCATCGTCGCCGGTGTGAATATCGCACGCAAAATCGCGCGACATGCGCCGCTCAGCTCAAAGATATCCGAGGAGTTCCGCCCCAACCCGTCCCTCGACATGGAAGATTACGAAGGAACGCTGGATTGGGCGCGCAACAACACCGCGTCCATCTATCATCCCACCGGTACCTGTAAAATGGGCCAGGGCAAGGATGCAGTCGTTGATGAACGGCTACGGGTTCACGGGGTCGCAGGTTTGCGGGTGGCGGATTGCTCCATCATGCCTGAGATCGTGTCGGGAAATACAAACGCCCCGGCCATCATGATCGGTGAAAAAGCGTCTGATATGATCCTCGAAGATCTTTAGACGCGCTCAGCTCTGGACGCGATAAGCTTCCTCAATGTCTTCAGCATAGTCACGCACGCGCGCCTTGAACCGCTTGGTCAGCTTCGTCTTTGCCAGCTTCATCGATTGTAGAAGCAGCCGCGCCGTCAAGGTATGCGCGCGCAGATCGATCCCAACGGCAAGACGCGTCCGGCTGGGTGAGAGCGATACCAATGTCACATCTGAGACCGCCGTCAGACCGTTCATTTCGGTTTCGAAGACGTAAGTTTCAGGCGGATTGAACTGCGTCAGTTTCACCTGCATCTGCCGGTTGCGCCCGCGGAATTCGAACGCGGCATCCCAGGTCATCCCAACTTGCGCTGGCCCATCACCGTTGCGCGTGATCTCGGCGCCATATTGGCGTGCCCGCCTTTCCAGGGCATCGAAATCACTTGCACGGTCGAAGACAAAGGCAATCGGGGCTTCGATGTCTTCGCGCGTACTGAATTTCATACGAACCGTCTTTTAGTTAGAGTAATGATGACCGCGTGCCCGTCACTCATCCAGCCTATCGGCCAACCATGTGCGCAGCAAGAAATGCGCGATGGCGCCCTTGCGGGCAGGAAGGATGGTGGGATGCGTGCCAGCAAAGGCCTTTGCCATATCTTCGCGGCTAACCCACAGCGCATCCTCAATCTCGTTGGGGTCAAGCGTTAACTCCGTGCTGAGCGCTTCACCCGCGCAGCCCAGCATCAGGGATGCCGGGAAGGGCCATGGCTGGCTGGCGAGATAGCGGACAGGGCCCACGCGCACGCCCACCTCTTCAAAGACCTCCCGACGCACTGCAGCCTCGACCGTCTCCCCCGGTTCCACGAACCCGGCCAGAAGCGAATACATCCCCCCTGGCCAACCGGGAGAGCGCCCGACCAGCACCGCGTTGCCATGCGTGATCAACATGATGACAACCGGGTCCGTGCGGGGAAAGTGGTGATGACCGCAAGCCGGACAATCGCGCTGCCAGCCGGCCATGGCCATGACGCTTTCATGTCCGCAGCGCGCGCAGAAACGGTGGGTCTGATGCCAGCCGAGCACGGCTTTTGCGGTTGCCGCAAGCTCTGCATCCGCCGGTGAAAGCTGCGTCATGATCCCGCGCAGTTCGGCAAATGCAGCGTTTGGAACGGATGGATGATGTTGCTGGGTCCGATCAAGGAAACTGTCGATTTCAGACGGATCGCCATCAGGCGGCGCACAATCTGACATATCCGTCGCAAGAACCGGCTCGGTGCCATCGTAGCACAGCAAAACCCGCTCATCGCCGGCGTCGTCTAGCACCGCATGATCAAGAGGCACCCGTACCAGCGCGCCGCCTGCAACCATCGGTTTACCGCGCCAAAGCAGGATTGTTGTAGCTGACGGTTCTGCAATGACCTGCTTGATATCTGCACGACGTTCTGTCGCACGATTAAGCGCCGCACCACCAAAAGTAACCAATTCTGCAATCTTCATGAGGTTGCAATGGCACGGTAACTGCCGGGATTCAAACGCTTCTGCTAAAGGACAGGTGGTTCCCGGCGAAATTCTCGTTATGGTTGCGACATGTTTGCAAATCACCCCGACCTATTGGGCGTCGGACCATCGGATAGCGCGACTACTGCACGGCTTCGTATTCTGGAGACGACAGATTTGCACATGCATCTGCTCGATTATGACTACTTTGCCGCACGCACCGATCAGCATTACGGGCTGATCCGGCTGATTGAACAGATCGAAAGCCAACGGCGCGACGAAGGGGTGACGACGCTTCTATTCGACAATGGTGACTTCGCCCAAGGGAACCCACTTGCCGATTATTTGGCGGCGCATCCCGACATGGATCGTACGCATCCGATGATCAACGCGTTTAATACGCTTTCCTACGATGCGATCACGCTTGGAAATCATGAGTTCAACTATGGCCTTGATTTCTTGCGGCGCATCCTTGCAGGGGCACAATTTCCGGTCGTGTGCGCCAATATCGATCTTTTGCAGGCCCCACCGCTGTCCGAGGATTTCACTATCCTCAAAAGGACATTGCAATGCAGCGATGGGCAAGCACGTACTATCAACATCGGAGTCACTGGTTTTGTAACGCCACAAATCACCGAATGGGACCGCGATACGCTTGCCGGTAAGGTAGAAACCGAAGATATCGTGGCCTGCGCGAAACGGATTGTGCCACAGATCAAGGCCGCCGGGGCAGATTTGATTGTGGCGCTTTGCCATTCAGGCATTGGCCCTGAAAACCATCATGACGGGATGGAGAATGCCGCCATTCCGCTTGCTGCTATTGATGGCATAGATGTCTTGCTAACCGGACACACGCATGAGGTGTTTCCAGACCCCACCTGGCCATCATCAGAGCCTGTTGATCCGGTTGCCGGAACGTTGCATGGCAAGCCTGCCGTTAAGGCTGGATTCTATGGCAACCACCTTGGCGTGATTGATCTCGACCTTGATTCTGACGGAACCAAGTGGCGCATTGACGCGCATCGCGTGTCGCTGGCCACTGGGGCCACACCAACCGAAGCGACCGGCAAACTGCACACACCTTTCCTTGATGGATTGCGAAAAAGTCATGCGGCAACCGTGGCCTATATTCAGCAACCCATTGCCACCACAACGGCCCCAATCCACACCTATTTCACAACAATCGTGCCTGATCTGAGCCAACAGCTTTTGGCAGATGCACAACGCGAACACGTGAAGGCCGCACTTGCCGATACTGCAAATGCCACGCTGCCGATCATCAGCGCAACGGCACCTTTTTTGTTCGGCGGACAGGCCGGGCCGGGACACTACATCGATCTTGACCCAGGCCCGATCACTTTGCGTGATGCTGCTGCGATTTATCCGTTTGAAAATGCGATTTGCGCGATCAAATGTCAGGGGCGCGATTTGCGGGCATGGTTGGAACCGGCCGCCGCTCATTTCACGCAACTCACGCCGGGGCAAAGCGGCCAGATGCTGATCGCCCCCCACAGCCCGGGGTACAACTACGACACGCTCGATGGCCTTTATTATGAAATCGATCTCAGCCAACCGGCCGAAACGGGGCGGATAACCGATCTGAATTGTCAGGGGCGACCCGTCGCAGATGACGACGTCTTCATTCTTGTCGCCAACAGCTATCGGACGTTCGGCGGTGGCAACTACCCGACTGTGCGGGAGGATGCTATTGTCTACCGATCGACAGAATCCGCGCGTGATATTCTGATTGCTGACCTGCAGCGGCGCAAAACGATCACACCGCAGCACCGACCGACTTGGACGTTCAAACCCCTGCCGGGCACCGAGGCGATGTTTCTGTCCTCGCCCAAAGCGCGAGGGTTTATGACCGACAAGATGCGTCATCTCGGCCCCGGGCGGGATGGCTTTGACCGTTTCGCGCTTATTTTGTGACGTCTTGCACTGCTTCGCAGCGCCGCTTATATGTCGGATTGAGAGGTTGGCGCGGGCGAGCGCCTCGCCAACCTGGTCAGGTCCGGAAGGAAGCAGCCATAACGAGCCCCGCTTGGGTCGTTGTCAGCCTCTCACCTCAGGCGCATTTGCCGCAAGCAAATCGCCGACAAGGACAGAGCGAAACGGCAACGCCGTTTTGCGGAGTCCGATCACACCGCAGCCCTTCGGAAAAAGGAGGACAAAGATGATTGTGCGTTTTTTCCTCCCGGTCCGGGTGCGCTGAAGGCTTTTCCGTTACCTCGTCCGGTCGACACTGACATGAATGTGTCAGCCACCCCATCGCCTTTGACGAGGACACCTCATTGACAGACCTGACACGCGACGCCCTTGGCTGGTCGCCCTTTTATATGTCCCAGCTTGAGATTGAAGAGCTGGAGACCCTCACCCCCGCCCGGATCACAACCGTTCACCGTGACCGGGTGAATGCGCTTTCCGAAGTCGGGCCTCTGGTCCTGACGCTCGATCCCGGCATCACCACCGCGGCAGTGGCCGTTGGTGACTGGGTGCTAGCGGCCCCTGAACAACACAGGTTGGTGCGGGTGCTGGACCGCAAGACGGAACTCAGCCGCGGCACCGAGTACCACACCGGCGAAAAGCAACTGATTGCCGCGAATATCGACACGCTTTTCATCACCTCCTCCTGCAACAACGACTTCAATGTCGCGCGGCTTGAGCGGTATCTGGCACTTGCCCATGATGCGATGATCACGCCGGTCATCGTGTTGACCAAAGCGGATAAATGCGATGACCCTGATCACTATATCGACGAGGCGCGCAAACTTGGGCGCGATCTGGAGGTGCTGGCGATCAATGCGAAAGGTGATGATGTTGCTAAGGCGCTTGCCCCGTGGAGCGGCAAGGGCCAAACCATCGCCTTTGCCGGGTCATCAGGTGTTGGCAAGACGACCATCGCCAATGCGCTGACCGGTGGGCAGGCGCTGACCCAGGATATCCGTGAGGATGATGCGCGCGGACGGCACACGACAACGGGCCGGTCGCTGCACCAGATCCCCGCGGGCGGCTGGCTGATTGATACACCCGGCATGCGTGGCTTGGGTGTGGCAGAGGTAGAGTTTGGCATTGACGCGACTTTCCCGGAGATCACCGAACTGGCGCAACACTGCAAATTCCGCGATTGCCAGCACGAAAGCGAGCCGGGCTGCGCCGTGCAAGCGGCCATCGCAAGGGGTGAGATTGATCCGGAGCGCCTGAGGCGGTTCAAAAAGCTCAAGCGCGAAAATGCCTATGCGACGGAGACGATTGCCCAGTCGCGGGACCGTCACCGCAAGTTCGGGAAGATGGTGAAATCAGCGATGGCCAAGAAGAAAAGGTAAGGCTGCGCTCACCTTAGCCCTGCTGCGCCCAGGCCAGTTGCGCCGGGGTTTCCACGGCACAAGGCCGCGTTTCACGCAGTCGGGCGAGGGCCGCATCCGGCTCCTCGCCCGCTGCAATCATCAGGCGTAAACACATCATGCCCGACCGCCCGCAACCGCCGAAACAATGGACGAGGACGCGCTCGCCACGCCCAAGCGTCGCGAGCGCGTCGGCTCGCACCGCGTCCCAATCCCAGGTACCATCCGGCACGTTGAAATCGGGAACGGGGCAATGCCACCACGTGACACCTTCATTGACCAAATCAGTCCCCAGCGTTCCGGCACCCTTGCGGTCCAGTTCGGCCTGCGCGGTCATCGAGATCACCAGCGCGGGCCGCCAATCGATCAGGTGCAGCCAGTCGGTGTAGTAATGCCGCGTGCGCCCGGGGATGGGGGTGATCGCCAACTCACCCCCGCCCACCGGCAGGCTGTTGATGACGAACTCAGACAACACCATGTTCAACAACCTGCCCCGGATGTGCCACCGCCCAGTCTGCAAGAAAGTCCGCGATCTCCGGCTCTCCGGCCAGTTCTGCGGCACGTTTTGGCAAGGCCACCCCGTGTTCCAACACCAGTTTCAGACAGGTCAGATAATCGCGTTCCGCCCGGTCCGGACAGTTCTCTGACCCGTGAATGATGGTGCTGAGCAGCGTGCCACCGAACCCATTCATATGGCTCAAATCCGGGCCAAGTTTCAGAAAATAGGCGACCATTTCCGGAAAACCCTCCCAGCCTGCGACCTGCACGGGTGTCAGCCCTTCGGTATCAGGCGCATCCCAGGGTACACCCACCGCAATCAGCGCCTCAACATGCGCCTGCCGCCCCGGCAGCCACAACACTTCGCGGAGCACTTGCGCAAAGGCAGGCGGCACCTTGTCCATGTCCAGATAACGCCCCGCTTCGACATGGCCGCGGGCGCAATCTGCCAACACCTGCTCAGCTTCCGTGAGCGCTGGCATAGGTCCAAGTTCTTCAAGCCTGCGCCGCAGGACATCATTGCCAAAGACACAAGCCGCCGCATAAGCGCTCGCCCCACGCCAACGACGTGCCGGATCAGCGCCAACTTCGAGCAACAAGTCAATCATTTCGGCGCGCGCATGACGGCGGGCGGCCTGAAACAACGCCGGAACGACCCAAGGCGCTTCGCCTCCAACCTCGTCAGCGGCAAATTCGTTGGGGTCCGCACCCGCATCTAGCAGCATGCGCACCGCACCCACATCGTGAAAGTCCATCGCGCGCAGCAGCGCATTTGTCCCCTTCGGAGCAGCACCATGGGCGAGCAGCAGTTTCAGCCCCTCATGATGGCCAAGCTCGGTCGCGTGATAGAGGCTTTCATTGTCGTTGGGGTCGGCACCATGCTCCAACAGCCAGCGGCCCAAAGCGATGTTCCCCGCATGGCCAATCGCACCGTAAAGCGCCGAGAGCTTATGATCGCTCCCCGGCTCATGTGGGAAGCCATCGTTCACATCGGCACCGTGGCTGAGCAGCAGCTCCGCGATGGCCAGCATGTCACCCTCACGGTCCGGCCAGGCCTGCAACATCTTGGAGAAAGCAAGATGCAGGATCGGGCGGCGCGGACCATAGGCGCGCGTTGCTGCGGCAGGATCAGCAGCTAGCGTGGCGCGGACCGCTTCAACATCGAACAGCGCCACCTGCAGCCCGAAATTCCCGTCAGCGAGATCAGGGGTGTCCCACATCAATTGCTGCACCACCTGAATCTGACCGTGAAAGATCGCGATCTTGAGCCGCTGTTGCTTAGCCGCGCGATCCATGCCTTGGGTCTCAACAGCGATCTTCATCTGGGGCCAGCTAGCAAAGCTGTTTTCGCGCGCGATCACATTCAGAAAATCGGCCCGTTTCAGCGGACCGGACTTACGCGGCCTGACAGAATCAACACGCGCAATCGCCGCACGGTCACCAGATTCGTAGTGTTTATGAAGGGTTTTCGCCTGCCTGCGCAGGGCATCCAAAGGATCAGTCATCGGCTTCCTCACCATGCACGCCCGCCGGTTCGCTGATCCGGGCAAATGAGAAAGACCATCAATGGGTCTGTCAGGGTCGTCATTGGGTGCATCACGCTTTCCGCGAACCTGGGTGCCGCCCAACACGGCCCGATCAGCTTATGCCAGCTCCGATCCTGGTGCAAGCAGTGGACCATCAGAGACGCGCGGCTTAGGCTCAACCGGTAACCGAATCTCGCGCCAAGGCCCTTATGTCCGACCAGCCAAGCTACCAAGTGCTCGCCCGCAAATACCGGCCCGAAACCTTTGCTGATCTGGTTGGGCAGGACGCGATGGTGCGGACGCTGAAGAATGCGTTCGCGGCTGACCGGATTGCCCAAGCCTTTATGATGACGGGCATCCGGGGGACTGGCAAAACCACGACCGCCCGGATCATCGCGAAGGGAATGAACTGCATCGGCCCGGACGGTACAGGCGGGCCGACGACGGAGCCGTGCGGCGTCTGCGAGCATTGCGTCGCGATCATGGAAGGCCGCCATGTGGATGTGATGGAGATGGATGCGGCCTCGCGCACCGGCGTCGGCGATATTCGTGAGATCATCGACAGCGTGCATTACCGTGCGGCCTCGGCCCGCTACAAGATCTATATCATCGACGAAGTGCATATGCTGTCGAAGAACGCGTTCAACGCGCTTTTGAAGACCTTGGAAGAGCCACCCGAACACGTCAAATTCATCTTCGCGACAACCGAAATCCGGCAGGTGCCGGTCACCGTGCTTTCCCGCTGTCAGAGGTTTGACCTGCGGCGGATCGAACCAGAGGCGCAGATGGGCCTTTTGCGCAAGATCGCGGATGCTGAAGGGGCGCAGATTACGGACGAGGCGCTGGCGCTGATCACCCGAGCCGCCGAAGGCTCCGCCCGTGATGCGCAGTCGCTCCTCGATCAGGCGATCAGCCATGGCGCGGGTGAGACGACCGCTGAACAGGTGCGTGCAATGCTGGGGCTGGCCGACCGGGGCCGCGTGCTGGACCTTTTTGACATGATCCTGCGCGGTCAGGCGGCAGAGGCGCTGACCGAACTGAGTGCCCAATATGCAGATGGGGCCGATCCGATGGCCGTGCTGCGGGATCTGGCCGAGGTCTGTCATTGGGTCAGCGTCGTCAAGATCACGCCAGAAGCGGCAGAGGATCCGACGATCAGCCCCGATGAACGCACGCGCGGTCAGGCAATGGCCGCTGACCTGCCCATGCGGGTGCTGTCACGCATGTGGCAGATGCTGCTGAAGGCGCTGGAAGAGGTCGCGATGGCGCCCAACGCGATGATGGCCGCAGAAATGGCGGTGATCCGGCTGACCCATGTGGCTGACCTGCCCAGCCCCGACGAGTTGGTGAAGAAACTGCAGGACGCCACTCCGCCCCCCATTACAGCCGCCGCGGCACGTCCCGCACCTTCGGGAAACGGTGCCGGCGCCGTGTCCGCCGCCCACGCTCCAACCCATGCAGGTCCCTCCGGTCCAACCGCTTCGGGCACGCAGACGGCCGTGGCGGTTGCAACAGAGGCGCTCCAACACTATGCGAGGTTCGAAGATGTGGTCGAGCTGATCCGCGCGCACCGCGACGTGAAGCTGTTGGTTGAGGTCGAAAACGGTCTGCGCCTTGTCAGCTACCAGCCTGGCCGAATCGAGGTGAACCCGACGCCGGACGCAGCGCCCGATCTGATCGGGCGGCTGGGGTCACGGCTACAAGCCTGGACCGGCAATCGCTGGGCGATTAGCGTCGCCGAAGGCGGGGCACCCACCATCGCAGAAGTTCGCGACGCGAAGGAGAACGCTGCGCGGGCAGAAGTCGCGGCCCATCCCCTTGTCCAGGCCGTGATCACCGCGTTCCCCAAGGCCCGGATCACCGAAATACGCACCGAGGCGGATATCGCTGAAGAGGCGTTGTCAGACGCGCTGCCCGAGGTTGACGACGAATGGGACCCGTTTGACGACGATTAGGGTGAAGTGCCGACACCGGTTACTGAAGGCAAGACTGCGTGCTGGAGCAGACGAGGATGAAGGGAAAACCACTTGTTCTGGACCTCATCAGCGGTAAGGGCGCCTTGCCGCTTCGATTGGGCGCTACCCGCCAAGAGCTTGTGGCAGAGATGGCCGCGCTGGGTCACCAACCTTCGTCCGAGTTGGATCACAACGCCATTCTGCAGGCAGCGCTAGTTGCCACCTTGGGTGAGGAAGGCGCCAAGGAATTCTTGCCAGATGAGCCACCGGATCGCAGCAACACGCTCTATTTCGTGGAAAATGCCATCGAGATCACGTTTGGCGCAGATGAAACGGCCAATTTCATCGGTGTTTCTCAGCATCCACAGATCTCGCTTTGCCTCGATGGTGCTAACCTGATGCAGCGACCTGCGCGGAAGGTCTTCGATCTTCTCGCCGCACGCGAAAAGATCGCACCGCCGTATACCTCCACCGAGGTACTGTTTCAAAGTCAGATCATCACCCTTTGGAATGCAAATCCACAGTATGACATACAGGATCCCAACGTCCCGGTCTGGGCACAGATCGGCCTGGGCAACGCAGAATACCTGTCCGCGATCAAAAGCGCCCAATGACTTGACCGAAAGCTGAGGTGACCAAGACTTGCGCTGTCCCCCTCGGGTCCGTATCTCGGAGAAAGGTGAACAGCAGATTGAGAGGATCGGGATGCTCAAAGGATTAGGCGGCCTTGGCGATATGGCCAAGATGATGAAGCAGGCGCAGGAAGTGCAGGCCAAGATGGCGCAGATGCAGGATGAGCTTGACACGATCACGGTCGAAGGCGTCAGCGGGGCCGGTCTGGTAAAGGCGACCGCGACCGCTAAGGGCGAACTCAAGGGTCTTGATATCGACCCATCCATCTTCAACGGCGATGACAAAGAGGTCGTTGAAGACCTGATCCTGGCCGCGATCAAAGACGCTCAATCGAAAGCCAATGAACGCTCACAACAGGAAATGGCCAAAATCACCGAAGGCCTTGGCCTGCCACCCGGTGTGAACCTGCCATTCTAGGGCCCCAGGCGACACCGACCAGAAATGAGTAACGGGACCGAAGACCTCGACAACCTGATCGCGCTGATGGCAAAACTGCCCGGTCTGGGTCCCCGTTCGGCCCGGCGAGCCGTGCTGCATTTGATCAAGAAACGCGCACTGGTTCTGATGCCGCTGGCAGAGGCGATGCACAAGGTCGGCTCAACCGTGCGCGAATGCCTCAATTGCGGTAATGTCACGACCTCTGACCTTTGCGACATCTGCCAATCAGAGAAACGCGCGAATGGGCAGATTGCGGTGGTCGAGGATGTGGCCGATTTGTGGGCCATGGAACGCGCGGGTGTGTTCAAGGGGCGTTATCATGTCCTTGGTGGCACGTTATCCGCACTTGACGCAATCGGCCCCGACGAATTGCGCATCCCAAAACTCATCGACCGGATCATTTCTGAGAACGTGACAGAAGTGATCCTGGCCCTTGGCGCCACCATCGATGGCCAGACAACGGCCCACTACATTGCTGACCAATTACCGAATGTGACCGTCACATCCCTTGCCCAAGGGGTGCCGGTCGGCGGTGAGCTCGACTATCTCGACGATGGTACGATCAGCGCCGCGTTGAATGCGCGCAAGGCGCTCTAAGATCGGGCACAAAACGCAGACGCCTTCTCCGCTCATCCTGCGTTCATCTTAATTCAAGATATTGTCACAACTTCGCGCATCAACCGCCCAACTTTGCAGCGAGTGGTATAACAAACGACCAATGTGATTTCCATGACGCGTGACAGTAGACCCAACGATTTCTCGGAACGCTTACAGCGCATCGAAGACGCCCGACAATCCCGCCCCGCTGTCACAGCTGATGATCTCGGGATAGCGCCACAACCGTCACCCTATGATCGCCCTCAGGAAGATCACACGATCCGTAACGGCCTGATCTGGATGGTCATTGCAGTCATGGTCGCCTTTGGCGGTTACCATGCGGTCATGGCCCTGCCCGATGATCTGAAGGCGTTCGTCGGGCAGCCCGTGGAAGAAACCGAAATTGCATCAACTGATGCGCCCGAAGCCGCCCCGGTGACCGAACCCGAAGACGCTTCCCACCTTGGCGACATCCTGCCATCGCCCAACGTTGCCAGCCTCGAAACTGATCCCTTGGCCTTGGTGGACATCACCTTCAACGTGGCATTGCCCACCGCAGATACGGTTTTGGGCGACATCATTCCGTTTGATCGCAACATCTCTTGCCGGTTGCGGCGGCCCATGGGGGATGAGCGGGTTGTCAACGTACGTATCGAAGATGGGCTATTGCCCGCGCCGCTGCAGGCAATTTCGCATGCTCAGCTTGCCGACCAGCTCTTGCAAAACGTCAGGGCCGTCACCCAAGACCGCAGGCCTGCGGACAGCGATGGGCGTGTGACGGGCGCATTTGACAGTGTCGACGTTTTTGTCACCGACACGTCGGCCCCGCTCTACATGGTCTTGCAGGACATGGGCGGCAACACATTGTGGAACCTGCATCTGGCCCCCGAGGTCCGCGTTGCCCATGTTGCACTGATCTCCGAGGGTTTTCCCGCCGTGGTCAATCTGCCTGATGGTGCCACTGTGGAGGGACTGCATGTCGGCGATTTTGTGGAACCGCACCGGTTTGGCGCCGACGACAGCGTGCGCGATTGCATGATCCGGCCCTGGCGCAAGCCGACCGCGGACTGGACCGCACAGCAGAAAGCGGCTGAGGGCAATGTGCTGCTCCAGAACCAGATCACATCCTACACCAAGGGACATGCAGCCTTTAACGCCTGGTACACACAAGCGCTTGGTGTCGACGCGTCAGCGTATGTGGTCGCGCCACGCAGGGCAGCGCATGCCCTTATCGGCCTAGTGCCGGGCGCGCCAATTCCTTATCAGTCCATGGCCGGACGCGACGTGCATATCATGCGCACGGATACGATTATTGCAGGGGACAGTGCTGCGCGCGCGGCCCAGATCGAAGCCTTGCACCAAGACATGCTGCGTTCGGCAATCGGAGACGAATTTGCAGCACTTGATCCACCCGCAATGGAAAGGAGCGTGCCATGATGGGCCTGCGCATTCTCGCGTTCTCCATCGGTCTGGTCGTGATCTTATCGATGGTCGCGTTAAACCTCCAGGGCACGCAAACGTCCCTATTGGTTGGCAACGAGGTCGCGCCCGATGACGCGATGCTGAGCGACGCGGCGGAGGCTCCGGCGACGTCCCGCATATCAACAAACGGCGCCGCCATTATGCGCAGGCAGTTGGAACTCCATGCGCTGTTCACGCATGAAGAAACCAATGCGCAACGCGTTGTGACGGTAAGCGAGATCATCGAACCCACCGATCTGCTTGACCCGGGTGAACCCGCCCCGGACCCAGTCTTTCTGCCGCTTTATGCCGAAGCCCGGGCGCCTGCGCGTCTGATCCGCTACTGCGCGGATGTGTTGGCAGCGCTCGGTACCCAATGCGACATTCTGCACAGCAGCGCCGAGTTGAACCGCGAAGGAAAGCTGGTGCTGACAGGACGATTGGGGTTTCGGCCCGATGCGGAATTGGGTGACCCGTCATTGGTCACGGACGGCCGACTGATCGCTGCCAGTATCGCGCTGCCCCATACGGGCGATTTGCACCCACCGAATGATCCGGCAGCACGCATCGCGGCGATGCAACAAGCGCAGGCATTCTGCGATATGTTGCGCGCAGAATACGGCAATTGCGTCCTGACGCGCACCGATCTTGCCATCGAAGAGTTGTGGATTACGGATCTGGAGGTGTTGCCCGCTGGGACCAACCCGCAGCGCCTGATCGCTTCGGCCACTTTCAGGGTCTACGCCAATCCCGCAACTCTGGATCGCGTAGGACTTAGAAAGCGGCTCGAGGACCTCACCGCAGGGCTGTAACATCCCTTACACAAAAGGCGCGCTGCCTTTCAGCTGCGCGCCTCCTTTGCAGATGATCGACTTGATCAGTCTTTGCTGCCTTCATCATCGTCGGGCAGGTTGAAGAAGCTGTCCGCGTCCGCCAGATCGCGTTCGTCGGTCGTTTCTTCCTCATCCTCGTCGCGTGGATCAGACAGACTGAATGTTTCGAGGCCCGCCATCGCACTAGGCATCTTTGGCTCTGCCGGCATGCCAAGCGATTGTTCGGTGCTGACCAACTTGCGCCGCTCATCATCTGACATCACGGTGCCTTCTTTCGCCTTCTTGGCATTGGCTTTCTGTACAGCCGCATCAAGCTCCGACTGCTTGCAAAGGCCCAAAGCGACAGGATCAATCGGATCGATGTTGTTGATATTCCAATGGGTGCGTTCGCGGATCGCCTGGATCGTCGGCTTCGTCGTGCCAACGAGTTTCGAGATCTGACCATCCGTCAATTCCGGATGGAACTTGACCAGCCAATAGATCGACGCCGGACGATCCTGACGCTTCGAGAGCGGTGTGTAGCGCGGGCCGCGTCGCTTTTCCTCACCCGCAGAGGCAGGGTTGTAAAGCAGCTTGAGCTTGTGCAGCGGGTTCGCCTCACCCTTTTCGATCTCTTCCTGGGTCAGCTGTTTATTGGCGATCGGGTCAAAGCCCTTCACGCCAGTCGCAACATCACCGTCTGCGATGCCCTGCACTTCAAGCTCATGAAAGCCACAGAAATCCGCGATCTGCTTGAAGGTCAGCGTTGTGTTGTCGCAAAGCCAGACTGCCGTCGCCTTGGCCATAATCGGTTTATCAGACATCCCTTGTCTCCTGATCTGTCAGACAAGCGTCACCCGCGCCCTTACTTGGGCAGACTGCGCTGGCAGCCGGGTTCGCATTGTCGAGGAACTTGAACCGTATATAGTGAGGTGCGTGGCGATAGAAAAGGTCAAAATGCGTCTCAATTTCGTCCTGTTTTGCCTGTTTGCCGCACCTTTGCGGGCAGAGGACCGCGCGGGAGAGTTTGACTATTATGTTTTGTCGCTGTCGTGGTCGGCCAATTGGTGCGCCATCGAAGGCGATGCGCGCAACTCTCCCCAATGCGATGCGAGTGAGGATTTCGGCTGGATCCTGCATGGCCTGTGGCCGCAATATGAGCGGGGCTATCCCGAATTCTGCAGCACCATAGCGCGCCCGCCCAGCCGGTCGGACACGGCCTCAATGGCCGATATCATGGGCACATCCGGCCTTGCCTGGCATCAGTGGCGCAAACATGGCGTCTGCACCGGCTTGTCATCGGACGACTACTACGCCTTGTCACGCGAGGCCTATGCGCAGGTTGTGCGACCATCGGTCTTTCGTCGGTTGGAGAGCACCGTCACATTGCCAGCTAGTGTTGTTGAAGAGGCGTTCTTGCAAGACAATCCCGATCTGGCCGCCGATCAGATCACTATCACGTGCAAGGCAGGTTACATTCAGGAGGCGCGCATCTGCATGACGCGCGACCTGCAGTTTCGAACCTGCGGGGCCGATGTGATACGGGATTGCGCCATGCGCGACGCGCAGTTTGATCCGATCCGCTAAATCTATTACGCGAGGACAGATGCTATATTTGTCCGCTTGGAGGTGGATGAGTCAGGATGCTATGTTGACGGGCTCTTGCTCTGTCTGAACAACAGTCCCATCCTTGAGCGTGACCGATCCGCGGGTATCCTGGCATCGCGGCGTGCCGTCACGATTCAGGCGTGGCGTCATGAAACCCTCGATACCGTCGTCGATGTACCAATGCTGGCACCCATCGGGATCAACCCAGACATTGGCGACACCATCCTTGAGCGGACCACCATCAACAATGCCGCTATCGACGACATCATCGGAACCACCGCTTCGCTCGCACGCTGCCAACGCCGCGAGAACCGCGGTCATCGTGATAACCCGCAAAATACTCATGTCTGTCTCACTATCCCTGCCAAAGCGATTCGCTCATTACGCTAGGGACAATAGGTTGAGAATGGGTATAGGTCTAGCGCAGCGCCAAACCGCCATTGGAATCGGCAAACCCAAGCAACACTACTACATCAGGCAGAGCAATGAAGAGCAGCACGCTATATCTAGTCGATGTGGACGGTGTGATTGTTACAGGGCGTCCGGGCGACCAGGCGCCATGGTGGACCGACCTGCAGACGCATTTTGGCTTTACCAAGGCTGACCTGCAAAAGCATTTCTTTCAGCCATATTGGCAAGACATTGTCTGCGGCCGCGACAGGCTACTGCCGCGTCTGGAACAGGCCTTGTGGAAGATGAAAACGGATGTCGCGGCGGAAGAGCTGCGCGATTTCTGGTTCCACAATGATGCGCATGTCAATCTGGAGGTTTGCAGCTGGATGGATCGACAGCGCGCAGCCGCGCATCGGGTCATGCTGGCGACAAACCAGGACCACAGCCGGGCCGCCTTTCTGTTGGAAGAATTGCGGCTGAAGGATCATTGCGACGGCGCATACACCTCTGCCGCTTTGGGCGTGGCGAAGCCGGACAGCGCCTTCTTTGATGCAATTGCCAAATCAGAACGGCGTGCCGCCGCAAACCTTGTTTTGATCGATGACAGCGCTTCAAATATCGCCGCCGCGCAAAGATGCGGATGGCGCGCACATCACTATACTGGCCAATCGCTAGAGGTACTCACCCAGCAATAGTCTGGGCTAGCGCACTGCCCGGATCGGCCAAATCCTCGACCACATTGAAATGATGCTGGCCTAGCACAACCTCATGCGCACAGCCCCACGCATCGCTAAGCGCCTGTGCCTGCTTTAGGAACGCAGGCCGCTCCTCGGCGCCGACCCAAACGGTCACAGAGGCTGACGGACGCGGCAGATGCACCGGGCTTTCCGCCTGCGCCTCCTCCGCGTCAATGCGTAGCGTTTCGTTCATGCTGGTCTTCATGAGCGGTGCGAGGTCCGCGACGGGGGAGATCGGGACGACCTTCTCCACCCTCTCCTGCCATCTGGCACCGAGGCGCGGCGCGGTCATACGGGCCACCAATTGCCCGCCAGCGGAATGGCCCGCCAGTCGGATCGGGCCAAGGACGCGGGACGCCGCCAGCGCAATTGCGGCAGCCACCTGATCGCCAATCTGCCCGATCCGCACATCGGGGCAGAGATCATAAGACGGCATCGCCACAGCCCAGCCATGCGCCAACGGACCTGCCGCCAAATGCGACCAAAAGGATTTGTCAAAGCGCAGCCAGTAGCCGCCATGCACGAACACAATCAGCCCCTTGGCCAGTCGGTCGGGATGGAAAAAGTCAAGACGCTGGCGCGGCGACTCTCCGTAAATCACATCGCATTCGCACATCGATGTGGTGCGAAAGGCGGCTGCCTCGCGTTCCCATTTGTCGGGGTAGTCGTCTGCCCCCGGTACATAGGCCGCATTCGCATAGGCATCATCCAATTCCATGTGTCCCCCCTTTACGCCGCGACGCCGCGCTGATCAGATAATGCCAAGCCAAAGCGGAGGACACCATGCTTGATGACACAACCAACCTGAAATCGATGCTGTCGCGGCCTGACCTTGTCTGCAGCGAGGCTTATGTGGCGGGCGACTGGATCGCAGCCGATGGCGGGAAGACCTTTGAGGTCACAAACCCCGCGCGGGGCGATGTGATTGCCCATGTCGCTGATCTTGGGCGAGCCGAAACAGCGCGCGCCGTCACGGCTGCCCAGGCGGCACAGAAAGCATGGGCCGTGCGTACCGCCAAGGACCGCGCCGTCATCCTGCGCAGGTGGTTCGATCTGATGATGCAGCATCAGGAAGACCTCGCCATCATCATGACCGCCGAACAGGGCAAACCTCTGGCCGAAGCAAGGGGAGAGATCGGCTACGGCGCCTCGTTCCTCGAATGGTTCGCCGAAGAAGGGCGGCGCATTTATGGCGAAACGATCCCTGCGCATATGGCTGACAAGCGGATCACTGTCCTAAAACAGCCCGTTGGCGTCGCGGCAGGCATCACCCCCTGGAACTTTCCGAACGCCATGATCACACGCAAGGCGGCCCCGGCGCTTGCCGCCGGCTGCGCCTTTGTGATCAAGCCCTCAGAACTCACCCCGCTTTCCGCGCTCGCCATGGCGAAACTCGCCGAAGAGGCTGGCGTGCCAGAGGGGCTTTTCTCGGTCATCACCAGCACCGACAGCAGCGCCATTGGCCAGGAGTTCTGCGAAAATCCCATCGTCCGCAAACTGACGTTTACCGGCTCAACGCAGGTCGGCCGCATCCTTCTGGCGCAGGCAGCAGATCAGGTCATGAAATGCTCGATGGAGCTTGGCGGCAACGCGCCCTTCATCGTTTTTGACGATGCCGATCTGGATGAGGCGGTCACGGGGGCCATCGCGTGCAAGTTCCGCAATAATGGGCAGACCTGTGTTTGTGCGAACCGGATCTATGTGCAGGCCGGTGTTTATGATGCCTTCGCAGCGAGGTTCAAAGCAGCGGTCGATGCCTTACGGGTGGGTGACGGGTTCGACGAAGACACAACACTCGGGCCGTTGATCGAGCCAAAAGCGGTCGACAAGGTGCAGCGCCACCTTGAGGACGCATTGGCCAAGGGCGGGCAGATCCTGACGGGTGGCAAGCCGCACGACCTTGGCGCACAGTTCTTCGAACCGACAATCGTCACTCAGGCAACCAAAGACATGCTGGTCAGCACCGAAGAGACCTTTGGCCCCTTTGCGCCGCTCTTCAAATTCGATGACGAGGACGATGTGATCGCCCAGGCCAATGACACGATCTTTGGCCTTGCCGCCTATTTCTATGCCAAGGATATCAGCCGGGTCACCAAGGTGTCTGAAGCGTTGGAATACGGCATCGTGGGCGTGAACACCGGTATCATCTCAACCGAAGTGGCCCCCTTTGGCGGCGTGAAGCAATCCGGCCTGGGCCGCGAAGGATCGCACCACGGGATCGAGGAGTTTCTTGAGATGAAATACATCTGCACAAGCGTCTAACATGATCATCCGCGAAGCGACGGTTGAGGATGTGCCGCAGATGGGCGCGTTCCTGGGCCGGATCGCTGAAATGGGCCGACGCGTCAGCCCGTGGGACGAGGATTTTGTCCTGCGTCATTACGTCAATGCCGCCGACAAGATCCAATGCGCCCTGGCCGATGACAACGGCGCGGTGCTGGGTTTTCAATCGCTCAAACTGGCAACAGAAGGTAACATCTATGGTGTGACCCCAGGTTGGGGTGTTATCGGGACGCATGTGAACCCAAAGTCTGCGCGCCGTGGGGTTGGTCGCGCCTTGTTTGTCGCGACCCTGAAAGCTGCCAAGCAAAGCGGGTTGGAAAAAATCGACGCGAGTATCAGTGCAGAGAACCCCGAAGGCCTGGCTTATTATGAGGCGATGGGTTTTCGTACCTATCGCACACCTGACGACCTGATCTGTAAGTCTTTTGAGGTTTCATGACCATCGCAACGAGCGCAACAACACATGACTCAGGCGGCGACTGAATAGCTTGCGTGTTCCAAGCCAAGGACGCGCAATAGCTGGCCCGCCTCATAGCCCTTTAGCACTGTTCGAGCCGTGCAACGATGGGTGCAATCACTCAAGACCCAACCTGATTGTACACGCCACCCGCTTGCTGCCGTGATTGCCCAGTGGGCCGTGTCACCCAGAAACAAGCTTTCTGACCAGCAGCCATTGGCCCGAATGATCTGGTGGTCGTCAAAAAGCAAATGGTGGTAATGAGCCGGTGCCTGGGTTTCACTCACATTTGCCAGACCGCAACGTGCAAGTTGACGTGCAGACACAAGCACCTCCGGCGTTCCGAAATACAATTCTGCGAGTGCCGCGCGGATCAGCACACGATGGGCCGGAGACACATTCAGGCCACGGTTGTTCCCCACAACACCAAGCGGAATATGGACGGGCCGCGCATCCGGGTGCAGCCGCAACACCTGACGCCCCAAAGGTGCTGCACGCAGCGCGCGCAAGGGCACCAACCCATGATCCTTGGTCAGAATCCGCGCACCGGGCATCAGATGTTCAACCGCGATGTCCCCCTGTTCCGTCGTAATCCGCGTCCCCGCACAAAAGCAGACCGGCCCTGCGTTGCCTGGATCGGGCGAACCAGTCACAAACTCCCCGTTTGCGTCACGGACGAAGGCAGTTGAATTTGGCGCGCCATTAACAAATACCTCTCCATCAACCTCATTGGTACCGGGAAAGCCGGGCGGTGGCGAAACTGTCAGTGGGTTGCTGCCATAGGACAGAAAGATGTAATCTCCGGTGGTTGCGTTCACCAGATAGATGACATCTGCACGGTTCTGACTGCCAACCGTTTCACCGTCAGGGATGAAGTTTTGTCCGTTGTTATCGCCGGAATCGAAGAAACCAGAGGGTGGCGTGCCGGAATACTCACCCACAACAGTTGCTGTTTCTCCGGGGGCAACGGTGGGCGTCGGGTCGGGCGGACTGACGGATGCGAAATCAAAAAGCAAACCATTGGTCTGCGACCACAATTGATAGTTGCTCAGGTCAATGGTGCTGCCCGTCGCATTCTGGATTTCAATGTATTCATCGGATTTGTTCGAGCCGCCATCACCGTCAGTGTCGAAGCCGCTGCCACCCACATTATCCGCGAGGATCTCGCTGATAAACAAGCCATCCAGAAACGCCGGCATCGCACCCCCGCTGCTCAACTATGGTTTCACGCTAGTCGGGTGGCATCGGGGCGAGCCAGCTTTTCCGACCGCTTGCACAAAAAAAGCTGTAAACCGCCCAAGGATTGACCATTGGCGCCCGTCAAACCACCGTGATGCGGATGATAACGAGCGATGAGGACCTCGCGGCGGCTGCCGCTATGGGCGACGCGGATGCGTTTGCGAGCCTGCTAGAGCGGCATTACGACCGCTTATTTGGCTTGTGCTTTCGCCTGACAGGTAGTCGGTCCGAGGCTGAGGACCTGACACAGGATATCTGCGCCGCTTTGCCGACGAAACTGTCCGGCTATGCCCGGCGGGCCAAGGTCACGACCTGGCTTTATCGCGTCGCGGTGAATGCGGCCCATGACCGGCGGCGCAAGCGCGCATCTTATGTCAGGGCGCGCGATGGTTGGGGCGCATGGGAGGTTAATCGCAAGGCCAGCGACGAGGCCACCAATGCACAGATCGATTGGCTCACCCATGCGATGAACCAGCTCAGCACTGATCTGCGCGACACGCTCGCGCTGATCCTTGACGACATGACCCATGCAGAGGCTGCCGACATCATTGGTGTCAGCGAAGGCACCGTCAGCTGGCGTGTGTCCGAGGCCAAGAAACGGCTGCGCGAAATCAAGGAAAAGGAGGACGTGGCATGAACGATGATCTGGGCGACCTCAAGGCCACGTTCGACGCGGTCACACCCCAAGCTGATGCCGCGCGGCGGGCCGAGAACCTTGCTCTGGCTGAAAGGAATTTCCGCGATTTGCAAAGAGTGCAGTCGCAAGAGCGCCCCAAATCTGCGCGTCCGCTCAAGCAGTTTTCGACCGGCATTCGCGCCGCACTCACCAGCCTATCCAGCAAGAAAGCCTTGACGACAACGACCGCCGTGATTGCCGGGGGCTTCTTGCTGATTATGCCGCAAATGCAGGACAGCATTTCCTTGCCGCCGTCACCACAAATCACGACCTTGGATTTTGACGGAGAAGTCACGGAGCCGCAGATTGAAAGCGGCCCCATGCTGACCGATGATTTGACCCCGGACCTGTTGCAACGCGAACCTTTGACTGAGCCATTTGGCGAAGTCTTACGTGGACCCGTTGTCGAACCACCAGAGTTGCAGGCAGACAAACCGGAAAGATTTGCACCGGAAGGCGACGATCAGTTGGGTGACGGCGTGCCGATGCGTTTTGCTACCACCTCAGCCGACATGGCCGTTCCGGAAAATGAGGCACTGGCCTCATTGTCCGCGACCGACTTAGGGCAATCCTCCTACGCACTTGTTCGCGCAGCCCTTATGCGGGGCGAGTTGCCGCCGCCAGATGCCGTGCATGTCGCTGAGATGGTCAGCCACTTCGCCGCTGATAGCATCGTGATCGACACGACGGGACCCGTCACCGGTCCGATCATCCGCACCATTCAGACACCCTGGAACGCCAATACATCGCTCGTGCATATTACTGTGCAGGGCCGAGAGGAAAGTCTGGGCGTGAACACTTTGGCTGGAGAAAGCTCCGACAACATCCGTCTCGAGGTGATGTTCAACCCCGTCCAAGTCGCCGCGTTCGGCCGGGTTGGAGATGACATGCGCAGCCTTGACGATAGCGATCGGGTCGGTGCCGCCAGCTTTGATGCGGAACAGGGTATCTCAGTCCTTTACGAGATTTCGCCGGGGGTCGGTCGTCTGATAGAAACGGGGGCAGGCCAGCCAGATCCGCTGGGTCAGGTCGTTCTGCATTTCAGAGTGCCAGACGGAGACCGGGACCACGAGATTGAAACGCCAATAATTGGTCAATCGCGGTCAAACACCGACGCCTTTTTTGCCGCCGCGGTTGCCGGTTTTGCATTGTTGTTGCGCGAGGATCCGTCAGTGGCTGGTTGGAGCTATGATGAGGCGATTTCCCTCGCCGAGGCCAATCGGGGCGCAGACCCCTTTGGCCACCGCACCGAGGCGTTGCAATTGATGCGGCTGGCGCAGGGCTTGGCGGAATAAACGCCTGGGCGCGGTCGGATCAGCCCAACTGCGCGCGGGCGGCAGGCAGGATGCGGCGCTCGATGAGGCGCATCAGGTCGCCGAAGTATCCTCCGCTGCGCGCTGGCAGGGTCGGATCGGAAGTCAACGCAAGTGTCAACTCAAGCTCGGGGGCCACACAGATGATCTGGCCGCCGTACCCTCTGGCCAATGCATAGCCGATCCCGCCAGTTTCACCCAGAAACCACCCATATCCATAGTCCAGGCCCGAAAAGAACGACCGGGTTCTGGGGGCAAAAGACTGGGCAACCCAAGAAGGGCTCAGCACCTGTTGGCCGCCGAACCAGCCCACCTGTCGGTACATCTCTCCAAACCGGACCATCGCGTCCAGCGTCAGCGCCATCTCATTGCCGCCCATGTACCGGCCTTGCGGATCGCGGGTCCAGGCAGGGACATCGATCCCAAGCGGGTCTCCCAAGCGTCGGCGCGCCAGGGTCAAGAGGCTCTGGCCCGATATCTCGGCCAGCACCGCGCCAAGGATATGAAACGACCCCGTTGAATAGAGCATCCGCTGGCCGGGTTCGGCAACGAACGGGCGCGACAAGGCGTCGGCGACCCAATTGCGGCTGCTGACCCAGGCCCCGTAATTGGCGCCCGATGTGCGTTCGAGCCCGGCTTGCATTGTCACGAGATCTGCGACGCTGATCCCAGCCACGCGGGGATCTGCCTCCCACGGGATCAGGCGCGGTGCGACCTCGCCAAGCGTCGCGTCGATTGACGCAAGCTCTCCGCGATCAAGTGCTGCACCGGTAAGCGCCGCCACGATGGTTTTTGAAACTGACTTGATCGGCACGGGCCGGTTGATGGACGGACCGCGAAAGACACGCGCCAAAACAGGTTGGCCCGACTGCCGGATCGATAGGGCACGGCATTGCGACAAGTCCTGCGCGGCTGCAGCAATACTTTCCCACATATCGGTCTGCGCCAGCGCAGGCGCTGCAAGGGCAGATGCAGCCCCGGCCAGAAATGTACGTCGGTCGAATGTCATTCAGCAGCCGATTAGTAGTCAAAACCACCATAACCTCTGCAGCTCAAACGACTACCCACATTTACGTGCGTTTGTCGCAATAGGCCTCGGTTTCAATGAAGGTCTTCAACGTCTGGTGTTTTTCCAAACGGAACCGATCACCCTCGCGGAGAGTCAGTATCCTGTCGAGCCGGAACATCCGAAATGCATTGCGCAATTCGCACCAGCAAACGGCTGTCCAAACCTGCCCCCAGAACCACACGCCCAAGGGGCGGACAACGCGTTCCGTGCGCGTTCCACGCTCGTCGATATAGCTGATCTCAAGACTGATCTGCGCCTCTGACGCGGCCTCGAACCGGTCGAGGAAATCGCGCCAGAGCCCGTTTTCGCGTGGCGTACCAATTGCGTGAACGCTGACCTGGCCGACCTTCGCGCGCGCCTCTTCAGGCAGAACCGTATCAATCTTGACCATGGCCTCTTGCGCGGCAGCGGCCATCTTGGTGCCGCCCCAGACCTGCAAGAGGCGTGCGCCTGAAACCAGCGCCACAATCTCATCATGAGTAAACATCAGCGGCGGCAGATCATAGCCGTCGCGCATGACGTAACCTACACCGGCCTCACCCTCGACCGGCACACCTGACCCGATCAGATGCGCCACGTCGCGGTAGATCGTCCGCGGCGTGACTTCGAGCTTTTCGGCCAGTTGTGCCGCCGTGATCAGGCGACCGCCCCGCAGATACTGCAGGATCTGAAAAAGGCGGTCAGCACGGCGCATTTATTCGGTCGACTCGTAAAGGCCAATCGAATTGCCATCGAGGTCCTTGGCATAGACGAACCGGCCCGAGGGAATGGAAATCGGTGGGCTGACAACCTCACCCCCAGCGGCCTTGCACCGCTCGATCCCGGCCTCAAGTGTGTCAGGAAGGTCAATATGGATCGTGTTGCCACCATCTGCAGCAGGCTTGCCGGGATAAAGATGCGCGCCAGCCGTTTCCATGACACCGCCCAGCATTGCCATCGGATTGGGGCCGGAATTGTCGATGGTCATCTCATACCCGAAGACCTTGTTATAGAACGCCACGGACTTTTCCATGTCCGTGACCGGGATCTCACCCCAAACCATGATGTTGCGTGCAGCCATCTCTCATCTCCTTTGTGCTGGTTGATGAGACAAGGTTAATCATACCCCTCCTGACAGCGTTGTGTCAGTATGTTTCAGGAGCGATGAGAAATTTCAGAATGACTAATCCGCGCCGGCGCTAGCCCAGCCAGCCAAGCCCCTCAGTCGTCGTTGCGCGAGGCTTGTAT
The DNA here is from genome assembly GCF_033963905.1 of Cognatiyoonia sp. IB215182. Classification (NCBI taxonomy): domain Bacteria; kingdom Pseudomonadati; phylum Pseudomonadota; class Alphaproteobacteria; order Rhodobacterales; family Paracoccaceae; genus Cognatiyoonia; species Cognatiyoonia sp. IB215182. Next base: position 157,822 of record NZ_JAXBMB010000002.1, read on the forward strand.
TCCCCGGCGACCCAGCCGGAGTAACCTTCGGCGTCCAGCCGTTCAAAGAAGGCGGGGTAGTCGATCTCACCCTGATCCGGTTCCCCGCGATCAGGCATTTGCGCGACCTGAAGGTGGACGCTGATGTCGCGCATGGTCTCCCACGTCTTGAACACATCGCCGGTGATTTTGGCCGCATGGAAAGCATCGAATTGCAGCCGCACATTGGACGCATCGACCGTTTCGACGATACGCCGCCCCAGATCAAAATCGTTCAGGAAATAGCCCGGCATCGTCTCGTTGTTGATCGGCTCGATTGTCAGGCTCTGCCCAGGCGCCTCCGCCGCCGCCCAACGCAGATTGTCAACAAAGACAGCTTCGGCTTCATCGCCTTCTGCAACACCCGACATGATATGCAGATGTGCTGCACCAAGGGTCCGGGCATAGCGCACCGCACGCTTGAAATCGCGACGAAACCGCTCCTCTAAACCGGGCACGGCGGCAAAGCCTTGATCACCACCAGTATAGTTGGGTGGCGGGCAGTTGATCAGCGCCATCTGCAATTCGTACCGCGCCAATTTGTTGACGATATCCTGCGCGTTCACATCGTAGGGAAACAACACCTCGACCGCCTCAAACCCCGCCTCCTTGGCCGCTTCAAAACGCTCCAAAAACGGCAATTCGGTAAAAAGCCAGGTCAGGTTGGCACAGAATTTTGGCATCAGGCGCGCCTCTTATTGGTCTCAGCCGATCTATAGCTTCAACTCCTTCCCGCCAAGCCGGAAATGGGGCGATGACTAGGCCTGCAAACCTGAAACTTGAAAGCAAAGCGCTTGATGGCCACATTCTATATGTTAGCGATGAGAAGGATTAGTCAGTCATGGCCGCACTTATTCGATTTTTTCTGAGTTTGTTCATGCCCGTCATCCTGATTGGCGGCGGCGGTGCATTGGTCGGTTGGGGATTGAACAACACCTGGTCAATTATGATCTACGCCGGACTTGCCATGATCGCCGCAGGCGTTCTCTGGGGCCTTGTCCTGTGGTTGTGGGTGAGCGACGGCGGACTATAGCAAAGGCAGGTATTGCATCCTCGCTTGACGTAGCGTCGCGCTTGAGCAGCATGGTCGTCAAAAGCATGCTCGGAACATCGCTGAAAGGAGCTTTGCCATGATCCCGACCCTGCGTGTTCTCATCCACATGGGCAGCTTGCAACGTCTTTTGCCGTTCTGGCTGGGTGCCGTGGCATTGTTGGTCACCTTCTCTTCTGGTTGGTTGCTGCTTGCGCTGCTTTACGGCTTCTTCCTGCAGTTTTTCGTCGAATACGCGATGCATCGGTTCCTGCTGCACCGCGAACCACCCACTGAGCAAGGCATCTTCAATCAGCTCTACCGCAGCCATATCGGCCATCATGAGTTTCCGTCAGATGCGGAGTTCTTCACCGGGGACGATCATTGGTATCCCGTCCGGTTCGGCCTCATCTCGGCCGCGCTGCACACGCTCGTCCTGACACTCGTTGTCGGATTGGCTCCGGCAGCTTTGTGGTCTTTTGTTGCGATCTTTGCGGGTTCGGTCAGTGCCTTTGCATTCTATGAGTACTGCCACACCCTTGCGCATCTGAACGTTAAAAAAGGCTGGTTCGGACAAAGGATCACGCGCTCGCATCTGGCACATCACTTCCAGGATCATCACGCGACATTTCATGTCAGTTTCGGGATGGGCTGGATCGACCGGCTTTTTGGCACGGCGCACGACCCCGAAACCGCCCGTGCCCGCTATGATCGCGACACGATCTTGTCGATGGGTATGGACCCAGAGGATCTGCGACTTGTCACAGCGCGCAAAGCCTACGGTGTGACAAAAATGCCAAGAGGCGCCAAGCGGGCGCCCTCGTAAGTTTGTCTGACGGCAATACAAAAAAGGCCCGCACTAGATGCGGGCCATTTGTCGTCAATCAGCTCTGACGTTTAGAAGTCAAGCGTCAATGCAGATGCAGCCCCAGTCGCGATATCGTCTTCCAAACGCTGTTCTACGCTGTTATCGAGACGCTGGCGATCACCAAACTCATATGTCAGCGCGAAGGTGAAAACCGTCGCTTCATCAATCCCGAGATCGTCGCCATCGACATATCCGACATTCAGATCAGCCGAGAAACCCTCGGTAAACTCGTATGCGCCGCCAAAGGTGATCGAGTAAAGATCGGGCGCGTCGTCGCCCAAGTACGATGCGAAATCCACTTGCGCGCTCAACTGTTGTGTCAAGCCATAGCTGCCACCAAGACCAAACAACGTTACATCGGTGTCAGAATTGCCCAGGAAGAAGCCGTTCGCCTGAAACGGTGCTACGTCAAGACTGCCCGAACCGTAATAGGTCGTGCCGTCAAATTCGCTGTCGTCCTGCAGGAAACCGGCCAGCGTCGCATCAGGCGTTGGTGAGACCTCGCCAAGTAAAGTGGTTGTGACGTTGTCTTCATCCAGATCAAATTGCGAAACGTTGACACCTACACCGAACTGCGATGTGCGGTATTGGCCAAAGAACTCGGCACCGTTGGCATCACCGTCCACGCTGGTGACGCCGTCATCCAGTTCAATTTCGATGCCCGTCGCACCGACCCCGACCAGGATCTCTGGCGTGACGAGGAAGCCCGCACCGAAGGCCTATCCGAATGTCGTGGTTTCAATCGTTTCCGGATCGGTGCTCACGACACTCCTTGCCAGATCGCCCGACAGCAGGATTTGACCCACCGTATATTCCAGCTCCCCCTGCAACAGACCACTGTCGATGTCGAGCGAGTCGCTACCTTCCTCAAGCTGTAATCCGGTCGCATCGTAGCTAAATCGGCTGTAATTTACACCATCGGCCATTGCTGGTGCGGTCAGCAGCGCAACGATTGCCGTGCTGGTCAAAATGAATTTCATCTTATCCTCACAAGTTTTGTTATGCGGCGCATATGTGTGGCGTCGCGGCGGCCAACAAGAACCGGCTGCACACGCTTTGCGGGTATGATGCATTTTGGCATCAGCTCAGCCTGCGGCTGAGAAATCGACGCGACGGTCTGCTGACTTCAGTTGAGTTCGACCGATGGGATAACCGGGAAGAAATGGCCCGACGAACGCACGCCAAACCAGTCTTCCCCGTCGTGTTCGGCATGCTCACCGATCTCAACGAGCCGGTAAAAAGACTTGCGGTCGATCAACGCTTCCAGATTTGCGCGGACCAGCACATAGGGGCTGGGCTCGCCCGTCTCAGGGTCCCGCTCCACGCGGATCGGATGATCTGGCCCCGCCACCATGCGGTCGCCCACATTCGTCTCAAATTCCAGCTCGTCACCCTTCCGGTTGAAATCAACCGCGACAAAGGGTGCGTCATCCACCGTGATCCCCACCTTCTCAACCGGGGTCACCAGCACGTACTCATCCTCGTCTTTCCGCAGAATCGTCGAAAAGAGCCGGACCAATTCCGGTCTGCCAATCGGCGTGCCCATGTAGAACCACGTTCCATCCCTTGCGATGCGCATGTCAATCGCGCCGCAATGGGGCGGATTCCACAAATGGACCGGCGGTAAACCGCCCTTTTGGACGGCACGCGCGCTACTGGCGAGGCTTTCGGCTGACGGTGTCACAATCTTTTGTGTGCTCATTGCTTTTGCCATTGGGGTTTGCGGGATTATCTGTACCAATAACAGTATAGTTCAACTGGAGGATTGTCATGGCCAACGACGCCGATCTTGTCGCCCATATCGAACATCTGGGCGCAAAGCTGGGCGATGCCCGCACCAGCATTTCGGCCCGTTTCATTGGCCAGCAAAGGGTCGTGGACCTGACGCTCACAGCACTTATCTGCGGCGGTCACGCGGTGCTGATCGGTTTGCCGGGTCTGGGCAAGACCCGCCTTGTCGATACGCTCTCCACCGTGATGGGCCTTGATGGCAATCGCATTCAGTTCACGCCCGACCTGATGCCTGCCGATATCCTTGGCTCGGAAGTGCTGGAGACGACCGATGACGGCTCGCGTTCCTTCCGCTTCATCGAAGGTCCGATCTTTTGTCAGCTTCTGATGGCTGATGAGATCAACCGTGCCTCGCCGCGTACCCAATCGGCGCTTTTGCAGGCCATGCAGGAAAAAGAGGTAACCATCGCAGGTCAACACCGCCCGCTTGGTGTACCGTTCCATGTGCTGGCCACGCAGAACCCGATTGAGCAGGAAGGCACCTATCCCCTGCCAGAGGCGCAGCTTGACCGTTTCCTGGTGCAAATTGATGTCCCCTACCCCGACCGCGCGACCGAAAAGGACATCCTGATCGCCACGACCGGCGTAGAAGAGGCGCAATCGAGCGCCGTTTTCACAGCGCAGCAATTGCTTGACGCACAGACCGTCCTGCGGCGGATGCCGGTGGGCGATAACATTGTGGAGATGATCCTCGATCTCGTCCGCGCTTGCCGTCCGGATGATGCGACTGCACCTGATACCATCAGACAAAGTATCTCATGGGGCCCCGGCCCGCGCGCCGCACAGGCACTGATGCTGACGGTCCGGGCAGCCGCCTTGCTTGACGGCAGGCTTGCGCCATCGGCTGAGGATATTCGGACCATGGCGGTGCCTGTTCTTGAACACCGGATGGCGCTGTCTTTTGCAGCTCGTGCCCGTGGTGAGAGTATTCAGGACATCATCAATCAGGTCGCAGTACAGATCACGGAAGTGTCTGCCGCCGCATGACCGAACCGCTCGCCCTTCGCTCGCAAGCTGAAACGCTTGCAGCACCCCTCCCTGCGCTTTTGGCCGAGGCAGAGCATCTGGCGTCGACAGTCCTGCTTGGCGATCACGGGCGCAGACGTGCAGGCACGGGCGATACGTTCTGGCAATACCGCCCCGCACAACCCCATGACGAAGCGCGCAGCATCGATTGGCGCCGCTCTGCGCGGTCCGACAGCAATTTCGTGCAGGACAAGGAATGGCAGATCGCGCAATCGATCATCCTGTGGGTCGATCAGGCTGCGTCGATGTCCTTTGCATCCGACAATCACCCAACCAAGGGCACCCGCGCGCGGACACTCGCTCTGGCTCTGGCGATCCTGCTGATCCGGGGCGGCGAACGGGTGGGGCTCACGGGCGTGCGGCTGCCACCGCGCAGGGGCGAAGTGCAGATCATGCGCATGGCTGAGCTGCTGAGCGAGGATCATCAGACCGATTACGGCGCCCCCGAGGCGCAAGGCATGCTCGCCCATTCTCGCGCGCTATTTGTCAGTGATTTCCTCGGCGATATCGGTCCGGTGGAGGACGCGCTCTTGCGCGCCGCGGACCGCGATGTACGCGGCACGCTTCTGCAAGTGCTCGACCCGCAGGAAGAGGCGTTTCCCTTCGACGGGCGCACGATTTTCCAATCCATGACCGGGGCGCTGCAGCATGAAACGCTGAAAGCCGGCGATCTGAAGCAACGCTATCTCGACCGGCTCGCTGAGCGCAAAGACCGGCTAGCGCATCTGGCCCGCATCACTGGCTGGCAATTCAGCACCCACCATACCGGCGAAAGCGCAACAAATGCGCTTCTCTGGCTTTACGGCGCGATGGAGCGGCACGCTTGATGTGGTCCATCGGTCCCATAGGATTTGCTGCGCCCTGGCTGCTTTTGGGTCTCATTGCCTTGCCGATCCTGTGGCTGCTTTTGCGGGCAGTGCCGCCCGCGCCGATCCGGCGGCGTTTCCCTGGGGTCGCGCTACTCTTGGGCTTAACCGATGACGAGACCCAATCGGACCGCACGCCCTGGTGGCTCTTGCTGCTCAGGCTGCTCGCGGTCGCGGCCATCATCGTGGGCTTTGCGGGTCCGGTCCTGAACCCGCAACAGGCGCGTGAGGGCACCGGCGATCTTGTGATCGTGCTCGACGGGTCATGGGCTGGTGCACCGACATGGGGCGCCAAGATGGACCGGGTCGACACGCTCCTGACCGAAGCGGCGGTTGCCAACCGGCGGGTCGCCATCGTCAACCTCACCGATCTGCCGAATGAAGCACTGCCTTTTGCCGCCCCCACTGACTGGCAGAACCGCCTGCCCAATCTGATGCCAAGCCCGTGGCAACCGACCGATCCAGCGGCCTATTTCGCTGACCAGTCGGGTAGTTTCGAGACCTACTGGATTTCGGACGGGCTGGATTACGAGGGCCGCGACGCCTTGCTCAGCGCACTCGAAAACTTCGGTGCGGTCACGGCCTTCCAATCGCCGCGGCAGGTCCTTGGCTTGCGTCCTGCGCGTTTCGAAGACGGTCAAGTGAAGGTCTCAGCGACCCGCACGCCGGTCGGCAACGTGACAGAAACGACAATCAACGCCATCGGCCTTGACCCTGCCGGGGTGGAGCGGCAGTTGGCCACTGTGCCCCTCATCTTCGAGCCGGGCGAGGCTGTCGCCGAAACCGCAATGGTTCTGCCGCCCGAGTTACGCAACCGCATCACCCGCTTTGAAATCAGCGGCGCGCGCTCGGCAGGGGCCGTCAGCCTGACAGATGATGCGCTGAAACGACGCGAAGTCGCCCTGATCGCTGGCCGCGACGACCGTGAAGGTCTCGAACTACTCTCGCCGCTTTACTACCTGCGTGAGGCGTTGGAGCCGACCGCCGATATCATCGACGGCCCACTCGAAGACATCCTGCTCGCCAATCCTGATGTTATCGTCCTGGCCGATGTGGCGATCCTGACGGATATTGAAGCGCAGGGCATCGAGGATTGGGTGGACAATGGCGGCATGCTTTTGCGCTTTGCCGGGCCGCGCCTCGCCGCGTCTGACCTTGGCCGCTCTGAAGAGGATCCGCTGTTGCCGGTCCGCCTGCGGTCCGGCGGGCGGAGTGTCGGCGGCGCGATGAGCTGGGGTGAGCCCAAATCGCTCGCGCCCTTCGCCGAAACCTCACCGTTTTTCGGGCTACCCGTCCCCGATGATGTCACCGTCACCAGTCAGGTTATGGCGCAACCGGACCCAACATTGGCGGACCGTGTGATCGCGCAACTCGCTGACGGCACTCCACTGGTGACACGCAAGGTCATGGGCGAAGGCCAGGTCGTGCTTGTCCATGTCACCGCCAATGCCGAATGGTCGACGCTGCCGCTGTCGGGGCTTTTCGTGCAAATGCTGGAACGGCTGGCTGTTTCAACCCGCCCCGTCACCCCGGATACGGCAGAGCTGGAAGGAACCACCTGGCTGCCAAACCGTGTGCTGGATGCATATGGTCGCCTGACAGACGGCACCGACTTGCCCGGTATCGACGGCACTCTACTGGCCGAGGGCACCCCCGGGCCAGATGTGCCACCCGGCCTTTATGCAGGCGGCGACCGCCAACTTGCCATTAACGTCATCGGAAAGGACACCATGCTCAGCACCGCGCAATGGCCCGCAAGCATCACCGTCGAAGGCATGGCTGTCACCCGTGAGACTGCGCTGAAAGGCTGGCTCTTGAGTGCGGCCTTGATGATGCTTCTGATGGACGTCATTGCCTCCCTCGCCGTCGGTGGGCGGCTGCGTGGGCCGCGCGCGGATGTTGCGGTTGCGTTCGCACTTGCCATCGTGCTTTTCGGCCAACCCGCAAAGGCGCAGGACCTGTCCGGCGATGATTTTGCCCTGCAGGCAACAACCGAAGTTGTGCTGGGCCATATCCTGACCGGTGATCGCGAAACCGATGAGGTCGCGGCAGCCGGCCTAACAGGCATTTCGCAAACCCTGTACCGCCGCACGGCCATTGAACCCGCCACCCCCATGGGTGTGAATATCGAGACGGATGAGCTTGCTTTCTTCCCGTTCCTCTACTGGCCGATCACCGCCGAACAGCAACTGCCAAGCCGTGAGGCTTACGGCAAACTCAACCGCTACCTGCGGTCCGGCGGGATGATCATGTTTGACACGCGCGACGCGGATACGGCGCGATTCGGGTCGGGCTCGCCCGAAGGGCGGATGCTGCAGGCGATTGCGCGGTCTCTTGACATTCCACCGCTGGAGCCGATCCCTTCCGATCACGTGCTCACCCGCACGTTTTATCTGTTGCAGGATTTCCCCGGTCGCTATGCCAGCCGCGATGTCTGGGTTGAGGCCGCTCCGCCAGACGCCGAGCAGATCGAAGGCATGCCGTTTCGCAACCTCAACGACGGGGTCACTCCTGTGATCATTGGCGGCAACGATTGGGCGCGGGCCTGGGCGGTGAACGACAATGGCCAGCGGATGTTCCCGGTCGGGCGCGGTATGGCCGGCGAGCGGCAGCGCGAAATTGCGCTGCGCTTTGGCGTGAACGTGATCATGCATGTGCTGACCGGCAATTACAAATCCGACCAGGTGCACGTGCCCGACCTTCTCGACAGGCTCGGCCAATGACAGGAACGCTGATCTTCGATCCGCTGATCCCGCTCGTGATGCTCTATGCCGTCGCGGGGCTGGTCGCTGCAGCAATTGCTTTGGCCGTCTGGCGCCGATTGCCCGGCTGGTGGCTCCGCGGGCTGGCGGGATTGGCACTGCTCGCCGCGCTTGCCAACCCGGCGATCCAGCAGGAAGACCGCGAACCACTGAGCGACATCGTGATGCTGGTGGTCGATGAAAGCGCCAGCCAGCGGATCGGCGACCGACCCGCGCAGAATGCCGCCGCCATTGCGAATATCGAGGCGCAGGTGGCGCGGCAGACCAACACCGAACTGCGCATCGTCACACTCGGTGACGGCGAAGGTGACACGGGCACAACGCTGATGACGGCCTTGTCAGAGGCTCTGGCCGAAGAGCCGCAAGGACGCATTGCCGGTATCATCCTGCTGACCGATGGGCGGTTGCACGATCTCGACCGCGCCCCACGTTTGCCCGCGCCGATGCACACGTTGCTGACCGGAGAGCCTGACGACTGGGATCGGCGGCTCATCGTCTCAAACGCCCCAGCATTCGCCATCCTGGGCGAAGAGGTGACGCTGACACTCAGGATCGAAGATCAGGGTGCAGCGCCGGCGGAAGACAACGTGGCCCTATCGATCTCAATCGATGGTGAGGCCCCGATCACCGTACCCGCCCCGATTGGTCAGGATATCGAACTGCCCCTCGAACTGCCCCACGGCGGCATGAATGTCCTCCAGTTCACGATCCCCGATGCGCCCGGCGAGTTGACCAATCGCAACAACAGTGCCGTGGTCCAGATCAACGGGGTCCGCGACAGGCTGCGGGTGCTTTTGGTTTCGGGAGAGCCGCATCCCGGCGAGCGCACGTGGCGCAACCTGCTGAAATCCGATTCCGCCGTCGATCTGGTGCATTTCACCATCCTGCGCCCGCCGGAAAAGCAGGACGGCGTGCCGGTCAATGAACTGTCGCTGATCGCCTTTCCGACGCGCGAGCTTTTCCTTGAGAAGATCAACGATTTCGACCTGATCATCTTTGACCGTTACCGGCGCCGTGGCATCCTGCCCAGCGCCTATATCGACAATATCCGCGAATATGTGGAACAGGGCGGTGCGGTACTGGTCTCATCCGGGCCGGAATACGGCTCTGCGGAAAGCATCTATCGTTCGCCTTTGGGTCCAATCCTGCCCGGTGCGCCCACCGCGCGGGTATTCGAGGAGCCTTTCAAACCGCAGATCACCGATATCGGGCAGCGGCATCCGGTCACCGAAGGCCTTGATGAAATCAGTGAAGGCGCGCCGGAGGAAGGGCCGAGTTGGGGCCGTTGGTTCCGCCTGATCGATGTGCTGGTGCCTGAACAGGCGACCACCGTGATGTCGGGTCTTGATGATAGGCCGCTCCTAATCCTCAACCGGATTGGTGAGGGGCGCGTGTCGCTGATCGCATCGGACCATTCCTGGCTGTGGGATCGCGGCTATGAAGGTGGCGGACCTCAACTGGAGCTTCTCCGCCGTCTCGCCCATTGGATGATGAAGGAACCGGAACTGGAGGAAGAGGCGCTCTGGGTCGAACCGGCGGGCCAGACCATGCGGATCATCCGGCGCACGTTGGATCTGGAAACGGGCGAGGTGACCGTCACCCATCCGGATGGCACCGAAACGGTGCTGACCCTCGACGAGGTATCGCCCGGCCGGTTTGAAACACTCTGGGATGCACCCGAAATCGGGCTTTACCGGCTCGATGATGGCGAGCAAACGGCCGTCATCGCCCTTGGGCCCGCCGCACCGCGCGAATTTGAACAGACCATTGCGTCAGGAGACCTGCTCGACCCGCTGGTGACGGGCACCGGCGGCGGGATCAAACTAGTGTCGGACGGTGATGTCAGCATCCGCGCTGTGCGCGAAGGAAGACCCGCAAACGGGCGCGGCTGGATCGGGATCACCCCGCGCGGCGCGTTTCAAACCGCTGACGTCAGCATCAACCCCCTTCTTCCTGCCTGGGTGTTTTTGCTGCTCGCATCACTTCTGATGGTCGGGGCGTGGTTGCGCGAAGGACGGCGGTAACCTCCGGTGTTGCTGACATTCGCCAAAGCCTTTGCAGTTGTTCTTCTTGTTCTGCTGACGATGGTCGGCTGTCAGACAATCCGCAATTCCGGGAACACTCCACTTGGGGCGGCACCGCCCGAGACGCTGCGGGTCGCAACCTACAACGTGCACTACATCGTTCTGGACCGGGAAACAGGCCCATGGTCGGTGGGTGATTGGGAGCGCCGCAAAGGACCGATGGACAGCGCCTTCAAGGCGATCGGGGCGGACGTCATCGGCTTTCAGGAAATGGAAAGCTTTTCGTTTCGGACCAACCAGATCAACCTGACCCTGGACTGGCTGCTTGCCAACAACCCGGATTACGCCGCTGCAGCCGTAGGTGATCCGGCCGCATTCCCATCAACGCAGCCGATCTTTTATCGCACTGACAGATTGGAGATGCTGGACGAAGGATGGTTTTTCTTCTCCGATACACCGGATGTCATCTATTCACGCACCTTCAACGGCTCTTACCCCGCGTTCGCCTCGTGGGCGCAGTTCCGCGACAAGGACAGCGGCGGGGACTTCCGAGTTATCAATATCCATACCGACTTCGCGAGCCGTTCAAACCGAATCCAGTCTGTCGAGCTCGTAGTTGAACGTATCACCCCGTGGATCGAGGCAGATGAAACGCTTTTTGTTGTTGGAGACCTGAACGGCCGCCTTGGCGATCGAATTGTCAATATTCTCGCTGATACGGGCGTGCGCTTTGCCCCCGTAAGGGGCGCCACCTATCACTTTAACCGGGGTCTCAATCTTTTCGGCGCCATCGACCATATCGCGGTAAGTGGCAACGCCACAGGGGTTGGGGAGCCCATTATCCTACGCCAAAGATTTGGTGGGGAATGGCCCACTGACCATTACCCCGTGATCGCCGATTATCGACTTAGCCCCTAAGCTGACGGGCGCAAAGGCTATTTTTTTGACCGGTTGAAACACCCATCGGGCCGAAGATCGCAAGGCGCATATCGGCTTTGGTCAAAGATATCTCGCTGACATCGCGCCATTAACCTTGGGTAACTTTTAGTACAATTAACTGTAAATATGCCTTGATTTTGATCGGGCGGCGGCTGAGCCTTCAATTGCGGCAACCCAGAATTGTCGCAGTTAGGGGATGTGGCTGTGTTTTGGCCTCTTGTTCCCAAGTTTAATGAGTGTGGAGTGAATTGTGATGAAACCGTATCGCAAAATGGTCGGGACAAGAGCATCCGCGGCCCTATTGATCGCAGCGCTGATCGTGCCCACAGGGGCTGCAGCAGCCGAGGTTGCGCTAAAATCCTATGACGGCTCGACCCGCATTGTTGGTAAGCTTCTGGCCTATGGCGACGGCTTTTATCGGGTCGAGACAGCGCTTGGCGATTTGCTGATATCCACGAATGTGGTGGCCTGTGAGGGAAGCAACTGCCCGCGGCATGTCGATATGGCTGATGCAAGCGAACTGAATGATTTGCCAGCAATACAGGCGGCGCTGACGTCTTCGAACTAGAGACAGAGCGGACAGGCAAAGGGTAAACCGCCCGGCGTCGACCCTTCAATCTGTGAGGCGGACCTCGTAAAGCTCATCGGACCATCCGTCCACGTTACAGCGGGCGCGGATGAACAGCGAGGTCGTGCCATCGGGGATCTGCACCCCGGACAGTGACCGTGTGAACGGCATCTCGTTCACATGGGGATGGGCCAGCTCGCGGATGCCCAGGCTATTGCCATCCGCGTCGAGCACCTCCCACCCGTCGGCATAGTGATCCCAACCGGTATCAGGGTGGTCAAGCGTCACGCTGATCCTATCCCCTTGCACTGTCACGTCCAAAACTGTGGGCGGCTCCGCAAAGGCGGGCGTAGCGAGAAGGGTCAGAAAAGCTGCATATTTCATGAGGTGTCTTTTAGCAGGATTTGCCGGGGCAGCGACGCAAATTCCCGTGACCAAACGATCCAGACAACGGCAACAGTCGCAACAATCAGCGCCACGGCGCCCAATAGCCATGCCAGAGCGCCAAGCGCGAAATACATACCGTGCAGGCCCCGGTTGAAATTGACCGCAGCCCGGATATTCAATTCTGCCGCCTGCGCCGCACGCGGATAGGCAACCGGATCATTGGGGTCATTGGGAACCGCTGCCATGAGGACCGCACAATAGCCAAAGACCCGGTTCGCCCAGACGAATTTCAAAAACGCATTGGCCAGAAAAAGGGCGACCAGCCCCAGTTTCAATTGCCAGACCAATACCGGCACCGGCATGTCGACGACCTCAGCCGCGACTCCCTGCAAAGGGGCAGTATTGCCAACCAAGGCCAGCACGCCACCAATTGCCAAAAGGCAGGTTGAGGCGAAGAATGCCGTGCCCTGCCGCAGCCCGCCCAGAATCTGGCTGTCAAATATGCGTGGATCACGCGTGACAAAAACCTTCATCCAATCGCGCCGCCGTTCGGCCATCAGGATCGTGACGGATGGACGTTTGGCGCCGGGATGCTCGATCAACCAACCAATGCCCAGCCAGCACAATACAATGGCGCCTGCGGCCACCCAATCCAGCGGTGACAGTGCTGCGATATGATCCATGATTTGCATCAATGTTTATGTAACTCCCTTCGTTCAGACTTGCCATGATGCAAAATTGGTAATATATTTTTACCAATAAGAGACGGAGGAGTCGATTGATGGAAATGCCAGCCCCAGATGCCAGCGTGCTGTCGCGCAAGGATATCATTGTCGAACGGCTCCGCGAGGTTTTGCCGCAAGGCGCTGTGATTTCTGACGTTTCCGAGACGCGCGCCTACGAATGCGATGCGCTGACAGCCTACAAATGCCCACCTCTCTGCGCAGTCCTGCCTGCCAATACCGAAGAAGTCGCGGCGGTCATGAAGGTCTGCCATGAACTTGAGGTCCCCGTCGTGCCGCGTGGGTCCGGCACCTCGCTGGCCGGTGGCGCCTTGCCCACAGCCGACAGTGTCATCCTGGGCGTGGCGCGGATGAACCAGGTGATCGAAACCAATTACGACGACCGCTACATCAAGGTGCAGACGGGCCGCACGAACCTCTCGGTCACCGGCGCAGTTGAGGCGAATGGCTTTTTCTATGCGCCTGATCCCTCCAGCCAGCTGGCCTGCGCCATCGCTGGTAACATTGCGATGAATTCCGGCGGAGCGCATTGTTTGAAGTACGGGGTGACAACCAATAACCTGATGGGCGTCACGATGGTCATGATGGATGGCACCGTGGTTGAGATTGGCGGGGCGCATCTGGATTCCGGCGGGCTCGATCTGCTGGGCCTGATCTGCGGGTCGGAGGGGCAGCTTGGCGTTGTGACCGAGGCAACCTTGCGCATCCTGCACAAACCCGAAGGCGCGCGGCCGGTTCTGATGGGTTATGACAGTTCGGAAGTGGCCGGGCAGGTGGTCACCGACATCATCAAGGCGGGTATCCTGCCGGTGGCAATCGAGTTCATGGATCGCCCCTGTATCGAAGCGACGGAAGCCTTTGCGAAGGCAGGCTACCCCATGTGTGAAGCGCTGCTGATCGTTGAGGTGGAAGGATCAGAGGCGGAAATCGACGCACAACTCAAACTGATCATGGAGATTGCCGCCAAGCACAAACCGGTGGAACTGCGCGAGGCGAAAGACGCGGACGAGGCCGGGCGCATCTGGCTGGGCCGCAAATCGGCCTTTGGCGCGATGGGTCAGATCAACGACTACATGTGCCTTGATGGCACGATCCCCGTCTCGTCCCTGCCATTCGTGCTGAAGCGCATAGGCGAGATGTCGAAGGAGTTTGGATTGGATGTGGCCAATGTTTTCCACGCGGGCGACGGCAACATGCATCCATTGATTCTGTTTGATGCCAACAAACCGGGCGACCTGGAGCTTTGCGAACGGTTCGGTGGTGAGATCCTGAAACTTTGTGTTGAGGTGGGCGGATGCCTGACCGGCGAGCATGGCGTAGGCATCGAAAAACGCGATCTGATGAATGTGCAGTTTGACCCGGTTGATCTGGAGGCGCAGATGGCCGTCAAGGATGTGTTTGATCCGAAATGGCTGCTGAACGCGGCGAAGGTGTTCCCACTCGATACATCCACTGAACGTCGTGCTGCTTAGGGGCTTTGCCCCTCGGGCTGGCGCCCTCACCCCAGGATACTTTTGGCCAAAAGAGGTTCAATGACACCGACAAGCGAAGAAGAATTGTCCGAGATCATCGCGGGCAGCAATGGCCCGTTGCGGGTCAAGGGCGGCGGGACGCGGCCAATCGGGAAGACCGACGGGGCGGAGCTGTCACTGGCTGGCATGTCGGGCATTACACTCTACGAGCCGGGCGCGCTGACCATTGTTGCAAAGGCGGGCACGCCCATCTCGGAGATTGAAGCGGAACTCACCAAGGAAAATCAGCGGCTTGCCTTTGAGCCGATGGACCACCGTGCGTTGCTGGGCAGCAAGGGTGAGCCGACGATTGGCGGTGTCGTCTCGGCAAATGTCTCCGGCCCGCGGCGCATATCAGTGGGGGCCTGCCGGGACTTCATGCTGGGCATTCGGATGGTCGATGGGTCCGGCAATATCGTCAAGAACGGTGGCCGTGTGATGAAAAACGTCACCGGATATGACCTTGTGAAGCTGATGACCGGTGCATACGGCACGTTGGGCGTGCTGACGGAAGTGTCCATGAAAGTGCTGCCCGATGTGGCGGCGCAGGCCATGCTGGTACTGGATGGGCTGGATGATACACAGGCGGTCGCTGCAATGTCTGCAGCGTTGTCATCGCCTTATGAGGTCACAGGCGTGGCGCACGACCCGCAAACAGCCAAGACCCTGTTCCGGCTCGAAGGATTTCCGGATTCCATTGCCTATCGTGCAGAGGCGCTGACAAAGCACCTCGCCAAATTCGGTGCTGCCGAAACGATTGACGACACGGAAAACGTGAAAATGGCATGGGCCGACATTCGCGATGTCCGCGGCTTTGCGGGTCAGGACGGGGATGTCTGGCGGATCTCGACCAAGCCATCCGATGCACCGGGCCTTGTCACTAAGATCGGCGCAAAAGTGGTGCAATATGATTGGGGCGGCGGTTTGATCTGGGCGCTGACGGATACAGGGCGCGACATTCGGCCCGCATTGAATAGCTTTGACGGGCACGCCACGCTGATCCGCGGGGATGCAGCACCCACCTTCCACCCCGAACCCGCACCACTGGCCGCAATCTCGGCCGGCTTACGGGACAAATTCGACCCACGCGGCATCCTCAACCCCGGAATGATGGGATGACGGCGGTGCCGATGGACCCATACAGCTACGTTGCCGGTCGTTTGCCAACCGATCAGCGCAAAGCGATCCGCGCGTTTTGGTCGCATTTTGAAGCCAATGCAGATGCTCTGGATCAATATTTCAGTTCCAAAATGACCGAGATAACAACGGACCCATCCGAGGTGATGGCCGCTCTAGGATCGGTGTCGCCCGAACTGATGTGGGAGTTCGGACCATCGGACCGCGGTCATGCGCTGACGGTCACGGCAGAGTGGCATGACGACAATCGTCCCCTTGCCCGGGCCGTGCATGACATGGCACCTGACCTGCCACGCTGGCGGTTCCACGAGGTGCGATCAGGCGAAAGTGACAGCCGGGTAACGGCAGACTACTTCGCCGCCAGATTCGGCAAACCGCTTGCACTGACCCATATCGATACAGCACTTGGCCGCGATGGGCGGATTGACCTGACGGCCCGTGGGCAAGGCAACGCAAAGACGCTGGCCGATCAGGCGCTGCAGGCCGCCAGCATTGTTCTGGGCGAAGAGGTGGATCGCGACTGGTTGGGGTTTATCGATGGCGCACCGACCGCGAAGGCTGGTATATTCGGGCGGCTGCGTCAGCAACCGGCGGAACCGTTTGATGCGGCGGGCTTTGCCGAACGTTTTCGGGCCACAATCGCAGACGCAAAGTCACAGATGCCGCAACAACCCTACTCCGCTGTCCCACCAGACAATCGCGAAGCCATACTATTTAAGGCTAACAAGATACATTCTGATCACCGACGCTGCGATCTCATGACTTTTACGACATCCAGCGAGACTTACGGTCATGCGGTCCTGTCAGGTGGGCGGTTTTCCTCACGCTGTCACAGCCTGCATGATGAGTGGTTTTTATACCTCCGCATCCCGCGCACCTCGGACACACCTTTTGACGATGTCAGCGAGCGTGGCGCAATAGAAGACCGCTTGCACGACGCGCTGTCGGCGGATGGGCTCGGCGGCATGGTAGCCGCAGGACATGGTCAGGAAGCTGTCTATATCGATCTGGCTGTCACTGACGTTGCTCTGGCGGTAGAGCGGGTTGCGCAAACACTGGGCGGTGAAATTTATGCTGATGCCGCAACCCTTCATTTCCTGGACCAGGGGTTGCAGCGACTGATCATTCCGGCAGCGCCGGACCTTTTGACACTCAACTGATGGCAGGCTGATGCAGACGACATTCACACCCGAACAGCTCAAAGATCCTGGCATCCAAAGGTCGAACGAGATCCTGCGCACATGTGTGCATTGCGGGTTTTGCACGGCGACCTGCCCAACATATCAAGTGCTGGGCGATGAGCTCGACAGCCCACGCGGGCGGATTTACCTGATCAAGGACATGCTCGAAAATGAGCGAAAACCGGATGAGAAGACAGTCAAGCATATCGACCGCTGTCTGTCTTGCCTCGCCTGTATGACGACCTGTCCATCGGGTGTGCACTACATGCATCTGGTCGATCATGCGCGCTCCTATATCGAAAAGAACTATGACAGGCCCTGGTCCGACCGTGTGCTGCGCTGGCTGCTCGCGCGCATTCTGCCTTATCCAACGCGGTTTCGCCTCGCCTTGTTGGGCGCAAAGATCGGGCGGCCCTTTGCGGGGCTGATGCCCGATGCAAGGCTGCGCGCGATGCTGGAGATGGCCCCGAAAGTGATCCCACCTGTCAGCCGCAATGACGACCCGCAGACCTTTCCGGCGGCAAACAAGAAGATGCGCGTGGCACTCATGACCGGCTGCGCGCAAAAGGCGCTGAACACGGATATCAACGACGCGACCATCCGCCTGCTCACCCGTCTGGGGGCAGAGGTGGTGGTGGCCGAAGGCGCCGGGTGCTGCGGGGCCTTGACCCATCACATGGGCAAGGAAGATGAAAGCCACGCGACGGCGGCCAAAAACATCCGCGCCTGGGCGCGTGAGATGGATGGCGATGGCTTGGATGCCATCGTCATCAACACCTCTGGCTGCGGGACCACGGTGAAGGACTACGGCCATATGTTCCGCAACGACCCGCTCGCCGCAGATGCCGCACGCGTCGCTGATATCGCGATGGATGTGTCCGAACTCCTGATGAAACTCGATCTGCCGGAGGGCGCTGATAAGGGCACCAAGGTCGCTTATCACGCCGCTTGTTCGCTTCAGCATGGGCAGCAGATCAAGACCTATCCCAAGGATTTGCTGAAAAAGGTCGGTTTCACTGTGCTTGAGCCTGCCGACAGCCATCTCTGCTGTGGCTCAGCCGGGACCTACAACCTGATGCAGCCGGAAATCTCTAAACAGCTGAAAGACCGTAAAGTGCAGACGCTTGAGGCGCTGACGCCAGATATGATCGCAGCAGGCAATATCGGCTGCATGATGCAAATCGGCGGCGCGACGGAGGTGCCGATTGTGCACACCGTCGAGTTGCTGGATTGGGCAACAGGTGGCCCGCAACCCCCGGCACTGACAGCACCCGGGAAACGTGAACCGGCCATTCCCATCCTGCGTTAGATCTCGCGACGTTTGTGCCATAAATCTGCCGTAACTCTCGCCCATCTTGCTGCGAAAGGATGGTGGACATGACGCGGCGATTTCTTTTTGGTTTTGTATTCATGATGATAGGTGCCGTGATGGCACCCGCGCAGGAATCGGACCTGATCTCGCTTGAAACGCGGCAGGACAGCCAGGGCTGGGAGGCGGTCGGGCGGCTCGACATTCGTGGCAAGGGGTTTTGCACGGCCGCACTGATACGCGATCGGTTGATCCTGACCGCCGCGCATTGCCTTTTTGACGACGATGGCAGCCTGATACCGGCAGAGCGTTTCGAATTTCGCGCCGGCCTGCGTGACGGGCGTGCCGCCGCCACACGCAACATCACCCGCGCCATCGCCCACCCCGATTACAGCCATAATGGTGAGGCAACACGCCCCGCAGAGGTTGCCAAGGACATCGCCGTGCTGGAGCTTGATCGCCCCATTCGCGCTGTCAGGATGCGCCCCTATCTGATTGCGGAGCAACCGTTGACCGGCGATCAGGTCGGCGTCGTTTCCTATGGCCGGGGCCGCGAGGATGCGCCAAGCTTGCAAGAGGTTTGTCAGGTCCTGGGGCGTCAGACCGGCGTGATCGTGATGACATGCGATGTCGAATATGGCTCGAGCGGGTCACCCGTTTTCATGATGCGCGATGGGCAGACCAAGATCGCATCCGTTGTCTCGGCCATGGCACAGGTTGACGGGCGCAAGGTTGCCTTGGGCACGTCGCTGCAAGGCCCGCTGACCAGCCTGCTCGCGCACTTTGCCGCGATGGGGCCAGCGCGCCCCGGCGGCACGCAGCGCCTGATCAGCACTGGCGAACGCAATGACACAGGTGCGAAATTCATCAGCGCCGACTAGGGTCTTGAAAGCGCAATCATCCCTTCCCAAGTACTTATCAGCAGGGCGCCAAAGATGGGCTCTGCAATCAACCGGTTTGTCCCGGATGGGAAAACCAAAAACTGTTATCGCTTGATAGAGGATGACCCAAATGCGCAGTCTTGATCTTACACCGCTTTACCGTGCCACCGTTGGCTTTGACCAAATCGCTGATCTGATGGATCGCGCCCTTGCCAGTGACGTCGGCCAGAACAGCTACCCCCCCTACAATATCGAAAAGACCGATGACGATGCCTGGCGGATTTCCATCGCTGTGGCCGGTTTTTCCGAAAACGACCTCGCGATTGAAGTCAAAGACCGTGCGCTGCTTGTGACGGCACGCAAGGCCGAGGATGGCGCAGATCGCAAATACCTGCATCGCGGCATCGCCACCCGCGCGTTTGAGCGGCGTTTCCACCTCGCCGATCACGTAAAGGTCACAGGTGCGAGCCACGAAAATGGTATGTTGCATATCGATCTGGTGCGTGAAGTGCCCGAGGCGCTGAAACCCCGCCGGATTGAGATCGCCTCGTCTGGCAAGACAGATGCCAACCTGGTGGAAGCCAAGTCAGTTAACTAAGGCTTAGACCTTTTTCGTGATCGCAAAATCCTTCGAAGGATTTTGTTCAGAGTTTTCGATAATTCTGGCGGGCCGCGGCGCTAATGCGCTGCGGCCCAATTTGCTCCCTGTCCTGCATCCACCGCGAGCTTGACGTCAAGTTTCACGGCCGGGTCGCTCGCTCCTTCCATTACATCGCGGGCGACACCGATCAGATCATCGACTGCCCCTTCTTCGACTTCGAAAAGCAGTTCGTCGTGGACCTGCAGAAGCATTTTCGCAGGCACGCCTTTGATCGCTGCGGGCATACGGATCATCGCACGGCGGATCACATCGGCGGCCGTACCCTGAATCGGCGCGTTGATCGCGGCACGCCGGGCAAAGCCCGCATGTGGCCCTTTCGCATTGATCTCCGGCGTGTTGATCTTCCGCCCGAAGAGCGTCTCCACATAGGTGTTGTCTTTCGCAAAGGCGATTGTGTCGTCCATGTATTTGCGAATGCCGGGGAACCGCTCAAAATACCGGTCGATGAAGCCTTGCGCCTCACCGCGTGGAATACGCAGGTTGCGCGCCAAGCCAAAACCGGAAATCCCATAGATCACACCGAAATTGATCGCCTTGGCCTGACGCCTGATTTCCGGTGTCATCTCATCAAGCGGGACGTCGAACATCTCGGAGGCTGTCATTGCGTGAATGTCGATCCCATCCAGAAAGGCCTGTTTCAGCGCGTCGATTCCGGCGATATGCGCCAGAATCCGCAGCTCGATCTGGCTGTAGTCCAGACTGACGATCACCTTGCCATCTTCGGCCACAAAAGCCTCTCTGATCCGGCGCCCTTCTTCGGTCCGCACCGGGATATTCTGCAGGTTCGGATCGGTTGAGGCGAGTCGTCCGGTATTGGCCCCGGCAATAGAATACGAGGTATGGACACGCCCAGTATCGGGATTGATATGGTTTTGCAGCGCGTCGGTATAGGTTGATTTCAGCTTGGATAATTGCCGCCAATCCAGGATCAGCCCGGGCAATTCATGCTCGGTCGCCAGATCCTCCAGCACATCAGCCCCGGTGCCATATGCACCCGTTTTGCCCTTTTTGCCGCCCGGCAGACCGAGTTCATCAAACAGGATTTCACCCAATTGCTTGGGTGAGCCCACATTAAATTGCCGCCCCGCCTTTTCCTGGATCTCATCCTCCAGCCCCGCCATTTTCTGGGCAAAGGCGTTGGACATGCGGCTCAACGTGTCGCGATCCACCTTGATCCCGTCACGCTCCATCCGCGCAAGAACCGGGATCAGGGGCCGCTCCAGCGTCTCGTAAACGGTCGTGACTCGTTTGACATGCAATTGCGGCTTGAAATGCTGCCACAAGCGCAGGGTGATATCCGCGTCCTCGGCGGCATAGGCGGTGGCTTTGTCAATAGGCACGCGGTCAAAGGTAATGGCCGATTTCCCGCTGCCCAGAAGTGGTTTGATGGGGATCGGCGTGTGGCCCAGATACCGTTCCGACAGGATGTCCATGCCATGATTGTGTAGACCGCCATGCATCGCATAGGACATCAGCATCGTGTCATCGATCGGGGCCACATCCACGCCATAACGCGCAAAGATCTTGGCATCGTATTTCATGTTCTGCCCGATCTTGAGGATCGCGGGATCCTCCAGAACCGGTTTTAATGCCTCCAGACAGGCCTCCATCGGCATCTGCCCCTCAGCGATGTCGTCAGAACCGAAAAGATCGTCCGATGCGGCGGCCTTGTGCGTCAGCGGGATGTAGCACGCCTCCCCCGGTTCGACGCAAAGCGAGATGCCGACGAGGTCGGCAATCATCTCGTTCAGACCCGTCGTCTCCGTATCAACCGCCACATAGCCACGCTCGCGAATACGGGCGACCCAGTCCTGCAAGGCGGTTTCATCGGTGACAGAAGTGTATTTCTCGGCGTCGAACGGCACCGCTTCGGGTGTTGCCGTTTGGGTTTCCGGTGCCGGCGCCTCAATCACCGGTGCCTCAACGCCCAGCCTGTCGGCGATACGCTTGGTGACAGTTCGAAACTCCATTTCGGCCAGAAAGCCCATCAGAACCTCTGCGTCGGGCTCCTTGACCTCCAGATCATCCAAACCGAAATCCAAGGTCATCTCGCAATCGAGCTGGACCAGCTTCTTCGACAGCTCAATCTGCGCGCGGTGATCAATCAGCGTCTGACGGCGCTTTGGCTGCTTGATCTCTTCCGCGCGGTCGAGCAGGCTTTCCAGATCGCCAAATTCGTTGATCAAAAGCGCCGCCGTCTTGATCCCGATCCCCGGCGCACCGGGGACGTTGTCGACACTGTCGCCTGCAAGCGCCTGCACATCCACGACACGCTCTGGCCCCACGCCGAATTTCTCGAACACACCGTCGCGGTCGATCCGCTTGTTCTTCATCGGGTCGAGCATCTCGACACCATCACCCACCAACTGCATCAAATCCTTGTCCGACGACACAATTGTCACCCGCCCACCGGCATCGCGCGCCTGATGGGCGAGGGTGCCGATGATATCATCGGCCTCAAACCCTTCCATCTCTTCACAGGCGATGTTGAAGGCTTTGGTCGCGGCCCGGGTCAGGGGGATTTGCGGACGCAAATCCTCGGGCATTTCATCGCGATTTGCTTTGTACTGATCATACATTTCGTTACGAAATGTATGACTGCCTTTGTCAAAAATGACCGCAACATGGGTGGCGGCGTCGGGGCCGTTATTCGCCTCCACATAGCGCTGCAGCATGTTCACGAAACCGCTGACCGCGCCCACAGGCAAGCCATCCGATTTGCGCGTCAGCGGTGGCAGGGCGTGATAGGCGCGAAAGATGAATGCAGAGCCATCGATCAGATGCAGATGACAGCCTTTGCCGAATTGGGTTGTCATGACAGGCTCCTTTACGTGGCAACCCTTTCGTTTTGCCACGATCAGGACGAGGCTGCCAGATCAGACTTCACCCTCGAAGTCCCGATGAATGATCTTGGCGTCGCAATAGGGGCATTCGACCCAGCCGCGATCCTGCGGGATTTGCAGCCAGACCCGTGGATGGCCCAGCGCGCCTTCGCCGCCGTCGCAGGCCACGCGCCACTCATCCACAATGCGGGTCTCTGGGGCGGGTGTTGTCGTCATCGCGCGTCCTGTCTGCTTGCGGCGGGTCGCGGCCCGCTTTAGATCATCGCGGGTATAGCGCAGCCCAATCCTTGGGGGAAGTACCCGTATGACCGACAATGCCATCGAAATTCAGGGTCTGAAAAAGACTTATGCGAGTACCGGCAAAGCGCCCGCAAAAGAGGCGCTGAAAGGCATTGACCTGACCATCCCGCGCGGGTCGATTTTCGGGCTGTTGGGCCCGAATGGCGCAGGAAAGTCTACGCTGATCAACATCCTTGCCGGGTTGGTGGTGAAGACGGCGGGCACAGTGAAAATCTGGGGCTTTGATCAGGACAAGAACCCGCGCCAGTCGCGTGCTGCAATCGGGGTGATGCCGCAGGAGCCCAATCTTGATCCGTTCTTTACACCAGCTGGATCACTTGATGTTCAAGCGGGGCTTTATGGTGTACCCAAGGCGCAGCGCCGGACCGCAGAAATCCTCGACCTGATCGGTCTGACCGACAAGGCCGATGCCTATGCACGGTCGCTCTCGGGCGGCATGCGGCGGCGGCTCTTGTTGGGCAAGGCACTGGTCCATTCGCCGCAAATCCTCGTTCTGGATGAACCAACGGCCGGAGTGGATATCGAGTTACGCAACATGCTTTGGCAGAATGTGCGCAATCTCAATGAACAGGGCATGACGATTATTCTGACGACCCATTACCTCGAAGAGGCGGAAGAGATGTGTGATGACATCGCCATCATCAATCATGGCGAGGTGATTATCCGCGATTCGACCCAAAACCTGCTGGGGCGCTTGGACAGCAAAACGCTGGTGATTACACCGGCCCATGCAGCGGACTTGCCCGCCCTGCCGGAAGAGATCAAAGGCGATAAAGCAGCCGACGGGACGCTGAGCTTTACGTATCAAAGCGAGAAGACGCCCGCCGATCAGATCCTGTCGCTCGTCCGTGATGCGGGCATCATGATCAAGGATGTCCGCACGCAAGAGGCTGATCTGGAGGACGTTTTCCTGTCACTCACAAGGGCGCAATAGGCGCGCCTAACCCTGTAGCATGCGCCCCAATTGGCGCCCGCCGATGATGTGCATGTGGTAATGCGGCACGTCCTGCACGCCATGGGTGCGCGTATTGCTGATCGCGCGAAACCCGCCATCGGTGTCGGTCAAGCGGCATACCTCGGCCACGGCTTGCATAAAACCCACCTGTTCATCGGGCGAGGCATCGCGGGCGAAGTGATCAAGACTGACATAAGGCCCCTTCGGGATCACCAGCACATGAACGGGCGCCTGCGGATTGATGTCATTGAAGGCCAAAGCGTGATCGTTTTCGTAGACCGTCTGGTTGGGGATTTCCCCGCGCAGGATTTTGGCAAAGATGTTCTGATCGTCATAGCTATAGTCCATCGGGATCCTCAATCAACAAAGAGATGCGGGGTTTCGGCCAGTGTCTTGGCGACATCGCGATTGACGCTTAGAAATTGCACCAAGGCATCGGCATTTTCGTCAACCGATGCAGTATCGGACATGCGGCTGGCATTCGGAAAATCGACATCCCGGATGCTGTCGCGTTCAAAGATCATGTCATGCCTGATCGTCGGCAAAAGGCGCGCCATCGTCGCCTCGCTCGTGTTCTCGCCAGCAAGTCCCACGCGTTTGGCGTGACCGATGAGATAGTCATCATCAAAGCGACATTCGATCTCAAGCAGACGCACCACGGCCCGGTCGGTAAAGAAGTCCTGCATCAGATCAAGGCTGGACGTATCAAGGCAAATGACCAACCGGTCGCTTTCGTAATGGTCGAACACCATCCGCATCAATGCGCGACGATGGCGGCTGCGTTTTTCCAGCGTCGTCTCGATACCGCCGAGATCAGGAAGTGGCGTGTCCTCTTCATTGAAGAGATAGGCAACGGCAGGGATGTTTGTGTGGTGTTCAATGGCGGCCACAAGTCGTTTGGCCACATGCCATTTCTTGCAGGCGATCATCAAAAGCTCACGCCCGCGGCCCAGCGTTGTCTCACGCTCCCAAAAGCGCGGCGCAAACCGGCGACCCACGCGGCCCCGGCCGGTCAGAAACTCAAACAGACGCCGCCCCTCGTTAGAGATCACAAAGTCCATCTGATCGCTGGCATAAAGATCGCCAAGCCGTTTCTGCAGATCATGTGCTTCGCTACTGATCTTGCGCGCAAAAAGGCCGTCCTGACCCAGCAGCAGATCGTAGTGGTCGTTGTAGAAGGTCACCGGCATGCCGTAATCGGTGAACATCAGGAATGTCAGTGTGCGGCTGTCAATCTCGCGCCCAGGCACAAGATGGCGGGTGAAGGTCTGAAAAAACGTCTCATCCGGGATCCAGGTGGTGCGGAAAAAACGGATCACATCGGGACGTTCTTTGATGAAAGCCAGGATCGCCTCAATCGTGTGGCGGCGCAGGCACCACCATTGGCTGCCAATCATGATATCGAGGTCAGCGGGGATAGGCCGTGTCAGCTTGAGCTTTTGCTGAAGCTCCAGCGCGGTGTAGAATCTCCGTTTCTGCGTGCGCTCGTTAAAGAAATGCCGGTAGATCAGCCGCTCTTCCCGAAAACCGGTTTTGATCCAGTTGCTGTCGAAGAAATCAAAGCTTTCAACAAAATCCATGTCATGCGCGTCAAGAAAACGATGGGCATAGCCCGCCGATTTGATCGGCATGCAATCGCCCGACACCATGTAAAAATGCGTGGCCTTGGGAAACGCATCGACAGCGGCGTAGACGGCGTAGAGCGTGGCTTGCACAAGGCTCCATTCGCCCCAGCCGCATTTGGCCCGTTTGGTGGCAAAGACGACATTCGGATCATCGGCCAGTGCTGAACGGATCGTCGCATAATCCTCGGCGCGCGCGGATGCATCAAAATGCACGGCGATGTAGTCGCCTGCGGCAGTCAACCGTTTCGCCTGGCGAATGATCGCCTCGGGGTTCTTGTGACACAGAAGGATATAAGCGATCTGAGCCATTTTTCCTCGTCGCGGGGTCCGTCCCGCTTCATAACGCGAAGAGACGTTGAAATAACAGGGTTTCTTTGATTTGTAGTGTCAACAGTTGAAAGGGTGAGGCAGGTGGCGAATTTTCCCGGAACATGGATGACGACCAGCGAAAGCGTCGTTTATCGGGTTGTCCCGAAATGCGCCTGCTCGACCATTGGCCAGATCATGTATTATTCGGATCATGGCGAGTTCTTCGACGGCGATATCCATGACGCCAAATCCGGTATTCACAAATGGGCGCTTGACGACAGCCAGGACAGAATTCGCGCCAATGTCAAAGACCACACGAGCTATGCGTTCACCTGCGTGCGCAACCCCTATACCCGGATCCTGTCGTCATTCTTCGACAAGATCTGCGGGATCCAGCGCAACGGCCAGTATTATCGCGGGAACCTTGTGCCGCTGCTGATCCAGAAATACGGGATCGAAGTGGGCGACCCGGAAAACGGCTTCGCGTTCGACCAGATCAAGAGTTTTCGCCGTTTTCTTCTATTCGCGCGTGACACGATCCGCTGGCGCCGCCCGATGGAGCCTGACATCCACTGGTCTGCCATGTCAGGCCATATCGCGACCTTCATCGTGAATGGCGGGCGCTACGATCACATCTTTTGGACCGAGAAGTTCAACGATGGGATGCAGCACGTCCTGAACGGGATCGAAACCCAGCATCAGGTGACGCTGGCCGACATCCCGCGCTTTAACGAAAGCGAGGGGCACGGGCCCAAGCGCGCCCATCCCGTTGAGGATTACTTTGACGACCTCTCGATGCACATTGTTTATGAGATGTACAAAAAGGACTTCCGCATCTTCAAATACGATTTCGAAAATCCGTCCAACAAGATGCCCGTTGGCGAGATTGATCTGGATGAGGTGCACGCAAAGCTGGGGCAATAGCGGTTAACGGGTTGAGTTTTTGGACCTTTTGCGCCTAGACGCCTTCCAAAACTGAATTACATCGCAGCGCGATCAGCAAAGGTTCACCCATGTCCGTTGTGCTCATCCTTGGCAGTGGCCCGAATGTCGTGGAATGTCGCGACTGGTCGCGCGATCCATTTGACCGGATCGTGGCCATCAACAATGCCTGGGCCGTGCGTCCGGATTGGGATGACCTTATCCACCCGGAGGATTTTCCAAAAGACAAATGCCCGGTTGATATTGCGGCCCACCAGCGGATCATTACAGCGGCCGACTACGTCCCCTTACAAAACACCCTTGGTGGCTTCGTCTATGCAGGCGGCACGATGGCCTTCACCGCCGCCTACTGGGCGCTCGCCGCGCTGAAACCGCGTGTCATTGCGATGTTGGGATGCGACATGGTCTATCCTACGGGACAGAACACCCATTTCTACGGCAAGGGTGAGGCAGACCCTTTGCGGATCGATGTCTCGCTCAGATCGCTTGAGGCGAAATCCGCGCGGCTGATGGCGATGGCGGCGCGCCAGAATTGCGCGATGGTGAATCTCTCCAAGGACGAAAGTCGCCTGCTTCTGCCGCGCGCCACGCCGAAAACCCTAGGCGAAGCCGCGATCAGCCCCGTTGACCAAAGCGTCGTCAAAGCTGCTTTGGCGGAAGAGACGCGGCTGAACTATTACGTCCCGTCAGGCCGTTATTGGCTTGAGGAGGCACGGTTTGACACCGCAGCCGTCGACGCGCTGGATGCGCTTTGGCTGAAGGCCGTCGACGCAACGCAAACGGTGCAGTGAAAAAGGGGCCGAAACATGTTCGGCCCCAACGTCTTGTTTTCTGCTTTGCCGCTAACCTAGAAGTTTTGCGCCACGGTCTGCACAACCAGATTGTAAAGCTCTTGTGCAGGCACGCCTTCCACGCTGTTTTCGGCGATCCACCGTGCAGCGCTCGGTGCAGCAACCAGACTGTTGATGCGCGACTTGATTTCATCACCAAATGTCAGCTGAATGATGCTGCGGTCTTCGAGGGCAGGGAACCATGCCTGCATCGTCACATTTGTGTAGTGATCTACATAATGCTCCAACGCGGGCTCAACCGAGGACATCAACGCCTCACGGTGTTCGTCACTAAGGGCCTCAAACGCCGGTGTATTCATCACAACCGGGCAATTCGTCGTCCCCGGGTTCAGGTTTGTCGTCCACCATGAGCCACTTTCAATCACGCCAAACGCCATATGCGCATGTGGGGCAAAGCTTACCGCCGCAATCTCGCCTGAGCGCAGCGCGTCTGCCACGGCAGGTGCGGGGAGCGTCACGGCTGTGGCGCCGAGCGATTCAACCGCGTCGCCAATCCCGCCGGGGGCACGGATCGTCATCCGCGCAAAATCAGCAAGCGACGTGGGCGGCTGACCGGACCCCAAGAGGTTCTGCTGTGGCTGTGGCGACGGCATCAGCAATGTCGCATTCCAGCGGGCCATGTCAGCAATGGTGTAGGGATGCTCGTAAACAGCGACGGAGACCGCAACCTCTTGCTCAAGCGTCGAGACGCCAAGGAACGGCAATTCCAGCACATTGAGAGACGGGTTCTTTTCGGGGTTATAACCAGCGCAGAACTGCGCCATCTCAAACCGCCCTTGCGAAATGCCGTCGAGGTTTTCCACGCTGGGGGACAGCTCACCACCATAAACAAGGTTCAGGGTGAAATCGCCCTCGGTCTTTTCGTCAACCAGTTCAGCGAGCTTTTCGAGATGCTCGGTAAACGCACGGCGCTGCCCCCATAACGAAACGTTCCAGACCACCGGCCCGGCATTCAAGTCAGGGCATGCATCGCCAAAGCACTCGACCTGGTCAGCGCGCACGTTCAGCCGGCCCAGGATCGAATCGATCACGTAATTGCCATTGTTAAACTCAACCAGTTCGCCGGAGATGGTGTTCCCATCTGCCGTCTGCAAGGTAATTTCCTGTGCGGCGACCAAGCCTGGCAAACACAGGGCGGTCAAGGAGACGCAAAGTCCTGACTTGATCGATTGCCGGGCGTGTCGGACGAATGTGAACATACCGCTTTCCCTATCTGACATTTCAACTTCCAAACGTGTCGTCACCATGGGGCCACAATCAGCGATACATCGTCATATCGCTATCAATTTCCCCAGCAACGCCACTCTTCAGGTACCCTTGTTGAGTACCAATACGACAAAAATCAGCCGAAATATGGTTTATTGTTGGCTAAACAACTGCCTAACGCAAGGCGGCCAGTGTTCAAAACTAGATGAGGCCTTCTGCGGCAAATACCGTCTTAAGATCGGATTTGGGGCGCGGACCAATATGCCCGATGACCTCTGCCGCGGCGATGACGCCCATGCGCCCGCATGTCTCAAGCGGTTGACCTGTGGCAAAACCATAAAGAAATCCGGCGGCAAACTGGTCGCCAGCACCGGTGGCATCAACAGGCACAACCTTCCGCACGGGCACCTCAACCTGCATATCGCCCTGGCGCAGGATCACAGGATCGCCTGAACATGTGCAGACAACCGTTTCGCAAACCGCACTCGCCTGATCCAATGCAGCTTTCAGATCATCCGTTTCGTAAAGCGTTGTCCATTCGGCCGCATTGCCGACAACAAAATCCATATCCTCTGCGACGAGGCGCTGAAAATCGGCACGATGCCTGTCGGCGCAAAATGGATCCGAGAGGGTGATGCCAGACCTTCCGCCAGCGGCCCGCATGGATTGCGCCGCAGCCGTGAATGCGGTTTTTCCGTCATCCTTGTCAAAAAGATAGCCTTCGAGAAACAGGATCTTGCTGTCATCAAAAAGCGCTTCGGAAACGTCTGCCTGCCCCAAGTCAGCACCAGCCCCTAGATACGTGTTCATCGACCGCTCGCCATCAGGCGAAACAAAGATCATGGAACGTGATGTTGGCGCCTCAGCGTCTGCAGAGGGTGGATTCGGAAAAGCGGTTCCCGCCTCCTCCATACCCTTTGCATAAAAACGGCCCAATGCGTCATCCTTCACCTTGCCGATAAAGGCCGTTGAAAGCCCCAGACTGCCCAAACCGGCGACAGTATTGGCGACCGAGCCGCCCGGAGTTTCTGTGCGGTCCGTCATTGCGGCGTAAAGCACCTCGGCCCGGTCACGCTCGACCAATTGCATGATGCCCTTCTCAATCCCCATATGGTCGAGGAACGTATCCGCGGCATGGCCAATCACATCAACAATCGCATTGCCGATGCCGATCACGTCATAGTTGCTCATAAATTCTTGTCCTCAAACATACATAGATCACGGATCAGACAGGCCGCGCATTTCGGTTTTCTTGCGACACAGACATAGCGCCCGTGCAATATCATCCAATGATGAGCATGAAGTTGATAATCGGCAGGAATATGATCCTCGATGGCGCGCTCAACGGCACTTACGTCCTTGCCAACGGCCACACCGCTCCGGTTCCCAAAACGAAAGATATGGGTGTCAACTGCCTGCGCCGGTTGACGCCACCACATGTTCAGAACGACATTGGCTGTCTTGCGCCCCACACCGGGCAATGATTGCAAGGCGGCACGTGAGTTGGGCACCTCGCCGCCATAATCGTCGACGAGGATCTGGCTCATCTTCATGACATTCTTGGCCTTTTGCCGGAAAAGGCCAATTGTCTTGATATGCTCGGTGAGCCCATCAAGCCCCAGATCCAGCATCTTCTGCGGTGTGTCCGCCACTTTGAATAACGCCCGCGTAGCCTTGTTCACACCCGCATCGGTTGCCTGGGCCGATAGCGCAACTGCCACAACGAGGGTGTAGACATTCACATGTTCCAACTCACCCTTCGGTTCAGGTTCTGCGGCCTGAAAACGGGAAAAAATCTCGCGGATCGTGTGGTAATCAAGCTGCTTTGCCATTGCGCCGGTATGCCTTGGCCCTTCTCGGGGAGCAAGCGCAAGATGCGCAATTTCCGGGTCGCACCAGCCCGCCGCAATGCCTAATTTGGCGGTATGGAACAGACTGACACATATCACTATCAGGTCATGCGCCGCGCCATCGAAGCGATTGATGCGGCGGGAGAAACACAAATCACACTCGCTGATCTGGCGGCAGAAATGAACATGAGCCCGGCGCATTTTCAGCGG
This sequence comes from Cognatiyoonia sp. IB215182, assembly GCF_033963905.1. Lineage (NCBI taxonomy): Bacteria > Pseudomonadati > Pseudomonadota > Alphaproteobacteria > Rhodobacterales > Paracoccaceae > Cognatiyoonia > Cognatiyoonia sp. IB215182. The sequence goes on from NZ_JAXBMB010000002.1 coordinate 188,615, forward strand.
CTCTTTTCCTCATGGGTCGGCGTCTCACCGAAACGATATCAGCAATACCTGACCCTGGCCCATGCCAAGACGCTACTGAAAGAGCGGTTCACGACGCTGGAAACCGCCCATGCGGTGGGCCTCTCCGGATCGGGCAGGCTGCACGACCTTTTCGTCAGATGGGAGGCGATGAGCCCCGGCGACTATGCCCGCGACGGCGCTGATCTGACGATCTATTGGGGCTGGTTTGAAAGTCATTTTGGCCCCGCTTTAGTGATGGGAACAGATCGCGGCATCTGCGGTATCGCCTTCGCCGCAGAGGCGGGGCCGGAACCAGCCATGGCCGACCTGAAATCACGCTGGCCCAAGGCCACCTTCGTCGAAGACCCGACCTTTCTGCAGCCCTGGGCAACAGCCGCACTTGGGATGAGCGGCGAGACCAAGCTGCACATGATCGGCGCGCCTTTCCAATTGAAGGTATGGGAGGCCTTGCTAGCCATCCCGTCAGGTCATGTCACGACATATTCCGAGATCGCGCAAGCCATTGGACGCCCCAAAGCCGTCCGCGCGGTGGGCACTGCCGTTGGGCGCAATCCGGTCAGTTGGCTGATCCCCTGCCACAGAGCCTTACGCAAATCAGGGGGTTTGGGTGGCTATCATTGGGGGCTGCCGGTCAAGCGGGCAATGCTCGCATGGGAAGGCGCGCGTGCGGATGTGTCGGCGGGTGTGAGCTAAAACTGGCTAAAGCCCGCCAATCACCGCGCCGTTATTGGATATCACTGCCAAATTGCGCATAAGCTGTGCTATCCAAATCGCGCATTTTGCGCACCCATATCGACTGGAACCATAACCATGACCTTTACGAAATTCCCACTCATGCTGGCGGCGGCGTCGCTGACCTTTGTTGCTGCATGTGACCCGACGGGACCAAACGCGAACCAGAACACCCAGCAAGGCGCTTTGATCGGCGCGGCAGGCGGTGCATTGGTTGGCGCCTTGGCCAACAATGACGGCTCGATCCGTGAGCGCAATCAGGCGGCTCTGATCGGGGCGGCCCTTGGTGCTGGCGTTGGCGCCGGTGTTGGCAACAGCCTTGACCGTCAGGCCGAGGATTTGCGTCGCGCCCTGCGTCAGGATGTGGGCGTTTCCAACAACGGTCGCGACCTGCGCGTTGTGCTGTCGCAGGACCTGCTTTTCGCGACGAACAGCACGCAGATTTCCAGCGTCTCGCAGCGTGAACTCCTGATCGTGGCGCGGTCGCTGAACGACTATCCGAACACAACTGTCAACGTGATTGGCCATACCGACAGCGACGGCTCTGCCGCGTTCAACCAGGATCTGTCGCAGCGGCGCGCACAAGCTGTCGCCTCTGTCCTGCTCAGCGGTGGTGTCTCGCCAAGCCGCGTCCGTTCGCTGGGTGCCGGTGAAAGCCAGCCTGTGGCGTCGAACCAGACGGCCGCCGGCAAGCAGGCTAACCGCCGCGTTGAGATTGTGATCACACCGAACTAAGCGATTTAAAATCCGCAGAAGGGGTGGCAGATTTGCGGCCCCTTTTTTGTTGTCGACCTCCCGAATTGGTCATATCCTTTGACCAATAACGCAAGGTAAGACAGATGCCCTTTGAGCCAGTCCAACAGGAAAAACTATCACATGGGGTCATCCGGCAGATTGAAGGGCTGATCCTGCGGGGCATCCTGCGGCCCGGCGAAAGGCTGCCCTCTGAACGGGAACTGGCCGAGCGCATGCATGTCTCGCGCCCCTCCCTGCGCGAGGCTTTGGGTGATCTGCAGGAACGCGGGCTTCTGACCACCAAGGCGGGTGCGGGCGTCTATGTGGCTGATGTGCTAGGATCTGCCTTTGCCCCCGCGCTCGTAAAACTGTTCTCAACACATGAGCAGGCCGTTTCTGACTACATCAGCTTTCGCCGTGATATGGAGGGGCTCGCGGCAGAGCGTGCGGCGAAGCTTTCCAGCGATACCGACCTGAAGGTGATCGACACGATCTTTCAGAAGATGGAAGCGGCCCACCAAAAGCGTAATCCGGCGGATGAGGCGCATCTGGACGCCGATTTTCACCTGTCGATTATCGAAGCCAGCCACAACATCATCATGCTGCACATGATGCGCTCGATGTACGAATTGCTGCGTGAAGGCGTGTTTTACAACCGTTCGATCATGTTCAAACAGCGCACGACCCGCGACATGCTGCTCGACCAGCACCGGCAGATCAACATCGCGCTGCAGGCACGCGATCCGGCGGCCGCACGACGTGCGGTCGAAAAGCACCTCGATTTCGTTGACGAGGCGCTGAACCAGCAAAGAAAAGCGGACCAAAACGAGGTCTATTCGCAAAAGCGGTTCGAACACGAACTCAGACGCTCATAGTGCGCCTAACAAAAAACCCGCATGCCGAGTGGCATGCGGGCGTTCTAGCTGTTCTTGAAGCCGCCTAGTGCAGGCGTTCCGCAACAACGGCGATGGAATCGTCGATCAATGCACCGGCTGATTTTGCATCCATCTGCTTGGCCATCACGTCCTTGGCAGCGCCAACGGCAACCGCAATAGCCCGATCGCGCACTTCCTTCACGGCAGACGATTGCGCGCTCGTGATCTGTTCTTCGGCGGCAGCAAGACGGCGGGTGATCGACGCAGCGTTCTCATCCTTGGCTGCGGCTGCGGCATTGGTCGCCTCTTCCTTGGCCGATGCCACGATGCGCTCCGCCTGTTCCTGAACTTCTTTCTGCTTGCGCTCGTAAGAGGCTAGCAACGATTGCGCCTCTTCACGGAGGGCTTTTGCCTCATCAAGCTCTGCCTTGATGCTTTCGGCCCGCTTGTCCAGCAAGCCGCCGACCAGGCCCGGCACCTTGAAATACAGCAGGATGCCGATGAAGACGAGAAAACCAATCGTGACGACAAAGTCGGTATTCGCCAGCGAGAAGAACGGTTTGTCAGCCGCGAGTGCGGGCGATGCAGCGAGGACGAGCAGGGTCGAGAGTGTCAATCGCATGGCGCTTACCCCTTCATCCGTGCCGTGACGGCATCTGAAATGGACTTGGCATCAGCTGATCCGCCCATAGCCGCGACCAATTCCTTTGCCGTATCCATCGCAACTTCCGTCACGCTTTTCACAGCACCGTCGCGGATTTCTGCAATCGCGGCTTCGCTCTCGGCGGTTTTTGCGGCGATTTCTGCGTCAGCCTTCTGCATTTCGACATCAAGCTCTGCCTGAATCTCGGCCTTGGCTTCAGCGACAATCTTGGCCGCCTCGGTGCGGGCATCGACCAGTGCCTTTTCGTAAGCCGCTTCCGCCTCTTGCGCCTTTAGCTTCAGTTCTTCCGCCGCAGCGATGTCATTGGTGATCGTGCCTGAGCGTTCCGCAAGAACCGCGCCGATGCGGGGCAATGCAATGCGCGACATCACGAAATAGATGGCTGCGAGCGTGACAAGCAGCCAGAAAATCTGGTTGGGCATCCAGTCCGCGCAAAGTTGCGGCATGCCAAGGGCGGATCCCCCTGCATCAACGCAAACTCCTGCGGCGTCTGTTGTTTCTGTTGCCATGATGGCCCCCGAATACCTTGGGAATTTACCGGCTGATATTTAACACATCAGCCGGTCGTAAGGATATGGGTCGCTGTCTTAAACGGCGAACATCAAGAGAAGCGAGACAAGGAACGCGAAGATCCCCAGCGCTTCAGCAAAGGCCAGACCGATGAAAAGTGTCGCTGTCTGACCGGCAGCAGCGGATGGGTTGCGCAAAGCACCTGCGAGGTAGTTACCAGCCACGGTGCCCACACCGATAGCAGCGGCACCAGAACCGATTGCAGCCAGACCAGCGCCGATATGTGCGAGTTCGCCTTCCATTGTGAATTCTCCTTACGATTGGAAGTTGCGTAGGGCGGGTGATGTCACCCGCCAAACCTTAGTGATGCGGGTGAAGTGCGTCCTTGAGGTAGACGCATGTGAGAATGGTGAAAACGTAAGCCTGAATGCCGCAGACCAGCATCTCAAGCCCGTAAATGGCCACGATCCCGAAGATCGCGAGGGGGCTGACCAGTGTCAGTGCGGCAAAGCCCGCAAACACTTTCAGCACTGCGTGACCAGCCATGATGTTGCCTGCCAGACGAATGGAATGGCTGACAGGGCGCACGAAGTAGGAAATCACCTCAATTACCGCGATGATCGGGCGCAAGATCGCTGGTGCGTCCGACATCCAGAAGAGCCCCAGAAAGGATGCGCCGTTCTTCACAAAGCCCAGGATCGTCACCGCGATGAACACCCCGAAACCCAGGACGGCCGTGACCGCGATCATCGAGGTCGGGCTGTAGGAGGTCGGGATCAGCGCCAGATAGTTGGCAAACAGGATGAAGAGGAACAGCGTGATGATGTACGGGAAGTATTTAACACCATCCTTGCCCGCGACATCCTCAACCATCTTGTAGATGAAGCCGTAGATCAGCTCACCAATGGATTGCAGGCGCGTCGGCACGATGGCCCGGCCACGGCTGCCCAAGACGAATACACCGATGATCGCCAGCAGTGAGATCGCCATCCACAGCGTCACATTTGTTGGCGTATACCAGGCGACAGGGCCGTCGCTAAAGAGCGGTTTGACGATAAACTGATCCAGCGGATGAAAGACCAGACCACCAGCTTCACTATCTTCAGTCGCCACGCGCGTCACCCTCTTCTTCAGCAGCCGCCTGCTGCTTCATCTGCACCTCTTTGGCGGACCGCATCATGGTGAGGACACCGGCGGCAAGGCCAAAGAATATGAACAGCACCATCAAAAACGGTTGGGTCCCAAACAGGCTATCCAACCCATATCCGATGCCAAATCCGATCCCCAGACCGGACACAAGCTCTATCACCATGCGCCAGGCCAATTGCGCCTGGGAATAGTGTTCTTCCGAATGATCCTTGACCGTTTCCGGCTCTTTCAGCGCGGCTATTTTCGCCTCAAGTGCTTTCAGGCGGTCGGCTTCATCGCCATCGACCATGTGTCAGGACCCTTTGAAAGGTTGGGGATGGTCTAGGTGGCGGACTACAGAGAGTCAAGCGTCGGACATATGCAAATAAGTTGTTGATTTTGGTATGTATTTTTTGCCGCCTTTGATGCATAAGACCAGCACAAACAAGGCCTGCCCCGCGCCACCCAATATTCAACTGATCAGTTGACTATTGCTTGCCTGAGCGCAGCGCCGCACTCTGATCCAACAGCCAATCGCGGAACAGCCGCACGGCGCTGCGCCGCAACACACCCTCGGCCAGCACCAGATGATAACTGCCCATGCGAAAGCCGATGTCAGAGCATTGCACAAGCCGCCCTTCGGCCAAATCGGTCTGCGCCAACTCGCTGGATGCGAGAATGACGCCATGGCCCGCAAGCGCGGATTCGTAAGCCAACCGCGCCCGCATGCGCCAATCTGAGGCCGCCGCCGCTGGCGGAGGACACCCAGCAAGCTTTGCCCAATGGCGCCAGGTATCTTCGCGCCGGTCACGCAACAGCGGCAATTTCAACAATTCCTCTGGCGGTAGAGGTGTGGGCACAAGTTTGGGCGCGGCAAAGGGATAAAGCGGCGCATCGCTCAAAAGCGGTGCCGCCTGGTTTGCCGGCCCCGCATGGAAAAAGCGCAGCGCTACATCCGCCTCATAACGGCTCAGATCCGCAAGCTCGCTGTTGGCCTGCAGCCGTAATTCAACATCCGGGAAACGGGTATAGAAATCGCCAAGCCGCGGGACCAGCCATTTCATCGTGAAAAGCGGTTCCGCATCCACCGTCACCTGCCCCGCGGGGCGTTGATGAAAGACCTCTGTGGCTTCGGCGATGCGATCCAGCGCAGGCGTGATCGCTGCCAGATAACGTGCACCGGCCTGCGTGAGCGCCACACCGCGCGGCAGATCGCGGAACAATTGCGCGCCCAGACGATCCTCAAGCCCACGCACATGGCGACTGATGGCCGAGTGATTGACGTTCAGTTCTTCGGCGGCGCCAGAAAAGCTTTCGTGGCGCCCCGCCGCCTCAAAGGCGCGGAGAGCATTTAGCGGGGGAAGGGAACGCGGCATAACATTATGTGCCTTTTTGGCACATGTCTTGTCAAGAAACGGCTTTTGATCGGAACAGCGATTCGACCGATATTCGTTGGCGAACCTACTTGAAAGCTGAAGAGATGCTGAGAAAAACAACGGCTTCATTGGCAGCCGCATGGCAACGCTTTGTCATCTGGGTCCACCCGGATCGGACGGTACTCCCCAAGGCAATCAGTGACAAAACCGCACGCGACATCGGCCTGTCGGGGGCAGAACTGGAACGCCATCGCTTTGTCTGGCCGTCCGAAAGCCGCGACCGTCCGCTGATATGAAATGCTGGTCTGGCCCGGCTTTGGCTGATAGCACATCGGGTCATGGCCGAACCGCTTGACATCATCTTTGCCGCCCTCGCCGACCCGACGCGCCGCACGATCCTTGCGATGCTGCTTGAGGACGACATGGCCGTGACAGACGTGGCCGAACCGTTTGAGATGTCTTTGGCGGCAATATCAAAGCATTTGGGGGTTTTGACGGCGGCGGGCCTGATCTCTCAGGAAAAGCGGGGCCGCGTGAAGTGGTGCAAACTGGAACCGGACGCGCTGCGCGAGGCATCAGTCTGGATGCAGGCCTTTGGTCAGATGGATGCGATTGACCTTGACGCGTTTGAGGCGTTTCTGGCCAAAGAAATCGGTTAGTCCTGCTCATTCTTTAACAGCAGGATCAACGCGATCACTGTCAACCCAACGCCAGCGAGCACAAGCGCGGGCGGCGCAGTGCTGCCCAGCAAAAGCGTCCAGACAATGACCCAGCTTGGCGTCAGATAGGTATAGGCCATCACCTTCGCGCTCGGCAGCCGAAGGGTCGCAAATTGCAGCAAGACAAAGGTCGCGGCACTGGCAAAGATGGCGGTGTAGAGGATCGTTATCCAGACCAGTGCGGGAAGATTGCCCCAATCGGTGCTCTGCAGATCACGCCAGCCAATGAACGTCAGCATCACCGCCCCTGCAAGCAGCACGCCAAAGGTAAAGACAATCGCAGGCTCGCCCCGGTTCAGCTTGCGGACAAGCGGTGTGTAGATCGCGTGCGCCACGCAGCCCCAGAAATAGATGACCTCCCCCTGCCCGACCCGAAACTGCAAGATTGCCTGCAAGTCAGCACGAAAGATCACCCAGACAGCACCTGCCGCCCCGATGGCCAGTGCAAGGCCCATGCGCGGCGTCAAAACCTGACGGAGGATCAGCCAGCCAAAGCCGGCCGACAGGATCGGGGTCAGGGTAAAGACAGCGGCCGCACTCACCGGCGGCGCAGTCTTCAACCCCTCGAACATCAAAACGAAATATGTGGTGAAGAACCCCGCCAACACGATGTAGCGCCAGGGCGCCTTGGCTGCCCCCGCAGGCAACCCGGTTGTCAAAAACACCGCTACCCCAATGACCGCCGCCGCAATCCAGAAGCGCACCGCGTTCAGGGCCAGCGGCGCAATCTCATTTGCCACCAGTGCCCCCAAGGCAAAGGACCCCGCGACCAGAAGCGAGAACAGAAGCATCGCCAGATGCCCCAATTGTGCAGGTGTCATGCGGCCGCGTTCTGTTTGAAATGCGCTTTGAGGAACTTCAGAAACGCCTGAACCTTGGTTGTACGATGCAGATCCACATGGGTGACAAGCCAGAGTGGCGCTGACCAGCCATCATCGCTCGGGACCACCTCGACCAGTTCGGGGTGATGATCCAACTCTTGCGAGATCACAAAGCCCAGACCAGCACCGGCAAGGATCGCATCAAGCATGTTGCGGTTGTCGGTGGCGCGGTAGGTGAACTTTTCCTCCGGAACGCGTTCGCGCAGCCATATCCCGAAGGGCGCACGCGACTTTTCGTTATCGAACACTACGAATTTGTGGTTGGGCAAGTCCTCAAGACCTTCGGGGCGGCCATGGCGCGCGATATAAGCTTCAGACGCGACAAGCGACATACGCTGCGACATAAAGGGTTGCACCACATTGTCAGGCTCTTCGGGCATGGAGCCCGCGCGGATCGCCACATGTGCCTCACCATATTCCAGCCGAAACACTCGGTCTCCGGTGCGATAACGGATATTCACCTCCGGGTTTTCATTCTGAAACGCCACCATGATAGGCGTCAGCATGCCAGAGAAAAGGTCAAGCGATGTGATGACAAGGTCACCCGACACGCCCTCGCCCTGTCCGCGGATGCGGCCAGCGAGCTGCGTGAACTGATCATCAGTGGCTTGCGCAACCTGCAAAAGGTCCTGGCCTGCCTCAGTTGCGGTGTACCCACGTGCATGCCGCTGAAACAGTTTGACGCCAAGGCGTTGTTCTAATGCGTCAATATGGCGAATGACGGTCGCATGGTGCACGCCCAGCATCTCTGCAGCACCACTGACGGTTCCCTTGCGCGCGACCTGATACGCGGTGCGGATTTCATCCCAGTTTTCCATGGATTCTCTGTGCGCCTGCAAACATCTGATGTTGAAATTCGGCTATTTTGTTCGCGAATGCAATAGCTACCTTTCCGGTCATGTTCACATCCTCAGGAGCAACCGCAATGACTGGAACTATCCTTCACATCGATGCGTCAGGCACAACCGATGCATCCGTCAGCCGGGCCGCAACTGCGCAGCTCTTGGCTGATCTTGCACCGACCCGCGTCATCCGCCGCGATCTGGCAACAACTCCCCTGCCCCAGGTCGACGACACCTGGATCAAGGCCCGCCTGGTGCCGGAAGCTGATCGCACCGATGTCGAAGCCGCTTCCTTGACGCTGTCCGACGAACTGATCGCCGAATTGCAGGAGGCTGATACGATCATCATCGGCATGCCCATGTACAATTTCGGTATGCCCGCATCGCTGAAAGCGTGGATCGATCTGGTCGCACGCCCCGGCGTGACCTTCCGCTATACGGAGAACGGCCCGATTGGTTTGCTGGACGGCAAACGTGCGGTTGTCGCTGTCGCCTCTGGCGGCGTTCCCGTTGACAGCAGCCTGGACTTTGCGACACCGCATTTGCGGCAAGTGCTGCGCTTTATCGGTATCGACGATATCACCGTACACGTGGCCAAGGAATTGGTGGCCGAAGCCGCCTAGAAATCTGTTCCCACGACCTTATCGCTCGGGCCCCACAGGGGCCCTTGCGGTCATATCCTGCATCCCCCTTGTCTTGCGCGGACCGCTACGTCATGAGCCGGTCAAACAGGACTGACAGGATAGCGAGATATGGATATCGTTGTTCCGGCCTTTATCGCCGTCACCTTGGGCATGATCGTGTTCTTCCTTGGCGCGTTCCTGACCCGCGCCGTTGGATTTCTGAAGAATTACAACATCCCGGAACCTGTATCTGGCGGGATTGCTGTTGCGCTGATCACCTGGGGTTTCTTCGCGCTGACCGGGCGGCAGATCACCTTTGACCTCGCCGTGCGCGACTACCTTTTGGTTCTGTTTTTCTCGACCATCGGGCTGAATGCGCGCATTGCGGATTTGTTCAAGGGCGGCAGGCTGCTGGTTATCCTCTTGTGCCTGACGCTGGGCTTTATGGTGCTGCAGAATCTGGTGGGGCTGGCGGGAGTGTTGCTGTTCGATCTGCCGACACCGCTGGCCGTTCTTCTGGGATCGGCATCACTCATCGGCGGACACGGCACGGCGATTGCCTGGGGGCCGCAAATCGAGGCGACGACCGGTTTTGCCGCCGCCGATGAGGTCGGGATCGCCGTTGCAACATTAGGTCTGGTGATGGCGGCCCTGATTGGCGGTCCGATTGCCAAGCAGTTGATCGACAAGAACGGGCTGGAAGGGCCGCATGACGTCGACCCTGTTGTCGGGCTGGAATTCGAGGAAGAAGGCGAGCCTGCGGACGTCGTCAACCATATCAGCCTGATGCGCGCCACACTGGCCGCGCATATCGCGATCTTTCTAGGGTTCATCACGCATCAGATCATTCTTGAGATGGGCCTGCAATTGCCCCTTTTTGTGCCCTGCCTGTTGGTGGGCATCATCATGTCAAACACTGTGCCCTACGTCGTACCGTGGATCACCTGGCCCACGGGCAGCCGGGCACTGGCGGTCCTGTCCGATTACAGCCTGTCGATCTTTCTGGCCATGTCGCTGATGAGCATGCAGCTTTGGTCGCTGGCCGATCTGGGAGGCACATTGCTGGTTGTGTTGGGGCTTCAGGTGATCATGACGGTCACGTTCATCCTGTTGATTGTTTTCCGAGCAATTGGCCGAACTTACACGGCCGCCGTGCTGAGTTCAGGCTTTGCGGGGTTTGCGCTTGGGGCCACGCCCACGGCGATTGCAAACATGTCCGCAGTGACAAAACGCTACGGCGCGGCACCGCTTGCCTTTATTGTGTTGCCGCTGGTCTCGGCCTTCTTTGTCGACCTCGCAAACGCGTTCATCATTCGATATTTTGTGGGGCTTTAGGGGGCTTCTGCCACTCCATCATCATCAGGTACGGCATTTCTTGATAGGATGCGATGCGCTCCGCCGGGCCAGTTGTTGGTTGCGGCTCATCGAAATGGGTCAGCATTAGACCCTGCGCGATGAACCATTGCATGTAATGCGAAAGCGGTCGGTGCCAGTTCTGGACGCGCAGCCCATCCCATGCGAACCACATCTTCTCGGTGCGCAAGTAATGTCCAAGCGGGCGTAATTGCTCACCTGTTTCCGCACAACGGCGCTTTCCGAACATGTAACTGGACGTAGCAAAGCTGGACAGATTGGCCACAAGGATCCGCCCGCCGGGACGTAGCGCGCGGGCCATTTCAGCAATCGCGGTCTCTGCATCGTCGATATCGATCAGCGACAGGTAACTCATAACCAAATCAAAGCTGGCATCGGAAAAAGGCAATGCTTCGGCAAACCCCTGCACATAGGTGCCATCTGGATCCTGCTGTTGCGCGGCGCTCACCATTGCGGGAACGGGATCAAGCCCAGTCGTCTGAAAACCCAAGGGCTGGAGCATCCGGCAAAACCGCCCCTCCCCACATCCAATATCAAGCGCGTCACCGCCGCCCAACGCCTCAGCCCGTGCCAGCATTGGGGTGTCGAGCACATGACGGCGCGAGAAATCTCCGCCATCCGCGCTGCGGGTGATCCAGGCCTCAGCCGAACTGACCCAACCATTTTCATCTGCATCGCGCATAGTCGCCCCCTTCCGGCTGGGTATAGGTGCCATGCCCGAAGATGCGCAACGCATCGGCTGGACATTTATGATGTCACGCTATCTCAGCGCCATGACACGAATTTCACCGCTCACCGCTTTGCGCGCCGCCCTGACTGTCGCATTCCTTTATTTCGGCCTGCGCAAGCTTTTCGGCTACCATGTGGATGTGGGCATTTACGAGGCCATCGGATTTGGCCAGTTTCCCCGCTACATCACAGGCTCCGTCGAGGTCGTGGGCGCCGGCCTCCTCTGGCTTCGCGGTGCGGAGGGATATGCAGGACTGCTATTGCTGGCAACAATGCTGATCGGCTTGAGTGCACTTCTGATCTGGGTCGGCCCACCCTATTGGCACATGTTAGTATTGATAGTCGCGACCGCGGCAGTGGCTTGGGCGTATCGCGCGCAGCCGTTGCAGCTGATCCGGTAAGTGGCGATCCACACGTCAGCAAGTTGAAGGTTATCAAAAATACGCCGCAACGACTGGTCCTCAGATCGCTTCCGCATATCGGGATCATCTTTTTGGGTCTCTTGTTTTTGATAATCTTCGGCGCTGCCTCGCTTGGCGTTTATCACGGCGATTTTGTCGGTGCTGTTTTCGGCTACCTCATTGCGGCTTGGCTCGGGTACAAGTTGAACCGCGAAGCGCAGATTGACGAGGTGGCGCTGGACCGCGACGCCGGATTGCTTGAGATCAAGCGCTATTCCCTGAAAGGCCGCGAACGGGTGCGGCATCCCCTGAGCGATCTGAGCTACGCAGATCTCGATATGCGTCCTTACAAGCTCAATTTGACAGAGCGCCGGGTCGCCCTTGTGCTGGACCGCGGTATGGATGCCGGACGGCACCCGCTGACGACGAATTTCTACACCAGCAACACGACAATCCAAGCCGCTGACGCGATCAATGCGTGGTTGCAGCAATAATCCCGCGCCGCTATTCGGCTTGTCATGAGATACGTGAGTGTCAAAGAAGTGCAGCGGGCCGTGAATGCGATGTATGACGGGTTGAAAAGGCGGTGAGGGTCACCTCAAAAAACCCTTTCAGATTGGTCATCTCTGGCACTCCGGAAGTTGGGGCCGCGCCATTCATTGTCTTCGTGATCTTTGCGGTGCTTTTTGGTCTCCTTTCCGGATCAACGCTGGTGTGGCTGATCATTCTTGGGATCGCGGTTTTTTGCGTGGTCGTCTATCTGGCTTTTCAGCAATCGGACACTTTGATCTTTGACGCGCATTTCGGCACTGTGGAGCACCACATTCAGTGGCCATTTGGCAAGAAACGCGTCATCCATCAGCTTAGAGAGGTTTTCGGCGCCCATGTTGCGAAGCATGGTGGGGCGGATGAAACGTCGAGATACCAGATGGCCTTGATTCTGACCGGGATGGATGAGGGGCTTTATCACTTTGGGGCAGCCTGGGGTGACAAGAACAAAATTGAGCAGTTGGTGGAGGTGATCAACACCTGGCTGCGAGATGTTGACTTGCGCCAAGCAGAGGCGTAAACGCGCCGCAATATCCGGTGAGCATCAGCTTTCCGGTCCCCGATGATCAGGGGATCGCCCTCCGTCAGCGCGTCGCGCCCACGGGGGAGCTACTGCTTTTTGCTTTGCCATCTTATATTGGCAGGGCAACCGAAACGACGTGAGGGCCTTGGCCGATGTTTGAAAATCTCTCTGAACGCCTGTCTGGTGTTTTTGACCGGCTCACCAAGCAGGGTGCGCTGTCCGAGGATGACGTCAAGACCGCCCTGCGTGAGGTGCGGGTGGCCTTGCTGGAGGCGGACGTCTCGCTGCCCGTCGCGCGGGATTTCGTCAAAGCCGTGCAGGAAAAGGCGACCGGTCAGGCGGTGACGAAGTCGATCACGCCCGGGCAGCAAGTCGTCAAGATCGTCCATGATGAGTTGAAGCATGTCTTGACTGGGGATGACGATCCCGGTGCGTTAAAGATTGATAACCCGCCTGCGCCGATCCTGATGGTCGGGCTGCAGGGGTCTGGTAAGACGACAACGACGGCAAAGTTGGCTAAGCGCCTGAAGGATCGTGAGGGAAAGCGGGTGCTGATGGCGTCACTCGACACCAACCGCCCTGCGGCGATGGAGCAATTGGCGATCCTCGGTGGCCAGATTGGCGTGGATACGCTGCCGATTGTGCCGGGCGAGACGCCGGTGCAGATCGCAAAGCGCGCGAAGACTCAGGCGTCTTTGGGTGGTTATGACGTCTATATGCTCGATACGGCGGGGCGCTTGCATATTGATCAGGAACTGATCGCACAGGCCGCTGAGGTGCGCGATGTCGCCAACCCGCGCGAGACGCTGTTGGTCGTTGACGGTCTGACCGGTCAGGACGCGGTGAATGTCGCGCAGGAATTTGACGACAAGATCGGCGTCTCTGGCGTTGTCCTGACCCGGATGGATGGGGACGGGCGCGGTGGTGCGGCGCTATCGATGCGGGCGATCACTGGCAAGCCCATCCGCTTTGTCGGCCTCGGCGAGAAGATGGACGCGATTGAGACGTTCGAGCCGGAACGGATCGCGGGTCGCATCCTGGGCATGGGCGACATCGTAGCCCTCGTTGAGAAGGCCCAGGAAACCATCGAGGCCGAGCAGGCCGAAAAGATGATGCGCCGGTTCCAGAAGGGCCGGTTCAACATGAACGACCTGAAAATGCAGCTGGAACAGATGATGAAGATGGGCGGCATGGAAGGGATGATGGGCATGATGCCGGGCATGGGCAAAATGGCCAAGCAGATGGATCAGGCGGGGTTCGATGACGGGATCCTGAAACGCCAGATCGCGCTGATCAATTCGATGACAAAGGCTGAGCGGGCGAACCCCGACCTGCTCGCCGCCAGCCGCAAGAAACGGATCGCCAAGGGTGCGGGGCTTGAGGTCTCGGAACTGAACCGGCTTGTGAAACAGCACAAACAGATGGCCGGGATGATGAAAAAGATGGGCAAAGGCGGCATGCTGAAACAGGCCATGAAGGGCATGTTCGGCAAAGGCGGTGGCATGCCCGATATGAACGATCCGGAAGCGATGGCGAAGGCGGCCAAGGAATTGCAGAGCAAGATGCCCGCTGGCGGCTTGCCAGGTCTTGGCGGAGGCGGGATGCAATTGCCACCCGGCCTGTCCGGTTTTGGGAAAAAGAAGTAGGCTGATGCGATTATCTGCCCCGAAAGACTGCCGCTGGTGTGCTCAAAATTCTAGAATTTTGAGAACCGCGCCGTATGCCGCAAGCATGAGGGCTGCAGCCTGATGACCCCTGCCCCGACCCTCACAACAGCGCGCCTTGAGTTGCGCGGGCCAGAGAAGCGGGACCTTGCGGCCTTTACCGCTTGGGTCACGCGGTCTGAGCGAATGGAGGTCGTGGGCGGCAAAGGGAGTGAGCGCGACGCGTGGCGCGGGTTTATCGCGGGGATCGGGCATTGGCACTGGCATGGCTATGGGTTCTTTACTGTCACAGAACGCAAGACCGGTGTTGCCGCGGGCCGTGTGGGCATCATCAACCACATCGAGTGGCCGCAGCCGGAGCTTGCCTGGCACATGTTCGACGGGTTCGAAGGCAAATCTTACGCGTTCGAGGCCGCCTGTGCGGTGCGGGAATGGGCGGGGCGGTCTTTGGGATTGGAACCACTGATCTCGCTCATCGCGCCTGACAACCTGCGCTCTCTCCGCCTCGCATCGCGATTGGGCGCGATGGAGGAACGGCGCGATGTGGTGGATGGCGAAAAGGTCATCTTTTTCCGACATCTGTCGCATGACGATCCGCGCGCAATAAAACAGGCGGCGGAGGCGATTGCATGATCCCGACGCTGACAACAGACCGGCTGACACTCGGCCCCTTCAGCATGGCGCAATATGAGGCTTTCCATGCGTTTTGCGCGACGGAGCGGTCCCGCTTTCTGGGTGGCCCAACGCAGGATCCGCGCGACAGTTGGGACAGCTGCATGCAGGGTCTGGGGCAATGGATCGCGCGCGGCTATGGCGCGTTTTTCCTGACGGAAACGGCAACGACCAAGCCCGTAGGTCGCGTCCAGTTGCGGCACCCGATTGATCTGGACGAACCAGAGCTGGCCTGGGTCGTTTATGAAGACTTTGAGGGCAAGGGATTTGCCCATGAGGCTGTTCTTGCGGTGCGCGACTATGCCTATCAGAAGCTCAGCTTTGCGCCGCTCATGTCGTTGATCGCCCCGGACAACACGCGATCTGTTGCCTTGGCTGCGAAGCTGGGCTGCGCCCCTGACGGCGAGAAGGCCTATGACAGTGGCGCCAGCGTGACTATCTATCGCCACCCGGGGGTCAGCGCATGACCACGTTACGGACAGAGCGCCTGATCCTGCGTCGACCGAAGGCCGGTGATTGGCCCGTCTATCGCGATTTCATGATGTCGGACCGCGCACGCTATTTCAGCAGCAGCGGCGACCTGGGGGCAACCTGGAAAGCCTTCGCAGCAGAGCTTGGCCATTGGCAGATGTATGATGCGGGACTTTGGGCTGTGACTTTGCGCGACAGCGACACCATCATCGGCCTTATCGGGCCGTGGCATCCACCGCATTGGCCCGAGAAAGAGATCGGCTGGATGATGCTTTCAACGGATGTCGAAGGCAAAGGTTTTGCCACAGAAGCCGCCCGCGCGAGCCTGACCCATGCCTTTGATGTTTTGGGCTGGGCGACGGCCGTCAGCTACATTGACCCGACCAATGCTCGTTCGATCCGCTTGGCGGAGAAGCTGGGCGCTGTCTTGGACAAGGCGGCGACGTCCCCCATGCCGAACACGCTCGTCTATCGCCATGAAAGGGCTGCCGCATGATCCCTGTTCTGCACACCGAACGGCTGACCCTTCGCGCGCCGACATGGGATGACTTTGACGCCTATGCGGCCTTTCGCGGCTCGGATCGCGCGACATTCCTCGGCGGGCCGTTTACGCGGGCGCAGGCTTTTGATCAGCTCTGTGCGATCATCGGCCATTGGACCTTGCGCGGTTATGGCCGCTGGATGGTGGCCGACCGCGAAACGGATGCGCCGCTTGGCGTCGTGGGGCTGCTTTACCCCGAAGACTGGCCAGAGCCTGAAATTGCCTGGTCAGTTTTTGAAGCGGGCGAAGGGCGCGGGATCGCTTATGAGGCCGCGTCAGCCTCCCGCGATTACGCCTATAACACGCTCGGCTGGACGACCGCGATCAGTCTGATTGATCCGGCAAATACGCGCTCGGTCGCGCTGGGTGAGCGGATGGGCTGCACGTTCGAGAAGACCTTCCAGCATGAGACGCTGGGCACCATGCATATCTGGCGGCATCCGGCGCAGGAGGATCTGCGATGATCCCAACCCTGCAGACCGAACGCCTGACCTTGCGCCCCTTTGCGCGGCGCGATTTTGACGCCTATGAAGCCCTGATGGCCTCCGAGCGAGCTGCCTATATGGGCGGCCCTTTTGATCGCCAGAAGGCCTGGGCCTGGTTCACGAATGACATAGCCGGATGGTCGCTTTATGGGTTTGGGACCTTGGCGATGGTCTATAACGGCAGATTTGCGGGCGGGGTCGGTCTTGTCCATCCGCCCCACTTCCCCGAACCCGAATGCGGCTGGTTTGTGCTTGATGGATTCACCGGGTTAGGTCTGGCAACTGAAGGCGGGCGCGCGATGCTGGATCATGCATTTGCGACAACCGATCTGGCGTCAATCGTCAGCTATATCGATGTCGAGAACTCCGCATCGATCCGTGTGGCTGAGAAACTGGGCGGCACGCTTGATCCGGATGCCGCCAAGCCCGACGGGGACGGCGACGATACCTGCGTCTTTCGGCATATGCGAGGTCCGGCATGAGACCTTGGCTGACCCCGCCGACAGGTGAAGCAGCGGCGCTTTCGATGCGCTTTGCCGAACTTGCCCCGGTTGTCCAGACAGAGCGGCTGACGCTCCGCCTGCCCCGCATCAGCGATTGGGACGTGCTGGAACCCATCTGGACCACGGAACGCGCCGTGCATATCGGTGGGCCAATGTCCGCAGAAGATGCGTGGCTCGACTTCAATCAACTGGTTGCAGGTTGGGTCCTGCGCGGACACGGCGCGCTGACCATCTGCGACAAGGCAGGCGCGGTTCTGGGGCTGGTCCTGTTGGGCCATGAATTTGGCGACCCGCAACCGGAATTGGGTTGGCTTCTGACGGAAGAGGCAGAGGGCAGGGGTTTTGCAACTGAGGCTGCAAAAGCACTCCTGCCCATGTGCCGCGCGGTATATGGCGATGGCTTCGCAAGTTACATCACGGATGGGAATGACGCATCTGTCCGCGTGGCGACAAAGCTGGGCGCGCGAAAAACCGGCACGCATCCCTTGGGCGCGCATGTTGCCGTTTACCACTACAAAGATGAAGGAGCCGCACAATGACTGATACCGTCACCCGTGCCGCTGAAATCCTCAAAGGTCATCGCGAAAGCATTGACCGGCTTGATGCCATCCTCGTCTACACATTGGGCGAGCGGTTCAAGCATACGCAGGCCGTGGGTGCCCTGAAGGCCGAGCACGACCTGCCCCCGTCCGACCCCGCGCGTGAAGAAACGCAGATCGCGCGGCTCACCGATCTTGCGAAACGGGCCGATCTTGACCCGGAATTCGCCAAGAAATTCCTGAACTTCATCATTCAGGAAGTCATCCAACACCACAAACAACACCAATCCTGAGGGCATCGCCCTCACACCCATCTTTAAGGAGAAAATCTGATGGCTATGAAAATCCGTTTGGCCCGTGGCGGCTCAAAAAAACGTCCCTTCTACGCAATTGTGGCTGCTGACAGCCGCATGCCGCGCGATGGCCGTTTTATTGAGAAGCTCGGCACCTATAACCCGATGCTGCCCAAAGACAGCGAAGAGCGCGTCAAGATGAACATGGAGCGCGTGAAATACTGGTTGGGTGAAGGCGCGCAGCCAACCGACCGTGTGGCGCGTATGCTGGAAGCGGCTGGCGAGATGCCCAAGAAAGAGCGCAGCAACCCCAAGAAGGGCACACCCGGCAAGGCCGCTCAGGCGCGTGCTGAGGAGAAGGCCGAGAAGGCCAAGGCTGCTGAAGAAGCGGCCAACGCCCCTGCTGAGGAAGCCCCGGCAGAAGAAGCTGCGGCTGACGAGTAAGACCAGTGGGTCGCCCGTTTTGACCGGGCGGCCCATCCCCCTTCACAGGCGCCCACATGTTCCGCTTGTTGCGCACGATCATCTTGGTGATGCTGGCCTTTGTCGCCGGCATGCTGTTTGAACGCGGCAATGCGCGGGAGGCCTGCGAGGCCATCGGCAGCCTGTGGATCATGGATGTGTGCGTCGGGATGGAGCCTGAATGAGTGCCCGAATGAACGATCGTGTTGTCGTGGGGAGCTTGAGTGGCGCCTTTGGCGTCCATGGCGAGGTGCGCTTGAAGTCGTTCTGTGCCGACCCTGCCGCGATTGCCGATTACGTACCGCTTTATACCGAGGATGGCCGCAGCTTCGCGCAAATCATCCTGACCGGGCAGACCAAGAACGGGTTTACCGCGCGCATCGACGGGATCGTTAGCAAGGAAGAGGCTGATGCGCTGCGCAACACGTCTCTTTATGCGGATCGGGCAAACATGCCTGCGCTGCCGGATGATGAGTTCTACTATGCCGATCTGATTGGCCTGACCGTGCTGGATACGGGCGGCGCCACACTGGGTGTTGTCCGCAACGTGGTTGATCACGGGGCAGGTGATCTTCTCGAAATCGCGGCACCCGGCGCGTCTGACACGGTGCTTTTGCCCTTCACCCAGGCGATTGTCCCGACAGTCGATCTTGGCGCGGGCCGGATCATCGCCGATCCGCCTGACGGGTTGTTTTAGCCCATCACGGAGACCATGGCCCCAGCCGGAACCGGGGCCATGACATTGTTTTTGAGATGCTTTCAGGCCGTCACCTCAGTGACGACACCGGCGCCGACGGTGCGGCCACCTTCGCGCAGGGCGAAGCGGATGCCAGGCTCGATACCCACGGGCTTGTGCAGGACGAACCCGACCTCGGCGCGGTCACCGGGCATGACGGGCAGGTCGTCCGTCACGTTCACCACGCCGCTCACATCGGTCACGCCGAAGTAGAATTGCGGCGCGTAGCCTGTGGAAAAGGGCGTGTGACGGCCCCCTTCATCGGCGTTCAGCACGAAGATCTCGGCCCGGCCTTGCGTGAACGGTTTGATCACGCCCGGCGCGGACAGGATCTGGCCGCGCTGGACCTCGTCCCGCTTGAGACCCCGGAGGAGCAGGCCGACATTCATGCCGGCCCGTGCTTCCGGGATGTCCTTGCGGAAGGCTTGCGTGCCGGTCACGACAACCTCGGCCCCGTCATTGGAAAGACCGATGATCTCCACCGGTTCACCGACCTTGATCGACCCGCGCTCGACCCGGCCAGAGACGACGGTGCCGCGGCCTGGGATCGTGTGCACTGCCTCAATCGGCATCATGAACGGGCTGTCATAATCCCGGACGGGGTCGGGGAAATGATTGTCCATGGCGTCGACCAGCTGCTTCACGCACTCCACCTCTGGGGCGTCGACGTTGCCCGCGAGGGCAGCCTCGAGCGCTTGCAAGGCAGAGCCGAAGACAAAGGGCGTGTTTTCATAGCCCTGCGCTTCGAGCAATGCGCCGGTTTCCATCTCGATCAGTTCGGCCATGTCGGCCCGTTCGGCCTCACCCAGCATGTCCATCTTGTTCACGAAAACCACCATGTGGCCGACGTTCACCTGACGGGCGAGCAGGATATGCTCGATCGTTTGCTTGGCTGCACCTTCCGTGCCGTCCACGAGCAGGATCGCCCCGTCCATCTGGGACGCGCCTGTGATCATGTTTTTCACATAATCGGCGTGGCCCGGACAATCGATATGGGCGTAGATCCGGCCATCGGATTCGTACTCCACATGGGAGGTGTTGATCGTGATGCCGCGCGCCTTTTCCTCGGGTGCCTTGTCGATCTGGTCGAACGACATGGCCTGTCCGCCAAGGCGGGCGGCCTGGACTTGCGTCAGGGCCGAGGTCAGGGTCGTTTTCCCATGGTCGACGTGACCGATGGTGCCGACATTCATGTTCAGTTTCGTAGCCATTTTACTGTCTCCTTCTTCGCTACGAGCGCCACCCGCACCCTGCTGGCCAAGCGGGACACGAGCGGCCATTGGCATCTGGCGCGCCAAATTCTGGGTTCGGGTTTGTCAGGCCCGAAATGAAAAACCCCGGCGGGCTTTGGGCCATCCGGGGTCACATTGCGGAACCGTGTCGGAGGCCATCAGCCTCCGGGAATGTCATTCACAGAGGCGGTTGGATTTTCCATGCGTCTTCGCTTGCAGCAGCCGGGGCTGATGCAGCGCGCAGGGTCAGATTTTCCAAGACCGTTTGCATGGTCGTTTCCTCTTGTGTGAGATTGCGCAGGTAAGATGTCGACTTTCGCATTGCAAGAGAAAGTTTTCATCCGCGCCGCAATCCCCTATCAGGGCCACATGACAGAGAAGGCCCCAAAATCGGCCGGTCGTATCGCGGTGCGCCCGACCCTGAAACCGCGTGAACTGATGACCGATAAGCCGGACCTGGCAGGATCATGGACGGCGCAGATCATCACGCTCTTCCCGCAGGCCTTTCCCGGTGTGCTTGGCGAAAGCCTGACCGGGAAGGCGTTGCAGGACGGTTTGTGGCGGTTGGAGACCTATGATCTGCGGGAACATGGGATCGGCAAGCATCGCAATGTCGATGACACACCTGCCGGGGGTGGTGCGGGTATGGTCCTGCGCGCCGATGTACTGGAAAGCGCGATTGTGGCGGCGCGTGCTGCCGCGAAGGGGGCGATGCCTTTGGTCTACCTCTCGCCGCGTGGGCGCCCGTTCGATCAGGTGATGGCCCGCGACTGGGCGCGGCAGGATGGTGTGACGCTGCTCTGCGGGCGGTTTGAAGGTGTGGATGAGCGGGTGTTGCAGCACTTTGGCATCGCCGAAGTCTCGTTGGGGGATTTTGTGATGACGGGAGGCGAAATCGCTGCACAGGCGATGATCGACGCGACTGTGCGCCTGCTACCGGGCGTTTTGGGCAACGCGGAGAGTGCTGTCGAGGAGAGCTTTTCCACCGGTCTGCTGGAGCATCCGCAATATACCAGGCCCGCCGAATGGCAGGGGCATGCGATCCCGGATGTCCTGCTCTCAGGCAATCACGCCAAGATCGCGGCTTGGCGGCGCCAGATGGCCGAGAAACTGACCCGCGAACGCAGGCCCGACCTTTGGGCTAAGGTGGAGGAAAAGGATTAGAGCTGGCGCTGCAACACCAATGACAAATCCGACACACGTGCGATGTCGCCGCCGCCTACCAAGACATAGCCGACCCCATCCGTCACCCAGCTATTGGTGGCAACGTCATGCGACATGCGTTGTAGGTCATCGCGGTCCGCGTCACCTGGTAGTGTCACGCAAAAGGCGAATGGCAGGCCACCCTCATCAAGATAGGCCATCTGTAAAAGCGGCTGACCGTTGATCGACAGGATCTGCGCCCGCTTGAAGGTGAGCCCTGGCAGGGATGTGGCCGGGCGCAGATCGACGCCCAGCATCTCTTGCGCCGATTGCAGGACCGCATCGGATACCTGCGGCGACTGGTCGGCACCGCTAAGCGTCTCGGTCACGTAGAGGGCGTGATAGGAGGCGATCGTGTCGACCCATGTGGGTGCCGGGCGTAACAGCGACATCACCACCATGCCGATGACGAATGACGCCGCGATGGCCAGTGGTATCAGCGCCGCGGCAAGTCGTCGGGGCGCGGGTTCTAAGCCTGCGGACGCGAAGGCTGGCGCATTGAGGCCGTTCAGGTCAAACGCCGTCTTGATCACATCGCCCGCCCCGGCCAAGGCTTCAAAACGCTGCGCCAATGCTGCATCGACCGCCAGGGCCGCATCGATGCGGGCGGTCACGGCAGCATCCGCCTCTCCATCCAGATAGGCGGTCAGTTCGGCATCTGTGATCTGACCCTGATCGTCACTCACCTGTCTTTTCCTGTCCTTCGACCACCTGTGTCACCGCCTTACGGGCGCTTGCCAGGCGGCTCATGATCGTCCCAATCGGCACATCCAGTATCTCTGCCGCTTCACGGTATGTATGCCCTTCGACATAAACAAGCAGTGTTGTGAGACGCTGTGCCTCAGGCAGGGCCTGTATAATGTCAAACACTTCACGGGCGAGAATATTCGCTTCGATATCGGGTTTTTCGTCCGTCAGACCGCTTTGCTCAACCGGCACGGTGCCCGTCCCGCGCCTGACATTGGCAGCGCGGATGTCATTCAGCCACAGATTGCGCGCCATGGTGAAAAGCCATGAAGCAAGATCCGAGCCGGGCGTGAACTTGTCGGCGTGGATGAGCGCGCGTTCGCAGGTCATCTGGGCCAGATCCTCGGCCATCGCGCGATCGCGTGTCAGGACCAGACAGAACCGCCAGAGCCGGGGATAGATTGCAGGCAGACCACCGGCCACCGCATCCCGCGCAGATTTTTTGCGCAACCAGCGAATAATCTCCCCTCCCCGCGTGTTCACATACCAACCGCTGATGATGGCGGGGTATTTTGTTTCCTATGGGAGGAGTAAGACATGCGCAATTTCAAACTACCGGCTGCCGCAATCGTGATTGGTCTCGGCACTGCGGCTTTTGCAGACGGACATGCGGGCGGATGGGTTCTGAACGGTGAACAGTCGGTCGTCAGCTTTGGATCAATCAAGAATGATGATACGGGCGAGGCGCATACGTTTTCCGGTCTGACGGGTTCGGTCAGCCCTGACGGGATGGCCAGTGTTGAGATCGACCTCAACAGTCTTGAGACGAATATCGATATTCGCAATGAGCGGATGATCGAGCATGTGTTCAAGAACGCCCCCAGTGCCACGCTGAAAGCGCAGGTCGATATGGCTGATTTCGACGGGCTGGCCGTTGGCGAAAGCACCGTGACCGAGATTGATGGCGATGTGGTCTTTCTGGGGGTCGAAGCGCCGGTCTATATGGACGTCTTCGTGATGCGGCTCGATGCGGAAAATGTGATGGTGACAACTCAAAGTATGATGTTCATCAGCACTGATGAGCTTGAGATCAATGAAGGGATCGACATGCTGCAAGAGCTCGCGAGCCTCGATTCAATTACCCGCACTGCACCGGTGTCGTTTCGCCTGATGTTTAGCGCAGGCGCGACACAGTCCTGAAGATTGTCCCAAGGTGGCCCAGGTGCAAGCCGGGCCATCTTTGGGCTTGATTGACAACGCCCAAGGGCCTATTGAGCGGCATTCCTGGGGCGGGTAACCGATTCCGGGTATTGATCTATGGCAGCACCGGATATCGGGTCACCACTGCGTTGTGGCACACACCCCCGGACGGACCGGACGGTCAGATAACAGAAATGATGACGGCATCTGCGGCGGGCAGTGACACTGGACCCGGAAACGACACGCAGCTCTGACGGCGCAAGACACGTTGCGGGATATACCCGTGCCAGACATAGGAGCGGATCAATGGATTTGATCGCACAACTCGAAGCGGAGCAGATCGCTGCGCTGGGGAAGGATATCCCCGACTTCAAAGCGGGTGACACCATCCGCGTCGGTTACAAAGTGACCGAAGGTACACGGACACGTGTGCAGAACTATGAGGGCGTGTGCATCGCCCGCAAGAACGGATCGGGCATTGCCGGGTCGTTCACCGTGCGCAAGATTTCTTTTGGTGAGGGTGTGGAGCGTGTGTTCCCGCTGCATTCCACCAATATCGATAGCATCACCGTCGTCCGCCGCGGTCGCGTGCGTCGTGCGAAGCTTTACTACCTGCGTTCGCGCCGCGGTAAATCCGCGCGGATTGCAGAGGTCACCAACTACAAGGCGCCCAAAAGCGCCGAAGCCGAAGCATAAGGACGCCGGATATGAAAAAAGATATTCACCCCGATTATCACATCATCGACGTCAAGATGACCGATGGCACTGTGGTGCAGATGAAATCCACCTGGGGCAAGGAAGGCGATACGATGTCGCTGGATATCGACCCCTCCGTCCACCCCGCATGGACCGGCGGTGGCACCCGTCTGATGGATGCTGGTGGCCGTGTGTCGAAGTTCAAGAACAAATACGCGGGTCTGGGCTTCTAAAGCCCGCTTGGGTTTCACCCACCCTGAATTTGCTGCGCCGCTCTATCAAGGGCGGCGTTTTGCATTCTGGTGTTGTCGATATCGGGCGAAGTCAGGACGAAAGCAATGCGATCATGCTGTCCGTCTCGTGACGTCTTCGACTTCTGTCGCAGTGCTGTTGTTGATCAAACGCGACGAACCTTCCCAAATTGAATCGAGCGCGACCAGGAACTCCTTCGCGGGAACTGGCCTTGAGTAGTAGTATCCCTGAATGGCATCTATACCGGCCAACTTCAGCGCATTTGCCTGCGCCGCAGTCTCAACACCCTCGGCAATTGTTTTCATTCCGTATTGACGGGCCACGGACACAAACATCTCAATCATGACCTTTGCGCGCGGCTCATCGGGGATTTGATCGACAAAGAACTTGTCGATCTTGAGCGTCGTTGCCTTGAGAGTTTGGAGGGCGGAGAGACCGTTGTGCCCTGTTCCCGCATCGTCGATTGCAATCCGAAAGCCTGACGAAGAAAGCCTGTCAACCGTGTCAGCCACGATGCTCTGGGAGTTGGCCGCCTGTCGCTCCGTAATCTCGATGCAGATTTGGTCCGGCCGCAGGCGATGCAGACGTGACAATGAAAGAAGTGTGTCCGCAAAATCTGGACTTTCGAACTCTTCGGGCGTGGCGTTGAAACCGATGTAGAAGCCGCGATGTTCATCCAACGCGTATCGGAGACTGTCCGCTGCTTGCCTCAGAAGTGCTTCCAACAGAAGGTGATTGTGGCCGCTCCTTTCAAGAATGGGAATGAATTTGCCCGGCGGAACAGTCTCACCGCTCGGCTTGATCCAGCGCGCCAGCGCCTCGCACCCAACGACCGCGCCCGTGTTGACATCCACGATGGGTTGGAAGTGTGGCACGATCTCCTGATTGTCGAGCGCATCTAGCACCGCATCCAGTGACGCATCTCTCCTGCGAGTCACTGCTGCCACCGCCAAACCCGCGACGAGAACGCCGAACGCACTCCATAAAGCCACGACGAGCGATGGAACATCGCGCCGCCAGGTTGCAAGGACGTTGGGATCGATCTGGATTTCGCTCTGCAAGGGATAGCGCTCTCCTGTTGCTGCAAATGTCCGCCAAGCAGGTCTGTCGGACATGGCGGCCTCGTCACCGAAAAACTCCGCAATAACATCGCGGTCGGTTCGAAGAGATACGTAGCCACCACTCCGAAGCTCAAATTGCAAGACGTCAAACAACTGCGCTGCAAGGTCCAACGCAACAACCAGTTCAAGGTCAGTGCCGTATCCCCAAGATACGCCAAGCAGTTTTCCGCGCGGCCCCTCGATCGGGCCAAAGCGAAAGTCGGGGTTCCGGCCAACTGCCCATCCGGCCCGCACGTCATCTGCAGGCAATGCGACATCGTAGTTTTCGAAGCTGACACATTGGAAGTCTTGCGAAATCAGAAAAATGTTCGGCGTATTTGCCGTATCAAGCGCGAGGTTACGCAAGTATTTCTGCGTGGCACTGCCGCATCCACTTACATTTGACGTGAGAATATCGGTACTTGCGATCACGACAAAGTCGACGGTTTTCTCGATCCGCCGCATAAGCTGAGCCGAAAGCTCTTCCAGACGCGCCAGATTGCTCTGATGCGTCATGAACCCTTGAAGAGCCACACCCGTTGCGGACCAAAACGCAAAAGTCACGCCGAAGACCACGCCAATGATGGCCCGAGAACGTCCCTTGCGTGTCATCGTCGATCCTCCTGCGCACGAGTAAACACGGAACGATTAATCGAGCATGAAATTCTGGGAAAAACGCCTTTCCATTCGGCCTGCGAAAGAGCTCTCTCTTGCACTGGAGCATGGATCAAGATGGGCAACACCTCGGCCCATTGCTTCATCCGCGTTTTTCTAACCGGCTGCGCACTATAAGAATGCACGAAGGACGCTTGCTGATTGATGCGTTGGACCCTTTGGTTTCAGGCAGAAATCGGGTCAGACCTTTTGGATAACGCTTCAAGCCGCAGATTTCTCGCGTGATCTGCTACAACAACGACCCCCGCTAAGGGTCGTCCAGGCTCCACCGCCAGATTTGCCCCGTCGTGCGCCGCCGCTTCTGCCATCAGCACGGCCCACGGGGTGCGTCTGATCCGGTGGACGTAGGTTTCGGCCACCTTGGGCAGGTCTTAATTCTAGACAAACCACACATCCGGGATGTGGATGCCGTACCCGGCCACATCCGTTGCGACCAGCACGTGCACGTTACCTTGCTTGGCGGCTTTCGGCGTACGATCATATTGACCTTGCGGTTTGTTGCCGTGGATCGCGTCGGCAGCAAGACCATTCTTCTCCAAAGCCCTAGACAGGGTTTCACCGACCTTTGGGGGAAATGGCGCCGCTCTAAGCGGAGCAGCGTTCTTTTGCGGCGCGATCTGATGGCTGGACGAAGCGGCGGTTCATCAATAGACAGCCTTCAGCGATGACGAATTCGTCTTTTGATCTCTTCAGGCAAGAGTTTTGCTGCGGCCGTGATTGTCTTGCGCGGCAGGCGATCAGCATTCGCCGTCAGAAACGCAACCAACGCAGCCTCATCGCGCTTTCCAGCTTCGCGGACCCATGATCCAATAGCCTTCTGCACATAATCGTCGGTGTCATCTGCGAGGGTTGCAGCGATCCGGAAAGTGTCGGCAACCTCCCCTCGCTTGATGAAGGCATACGTTGCCACAAGGGCCGTCCGTCGCTCATGCGGATCATCCGAACGCGCCAATTGGTCCAGGATTGAGCGGTCTCTGCCCACGAGATGTTCGCCGATCACATGCGGCGCTGCCCGGTCAACGAAGTCCCAGTTGTTCAATCTGTCATGGCGGCTCAGATAAAGGTTGAACAACGCCTGGCGCTGCGCCGCGTCCAGTTTCTTTTGCCGTGCCTGAAAGTCCATGATGGCGACGGCAGCCATTCTGACCTCGTACCTGTTATCGTCCAGAAGGCATTCAACGCCATCCAGCGAGAGCGACACGAATTTCTTGGCGATGGGAAAGACTTTCGGCATGCGGACCCCCATCACCTCGGTTGAAGGATCGCCACCATTGTAAAAGCGCGCAACGTAGTCGATGTCCGCCGGGTCTGCAGCGGCCTCCAAAGCCGTGATGACATCTGCCGGCGTGGGCATCACACGGTCTCTGAGATCAACGCATCAAGGCTGCAATAACTGGCCTCCAGACCTTCATCCATTGGGCTTTGCAGGACACCATCCCGGGTTGCTTGGCTATCGTAATGCAGGCTCATCGTCACTGTTGTCTGACCATCGGCCTCGCTGAAGACCTGCTCGACCAGTGTCTCGTTATCGGGAAAGATATCGAATGTTTCCGTCAGCAACAGCCGACACTCCGGCACAATCTCGCGGAATGTCCCGTAAGCTGACATGCGCCCATCGCTCCACTCCCAAACATAACGATAGGCGCCGCCGACGGAGAGATCGATCTCGCATACCGGCATGGTGTGGCCAGAAGGGCCTGTCAGCCAACGCTTGACCAGATCAGGTTCGGTATGGGCGCGCCAGACCATTGAAACGGGGGCATCAAAGCTACGGGTGATTTCGATGGTCGTGTCGGTCGGGGTCGTCATGTGAAGGGGTTTCATCACGGATCCTCCTCTTTGAGTTCCTTCAATACGTCATCAAGCCGGGCATAGTTTGCTTGCCAGACGGCACGATACTGCTTCAGCCAATCTTCAATCGCCGCGAATGCTGCCGGTTCAATGCGGCGGGGTCTCGATGTGCCGTCAATGCGTGTCGCGATCAAACCCGCCTGTTCCAACACCTTGAGATGACGTGAAATGGACGGCTGAGACATCGCAAACGGCTCGCGAAGCTCATCAACCGTCGCTTCCCCCTCTATAAGCCGTGCCAGGATGGCGCGACGTGTGGGGTCGGATAGGGCTTGAAACACTGAGTCGAGATTTGTCATGAAATCATTATATAGCTTACGCGCTATATAGCAATATTAGACTAGAAGACACGGATGTCGTCGGCTGTGCCAAGAAACTTGGAAGGTCAGGATCATAGCAGACCTTAATGCCGCCAATCGGTTGGCCCAGACGAGCGGCCTTAGAAAAGTGCTGTAAGAACAATCCCCTGCACTACCAACATCGACGCCCAGATCGCGGTAGCCAGCTGTTGTCCGTAGCGCAAACCCTCAAACGAGCCTCGCCTTTCATCCGGTAAACGCAAGTAAACCCAATAATACTCGTACCAGAACCAGATCGGAGGGAGAACGGCCCAGAAAGCCGCCAACCCAACCATTTGCCTGTAATGCCTGGGCAGCTCTGGTGTTGCCCCGTCATCTGCATTGGTGAATGCCAATACTTCCGGGAGGGAAATGCCGTAGATGACAATCGTGTAGATGGCGACGACACTTGCTATGGTCCCTGCGATTCTCACGATCACCGGGGTGCCAGCAGCACTTATGTAAGGGTGGACTGGCTTCTCCATTGTCAGGCCTTTCGAACCGGGCAGTTATCTATGTGTACACGAGCAATACTATGTTTCGAGCACCTTGGTTTCCCCAATTCTTCCGTCGCCGCTCTGAAGCAACTGGGGTCAATGTCACCGCGCAATAGGTGTGCACCACCCCGTGTCACGTCTGCTTTGCAGACGAAACGCACGTTGGTCCAACGTCCCCATTCAGCCTTTTGAAACCTGTTTCACTTCCAACAGTCTAGGAGTTCAACTGCAACAATGCAGACAGGTCTCGTTGCTCGGCACCATCAAAGACAATCGATGTCTCAATCCGATGAACCTCATCCCGCGACGAGAACTTTTCGACCACGACCCGGTGCAAATGCTTCGTATCCTGCGTGACCAGTTCGACAATTGCGTCGAATCTGCCGCTAATCATCCACGCCGAACGGACCTCGGCGAACTTCAGCACGTCTTGCACAAAAGTATCGAGGTTCGACTTCTCATGTTCCGACAACTGGATAAACAGGAGCGCTTTCATAGAGAAGCCCAGTTGGCCAATGTCCACGTCAAGATGTGCGCCCGAGATCATCCCGCTGTTGAAGAGCCGCTTGGTTCGTTCATGGACGCTGGATGGCGACAAATCGACCGCATCAGCCAGCTCTTTATTGGTTATCCGAGCATTCTTCGACAGGAGCGAGAGAATACGTCGATCGGTTCGGTCCAATTCCAACTTAAACCCTTTCTACCGAAAATGCTTCGTTTGCTGGCAGCCCAGCCCATCATTATCCTGATGATTATGCCTCCAGCCATACCTTCTTCGGCTCGGGATTACATTCTTAGGATAATATAGGGAAATCGCATGTTTGAAACGAAGATTGCAATAGTCGTGCGGAATGATCTGCTGGACTGGCAGAAACTGAATGTCACCGCATTCTTGACAAGCGGCATTCTCGGCGCGGACTCCGATCTTCTTGGCGAGCGTTATGAGGATGCGGACGGGCAAACGTATCGATCCTTGATCGTTCAACCGATGATCGTGCTTGTGGCGGATGAAATAAGACTGAAAAAGATCCATTCGCGCGCGCTGACCCGAGGCGTCGATATGTCAATCTATATCGAGGACATGTTCAAAACTGGCCATGACGTCGCCAACCGGGCCGCAGTCAGAGAATATGGAACGAACGAACTAAACCTCGTCGGGCTTGCCATCCGAGAGGAACGAAGGATGGTCGACAAGATAACAAAGGGCGCAAAGATGCACCCATGAAAACGCCTCGACGCAATTTCAAACCGGCATTCGCCGTGTGCTGGCGAACGGGCAATTTAGCGTAAGAAACACGCATTAATCGCCTTCAGTACATTTGTCTGGAGGCTTCTGAAGCGGCGCCTCAACCACTTATGCCGCTGACTTTCCACGCGATCTGCCGCCGCGCCTGCGTCCGCCTCCGGGCTTGCCGGAACCAGTGCCGGGTTTGGCTGGCCGCCCGCCGCCGCGGCGCGGGCCGCCATTGGGGCGCTTTTTCTGACCCGGCTGGATCTCCCACCGCCTGCCGGAGGCTGTGGGGATTGTCTCTTTCATCGTCTTTTCGATGTCCTGCAGCTCGATCATCTCGTCCGGTGCGACGAGGGCGACGGCCGAGCCATCAGCGCCTGCTCGCGCGGTCCGTCCAATCCGATGCACGTAATTCTCAGCCACGTTGGGCAGGTCGTAGTTGTAGACGAACCGCACATCAGGAATGTCGATCCCGCGTGCGGCAACATCAGTTGCCACCAAAACGCGTACTTTGCCTTCCTTGAAGGCTCTCAGCGCGCGGTCCCGTTGACCCTGCGATTTGTTGCCGTGGATCGAGTCGGCGGCAAAGCCCTTTTTCTCCAACACCTTCGACAGTTTCTCACACCCGTGTTTGGTGCGGCCAAAGACGATGGCGCGGTCATCACGGTGCGCGTCAAGCAGTTCGACCAGCAGGTCAAGTTTGGCCGCCTGTGCGACGAAATGGGCGCTCTGATTGATCTTGCGCGCGGCTTGTCCGGGCGGGTTCACCTGCACGCGGACGGGGTCAGTCAGGTAGGTTTGCGCCAACTCGTTCATCAGTTTCGGCATCGTGGCCGAGAACATCATCGTCTGGCGATCTTTGGACAAGAGCGGTGCGATCTGCCGCAGCGCGTGGATAAAGCCCATATCGAGCATCTGGTCGGCCTCATCCAGCACCAGATAGATCGTCTGGTCCAGCCGAACCGCGCGCCGGTCGAGAAGGTCGATCAGACGGCCGGGCGTGGCGACAAGCAGGTCAACACCGCCGGCAAGCCGCTTGGTTTGCCCCACGATCCCTGCACCGCCCACGACCAGCGCCACTTTCAGGTGGCTGCCTTTGGTATAGGCGGTCAGGTTTTCAGAGATCTGTTTCGCCAACTCGCGCGTCGGGGCGAGGATCAGGCCACGCGCCGTTTTGGCCTGCGGCTTCACGCCTGCTTTCAAGAGCGCGTGGATCATCGGCAGGCCAAAGGCCGCCGTCTTGCCCGTCCCGGTCTGGGCGAGCCCCATCACGTCACGCCCGTTCATCGCATGCGGAATCGCTTGTTTCTGGATCGGGGTTGGGTCGGTAATGCCTTGTGCTTTCAAGGTCTTGGTTAGTCGGGGCGCAAGGCCCAGCATGTCAAAATCCATAATGGATATCCTGTTCTTGCGGGCAAAGCGCCCACAGCAAAAATGACCCATCTGTCGATGGGTGGTGGCAAGGGTGCGCCCGGTCTCTGCCCGGCGCGGCGCCCTCGCGTGATGATGGGAACCTCAGTGGTCGATGTGGTGCGGATGACGGTGACGTCCCGCGCTGCTCACGCGGCAGCCTGCATCGGTTGGGGATGACATGATGGGCCTGCCGCCCCATGTCAAGGCAAACGCAGCGCAATTTCCTGATGCTGGCGCTTCCATGCCGCAATCAGAGGCCATATAGAGCTTTTCGGCAAACCAGATCACAAGGACATTGGCGTGGCGCATATCATCGTTGTCGGCAACGAAAAGGGCGGGGCTGGCAAATCGACCGTGTCGATGCATGTGGCCACGGCGCTAGCGCGAATGGGCCATAGGATCGGCACGCTGGATCTGGATTTGCGGCAGCAGACCTTGGGGCGGTATATCGCCAATAGGCGGGAGTTTCTGACGAAGGAGAGGCTTGATCTGCCCACGCCGGACTACGCGGAACTGCCCGCCATTGCGCCGGGCGATTTGCAGCCCGGCCAGAATGCGGATGATCAGGCTCTGGGCCGCGCGGTTGAGGCGATGCATGAGGCTTGTGACTTCATCCTGATCGATTGTCCGGGCTCGCATACCCGGCTGAGCCAGCTCGCCCATGCGATGTCCGATACGCTGATCACCCCGCTTAATGACAGCTTCATCGATTTCGACCTGCTCGCCCATGTGGATGGCGAGGGGGAAGAAATTATCGGGCCGTCGGTTTACTCCGAAATGGTCTGGAGCGCCCGCCAGATGCGGTCAGAGGCGGGCATGAACCCGATTGACTGGGTTGTGGTGCGCAACCGCCTGGGTACCACGGCGATGATCAACAAGGAAAAGATGCAGCGCGCGATTGACAAACTCGCCAAGCGGATTGGGTTCCGCCCGGCCCCCGGATTTTCCGAGCGCGTGGTCTTTCGCGAACTGTTCCCGCGCGGGCTGACCCTGCTTGATCTGCGCGATATCGGGGTGACGAGCCTCAGCATGTCAAACCTCGCCGCGCGTCAGGAATTGCGCGAGTTGATCAAGGCGCTCAACCTGCCCGGCGTCAGCCCGGATTTCTAGCACGACATCATCGCGTCGGCCTCCTTCACATTCGCTGTGAACCACCTTTCGTTAAGCATATCGCGGTTCTAATGTAGCGTCAGGCAGGGGAGGATTCTGTTGTGCGTGCATTGATCTCATTACAGCGCTACGCGACTTTTGTGTTTGTGGCGTTCATGACGCTCATTTGTTTCGTCATCGGGTTCTGGGTGCCGTGGGTCTTCATTTTGGCAGCCATCTTTGCGGTACTGACGGCGATCGGCATTCATGACGTGACCCAAACCCGTCACGCGGTTCTGTGGAACTACCCTGTCTTGGGTAACATCCGGTTTCTGTTCGAAAAAATCCGCCCTGAGATAAGGCAATACCTGATTGAAAGCGATCAGGAAGAGCAGCCCTTTAGCCGCGAACAACGCTCACTTGTCTATCAGCGCGCCAAGGGCGCCGAAGACAAACGGCCTTTTGGCAGCCATGAAATGATTTACGAAGCGGGCTATTCCTGGCTGACCCATTCGGTTGTGCCCACGCATTTTGAGACGAGTGACTTCCGGGTCAAAGTCGGCGGGTCGAAATGTAAGAAGCCTTATATGGCGTCACTCTATAACATCTCGGCGATGAGTTTCGGGGCGCTGTCGGCCAATGCCATTCTGGCGCTGAACAAGGGCGCCAAGATGGGTGGATTTGCCCATGATACCGGCGAAGGCGGGATCAGTCGCTATCACCGCGAAGGTGGTGGCGATCTGATATATGAGATCGGGTCAGGCTATTTCGGTTGCCGCAATGATGATGGCACATTCAACCCCGACAAATTCGCCAAACAGGCGGGCCATGATCAGGTCAAAATGATTGAGCTCAAGCTCAGCCAGGGGGCGAAACCCGGCCATGGCGGCATGTTGCCAGCGGCCAAGATCACACCCGAAATTGCCGAGGCGCGCGACATTCCGATGGGGGTTGATTGCATCTCACCCGCCGCCCACTCTGCATTCTCCAATCCGATGGAGCTGATGCAGTTCATTGGCCGGTTGCGTGATCTGTCAGGGGGCAAGCCGGTAGGCTTCAAGCTTTGCATCGGGCACAGGCGGGAATTCATGTGTACCGTTAAGGCGATGCTGGAAACGGGGATCATCCCCGATTTCATCGTCGTCGATGGCAGTGAAGGCGGCACCGGGGCCGCTCCGCTCGAATTTGCCAATCACGTGGGCATGCCAATGGTGGAGGGGCTGACATTTGTCCACAACACGCTGCGCGGTGCCGGCATCCGGGATGAGGTCAAGATCGGCGCGGCGGGCAAAATCGTCAGCGCCTTTGACATCGCGCGCGCCCTCTCACTGGGGGCCGATTGGTGCAATTCGGCGCGCGGTTACATGTTTGCTATCGGCTGCATTCAGGCGCAGGCCTGTCACACGAACCACTGTCCGGTCGGCGTGACCACACAAGACCCTTTGCGCCAGAAGGCGTTGAATGTTGATAACAAGTACAAGCGTGTCGCCAGGTTTCATAACAATACGCTCAAAGCATTGGGTGAGATGGCTGGTGCAGCCGGGCTTGATGATCCCTGCGGGTTCCTGCCCTATCATTTCATGACGCGGCGCGGCGACGGGCAGATGACCGAGGCGGCGGACGTCTATAGCTATCTCCGCGAAGGGTTCCTCTTGGATGATGGCGACGACAATCCGATCTATCGCGAGCGCTGGGCACGGGCGAACCCGCACAGCTTTGCCCCGCCAGAGGCACAACAGCAGATGGCGGCGCAATAGTGCCACGGATACAAAATCTGCGTGACGCAGATTTTGACGAGAGCGCGACAGCGCTTTCGTTATTTGAGCGGGTCGGACAGAAAAATCTGCGTCACGCAGATTTTTCCCCTCAATCCTTGCGCGGTGGTGTCTTGCCGGCAATCCTCATGAACAATGATACGCGCGGCGTCGTCGCCGTCTCGGATCGTGAGCGGGTGCGCAAGACAGGCGTGTTCTCGGATGCGCCACTGCGGCTTTCGCGCAGCACGATGTAGAGACCGCTCGCGATGATGATTGCAGCCCCCACCCCCGTGGCCGTATCGACCACCTCATCAAAGAAGAAAAATCCAAAGAGCGTGGCCCAGACGATCTGACTATATTGCATCGGCGCGATAATGGCCGCCTCTCCCGACTGATAGGCAGCGATGACAAGGCGGCTTGCGGTCCAAGCAAAGACCGCGATGACGCCCAAAAGCCCCAGATGCTCAATTGGCATCGGCTGATAGACAAACGGCAAGGCGCAGGCCATCAGCACGAAATTCACGACCATCGGATAGAGCAACATCACCGCAGGCCGCTCATCTGCACCGATCTTGCGGACGATAATTGACGCGACCGATCCCCCCACGGCGGCGCTGAGGGCCGCGAGATGGCCAAGTGAGAGCTCCGTTTGCCCAGGACGCAGCACGACGAGCACACCCACCAGGCCCACAATGACCGCGAGCCAACGGCGTAGCCGGACAGTTTCCCCCAGAACGGGAATGGCCAGAACCGTAATCAGCAAAGGTGACGCGAAGAGGATCGCATAGGTCTGCGCCAGCGGCAGAACCGAAAAGGCGTAAAACGCGGAGACGCCCGTAATCACCGCTGCAACTGTGCGCAGGGCCAGCCACCAAGGATGGACGGGCACCAGCGTCCCGGGCTTGGCATCTCGCATCAGCATGATCGTGGCGAGCGGAAAGCTCAGGAGCACGCTGAAGAAGACAATCTGGATCGGTGAATAGGTGCCACCGAGCACTTTGACCACCACGTCGTGGGTCGAAAAGACGCCAAAGGCGAGAAGCGCGAGAACGGCACCTTTGGCGTTGGGGGACATGATCAGAGACTCGCGTCCAACGCTTTGATGATCACATCACCCATCTCTTTGGTGCTGAGCGGCGTGCCGCCCTCTGGACCCATCAGATCACCTGTGCGGGCACCATCGGCGAGGACCTTTTCGATGGCCGCTTCCAGCCGGTCGGCCTCTGCCCCTTCATCGAATGAATAGCGCAGCGCCATCGCGAAGCTGAGGATGCAGGCAATCGGGTTGGCCTTGCCCTGCCCCGCGATGTCGGGGGCAGAGCCGTGGACCGGTTCATACATGGCCTTCGGTCGACCGTTGGCCATCGGCAGGCCGAGCGAGGCAGAGGGCAGCATACCGAGCGAGCCGGTCAGCATCGCCGCACAATCCGACAGGATGTCGCCAAAGAGGTTGTCCGTCAGGATCACATCAAACTGCTTGGGCGCACGCACCAGCTGCATCGCACCGTTATCGGCGTACATGTGGCTGAGCTCAACTTCCGGGTAATCAGCAAGCACCTCGGTCACGACCTCGCGCCAGAGGATGCCGCTTTCCATCACATTGGCCTTCTCCATCGAGCAGACCTTTTTGTTCCGCTTCATGGCGAGGTCAAAGGCGGCGCGAGCGGCGCGTTCGATCTCGGCCTCAGTGTAGCGCTGGGTGTTGATACCGACGCGCATGTTGTCCTCGGTATGAATGCCGCGTGGCTCGCCGAAATAGACGCCAGAGGTCAGTTCGCGCACGATCATGATATCAAGGCCCGCGACCACATCGCGCTTGAGCGACGAGAAATCGGCGAGCGCGTCAAAACACTGCGCCGGGCGCAGGTTGGCGAACAGGTCCATTTCCTTGCGCAAGCGCAGAAGGCCACGTTCCGGCTTTACGCTGAAGTCCAGATCATCGTATTTCGGCCCGCCCACAGCGCCGAGCAGCACCGCATCCACCTCTTGCGCCTTGGCCATCGTATCGTCGTGCAAGGGCACGCCATGCGCGTCATAGGCAGCCCCGCCGACGAGATCTTCAGACACATCAAAGGTCAGATCGCGCTTGTCACCAAGCCACGCGATGATCCGTTTTACCTCGTCCATGACTTCCGGGCCGATACCGTCGCCAGCGAGGATCAAAAGAGAGGGATTGGACATGTGCGCTTTCCTTGACAACTGCGTTGCCACGGGGCGTAGCCCGACCGGCTAGGATGTGCAAGCGATCTGCCAGCGCGCCTTATCTTGCGCGAATACGATTGTTACGCGCGTTGTGTTCCAGTTCGGCGATCCCCAGCATTTCCAGCACCGGTGACACGTAATTGGCAAAGCGTCCGCGATACCCTTTGCGCAAGCCGTAGTAGCCCCCAACCGGGTTGTCCGCACTGCGCGCCCAATCCTCAAGCGTGCCGGATTTCGTAGACTTCTCCTCATCCGCATTACCAAGTGGCATCCAGTCGCCATGGGCTTTCAGCATCTGATACGCATCATCGATAGCGCGGTACTGGTAGGACAGGCGTGTCTTGCCCACCTGGACCACCAGAGCGGGCGGATCGGTCTCAGCGTCTTTCCATACCTCAAACTCAGAGGTGAGCGATGGTGTTTTAAGCAACCATGGGTCACCCGGAACGCCAGTTCCAAAAGTTACTCGCGTCATGCTTCAGCCCTTTCTTTCAACGCATCACCAAACTTTTCGAATGAGGCGGTCAGATCAGGCATGTGCTTGGTGAAAAGCCCGGCAAGGGCACCTGTGAACCGTTCTTCCATGGTGAAAAATGTGCCACCTTCCTGTGGTTGTAACCGGAATGCCCGCCGCCCGGTGAATAGGCCAAGTGGCAAACCTCCCGTCCAGATCATGCTGTGATTGGTCTGGTAATCCCTGACCTGCAACGAAAAGCTCCGCTTCGGATCGATCTCAGACACGAGCGTGATGCGGCCATTCGGTGCAATCTGACCAGAGACCGACACGATCCCGAATTCGGGCGTTGCCAACTGCGCCGGGTCCGACAATATGCTCCAGACCTTGGAAGCAGGCGCGTCGATCTGGCGCGTAACCTTGAATGATTTCATGACGGGTCCTCATTATTGACACGCGCCGTGTTACCAAGCCTAATATGACGTCTGCTGTCATATTTGAAATTCATCTCATGCGCGCCTCTCGATTATTGCAAATGCTCCTGTTGCTGCAGAACCGGGGGCGCATGACCTCGCACCAGCTAGCCACTGCGCTTGAGGTTTCGACCCGCACTATCCTGCGCGATGTGGACGCGATGACCGAGGCGGGACTGCCGATCATCGTTTTTCAGGGTAATCAGGGCGGGATTGAGTTGGGTTTTAACTATCGGACGCGGCTGACCGGGCTCGACCAAGAAGAGGCGGAAAGCCTTGGCGTGGTGCTCAGCACGCAAAACCCAGCAATCGCAGCCCTTGGCATGCAACGCGCGTTTTCAAGGGCGCGCAGCAAGCTGATCGAGAGCTTTCCTGACAAAGTACGCGCAACAACCGAACGCGCGGGCGCGCAGTTTCCCGTTACATTTGAGATGTCACCGAAACCTGATGAAAGGGTGGCCGCATTTGCCCTGGCAGTTCGTGAGAAGCGGATCGTACGGGTGAATGTGAATACCGATCAAGCGAAAACGCTTCATCCCATCGCATTGACCTATGATGGGCGTGCGTGGGTCGTGACGGATCAGTTATCGGACGCGATGATCGCTGTTCAGACATGTGGCGACATCAACATTTCGGCCCATCGGTTTGATGGGGCGGTCGGCGATTAGGTCACCAGAGGCCTCAACCCCTCAGCCAGCAGATCCCAGACGCGTCTGATCCGGGGGGTTTGGCGCATAGCTTCGTGTGCGGTCAGCCAGATCGGGAGGGTCGGCAGTTCTATCCCCATATCGATCTCGACCAGTTCTGGGTCTGCATAACCGATGCTGAGTTGGGCAAAGCCAATCCCGCAACCGGCCCGCAAAAGCGCCAGATAGGCCATGTTGTCATCACACCGGGTCTTGAAGAAATCACGGTCAACAGCTGTGCCGAATTGCTTGAACCCGTCGATGATCGCCGGATTGGTGTCGTAGCCCACAAAATCATGCTGCGCGAAGGCTGTCAGGTCCCGTGGCACCCCGCGTTCGGCCAGATACGACTTTGCCGCAAAGATACCCAAAGGCACCTCGCCAAGATGCTGCGTGACCAGTTCAAGCTGCGTGGGACGGTACATACGCACGGCAATATCGGCCTCGCGATAAAGCAAGTTGGTCGTGTCATCGCTCGGGACCAGTTCGATGGCAATCTGAGGCTCTAGCCTGCGCATCTCGGCGATGATGGGCGGCAGATGGATAGAGGCGGTGGCGACACTGGCCGTGATCCGCACCGTGCCTTCCAACTGCGCCTGCTGGCCCGCTGCACGCAGGCTGATCTGTTGCACCGCATCGCGCATCGCCTCTGCCGGTGCGACAAGGTCAGCGCCGGTGGAGGTCAGCGCCAGACCACGCGCCTGTCGATGAAACAGTTCGGCCCCAAGCTGCGTCTCCATCGCTTTGATCTGGCGGCCGAGCGTTGGCTGACTTGTATGCAACTGGCGCGCCGCACCCGACAAACTGCCGGTTTCAGCGACGGCCAGAAAGGCCTGCACCAGCGACCAATCAAGCATTTGCAGCGATTTATCCATTCATTTATGAATACATGATCTGCAAATTCTCGCAATTCATTTCGATTTCTGAATGGAGGATATTGGCCGCAAGCGATCATCAGGAGCAAAAAGATGCAACAGCGTGTTTTGATTTTAGGTGGCTCAGGCAAGGTCGGCAGCCATGCCGCGGACGCATTCTGGAACGCAGGATGGGAGGTCCGCCATTATGACCGGGCAAATGGGGACATGGTGGCGGCAGCTCAAGGAGTGGACGTGATCGTCAACGGCCTGAACCCACCCAACTATCACGACTGGGCCCGCAACATCCCCGCCATCACCGATCAGGTGATCGCGGCAGCTAAGGCCAGCGGTGCGACAGTCATCATCCCCGGCAACATCTACGTCTATGGCGATCAGCCGGGCGAGTTGAATGAGAATACGCACCACAACGCCCAAACACGCAAGGGCAAGATCAGGATCGCGATGGAAGAAAGCTACCGTGCGTCAGGTGTGCAGACGATCATTCTGCGCGCGGGCAACTTCATCGATCCGCATGGCAATGGCGATATCATGAGCTCGCTGATGATGCGCGATATCAAAAAGGGCCGACTGACCGCCGCCGCCGACCCCGCAACCATGCAGGCCTATGCCTTTATGCCGGATTGGGGACGCGCCGCGCTGGCCCTTGCCGAAAAGCGCGCTCAGCTTTCACAGTTTGAGGATATCCCATTTCCCGGGCATGCCTTCACCTCCGCCGATCTGCAGCATTGTGTTGAGCGCCATTTGCACCGATCCGTGCGGGTCACACGCTTTCCGTGGTGGCTGATGACAATGCTCAGCCCGTTCTGGGAATTGGCGCGTGAATTGCGCGAGATGCGCTATCTCTTTGCCATGTCGCACACCATAGGTTCCGACAAGTTCAACAAAGTGCTGCCGCAGTTTGAGCCGACCGATCTGGAAACGGTGATGCTAGCGGGACTGCCGCGTGATATCGACCCAGACGAGGTGGTGCACACCCGCCGACAACCCGTCCTCGCCAAGTAAGGTTGCATCAGCAGCGTCCGGCGCGGGCCAGAACACGCCCGCATCCACAACGCGCCAATCGGTCGAAGGCAGCACGTAGCTGACCCGCAGGTCGCCCGGCCCATCGTCAGCCCAGTCGGCGGTTGGCAGGCTGGGCAGCGGGTCCTGCAGGTCGGGTCGCGCAAGAAAGGCGGCCATTGCGTCCGACAGACCGTC
This sequence comes from Cognatiyoonia sp. IB215182, assembly GCF_033963905.1. Classification (NCBI taxonomy): domain Bacteria; kingdom Pseudomonadati; phylum Pseudomonadota; class Alphaproteobacteria; order Rhodobacterales; family Paracoccaceae; genus Cognatiyoonia; species Cognatiyoonia sp. IB215182. The sequence continues at coordinate 228,774 of NZ_JAXBMB010000002.1, forward strand.
ACCGGCTAAGGGGTCAAGATTGGCGTTTCCGGCAACGACAAAACGCTCCGGCGGTGGGCCAAATCCACCGTCAAGCACAACCTCCCAAAGCCTGAGTTCATCGCGATTGCGCAAGCCGTTGCGGTCTTCTGGCCCGTCGAAGACAGGGGGTGTCGCGGCAAAGGCAAGGATGTTCACGTGACCGTCACCCTGCAAATCAATCGGCACGATCCAGTGACCAGCATGAGACAGGCGTTGTATCGCCTGCTCCTCCTTCGGCAAAAAGGGTTCACCTTCAACTGTGCGCGGGAAGCTGGCGTCCGGCAGGTCGCGCCACAAAAGCGTTGAGTGATCGACCATTGCAGCCGCATCAATGGCCCAGGCGGACAATATCGCCATCCCACCATCACCGGCGAAACGGCCATAGCCCTGGGCATCCCGCGCTTCGCCCGTGCGACCATTCTGATCAAGGTCCAGCCCCGTTGCCATGCCAGTATTGGGACGGCGGGCAAAGCGGTGTGGATAGCGGTCGCCGAATTGCGCAGCAAATGCAGTGAGCGCTCGACCTTCCAAATCATAGTCAAAATCCGTGAGCACCAGAATGTCGGGATCAACGTGATCAATCACTGACGCAATCGCTGCAATCTGCGCATCCTCGCCTTTCAGCAGATCCCGCAGCAGAAGGCCCGGCCCATCACGGCTGAGCGGGGCGGCAAATGTCGCGATGCGATAGGTCTCTGCACCCGCAATCACGGGCAATAGCGCGGCGACGATCAGGCCGCTTGCATATCGTCGTCTGCGGCGCGTTCGTAGGCGCGCTTGCGCTGCATATGGATCATCTGTGCGACGCGGCTGAGTGCGACGCCACGCATCAGAATGCTTGCTGGCAAAAAGGCCCATGCCGTCACTGTCCAGATCAGCGTGTGGGTATTATCAAAACGGATCGGCGTTCCCAAAAGCGAGATGAGTTTGAGCACCGCCGGGATCAAAAATGGCAGCAAAAAGCCTAACACAGTGTTAATACGACCATCGCGTTGCAGGCGTTGAACAACGTCACCACCCGCGGTGGGGTCAAATGTGGGTAGATTTATCCAGACGTTAAAGGCGCCGCCTCTGCGTGGCCAGTGTTGCAACCGCAACATGATAATGAACGACACAATTGAGATCAGCGAAATGAGATAGCTTAGCCCCGCCGCATCGCGCAATTTCTGCACAACCGCAGGGTCGGCATCCGGTGGCATCATTAGCACCATCAGCCTCACGGGCGAATACGGAAAGTCGATCGTCGCGCCAATCTGGGTGCCGCTCGCTTGAAATGCATCGGTGATGGCAGATGGGCTCTCATACCCGCGAAAGATTACCGACAGGCAGAAGACTGTCGCGAAAAGGGCCGAGAATCTCACGCGATTGAAGGGTGGCGCATCGCGGAACTCAACAAGGCTGGGGCTACTCGCGCTGTATTCGACGATTGTGAAAAGTGCCGCAAAGATCGCAACCAATGCGATAATCTGGGTATTGTCATCGACACCTGCCGCAAGCAGCGCAGAAGGCATCACGATAAGCATTACGACCATGATCGCTCGTGCGATTGCACCTGGTAGTCGAGCAAACACTGCCTATCAACCCTTTCGAGGGCAACGCGACTTCAGGCGCAGCCCTGTCTTGTCGTATATCTACATCGCAGTCAGGGGTCAGCCCCTGTTGCAAAGCGCCAACCTCATCAAAAATCGTTACAATTTAAAACTAGCTATATGGAACCCGTTGTCCAATGGTTTGATGCCCGGATGACGTGTATGAGTACACTTATCAGCTTCAAAACGAAGACCACATCAACCATAACGCGCAACAGGAAAAACATAAACGGCTTAGGGTGGAAGCCAGCCCTGCGCAAGGCAAAATCGGGCTGGCCTACCATTGCCCTCGCGTCAGGCTAAACCCAAGGGCGTGCAGCGCTGGCTTGCGTTTCAAACTGATCGATAGCCGTGACTTTTTCGAGCGTGAGACCGATATCGTCCAGACCATTCAGCAGGCAGTGCTTTTTGAAAGCATCAACCTCAAACCGGAAAACCTGACCATCCGATGACGTGATGGTTTGTGCCTCAAGATCAACTTCGATCCGCGCATTGGATCCTTTCTCGGCATCCTGCATCAGGACATCCACCTGCTCTTGCGGCAAGGCGATGGGAAGAATGCCGTTCTTGAAGCAATTGTTGTAAAAGATGTCGGCAAAGCTTGGCGCGATCACGCATGTGATGCCGAAATCGGCGATGGCCCAAGGTGCGTGTTCCCGCGATGATCCGCAGCCGAAATTGTCCCCGGCAACAAGGATTTCAGCCTCACGATATTGCGGCTTGTTCAGCACAAAATCCGGAATTTCCTTTCCATCATCATCATAGCGCATTTCATCAAACAAATTCACACCCAGACCGGAGCGTTTAATCGTCTTCAGAAACTGTTTGGGGATGATCATATCGGTGTCGATATTGACCAGTGGCAAAGGTGCGGCCACACCGCTGAGCTTGGTGAACTTCTTCATAAAGTTAGTCCTTTTTGATCTGTCAGGCGGGCCGCGATGCGAATGCGGCGGCCGCCCAGATATTCATTTTGCGTTGAGCGTCTTGCGGTCCTAACCGCAGGAAGGAGCAAGCGCGCGGCTGATCGCTGCAGATGAACCGGAGAGCGGCAGGCTTGTTGCCGCACCGTTTTGTACAGCAAGGTCGAACTTGGAACTGGCCCGCAATCCGCTGATCTGCGACGGTGAAAGCGGTGCCGCAACGGCATAGAATTCCAGGCCAAAACCCGGCGCCGATGCGATCTCACCCTTGATGATCTGAGGATCGCCGGCACCAATGCGCAGGACCATCGCCTCTTCAGCACCGGCCTGGACGGCCCAGGCCCCTACGCTGACAAAGGCGATCTGCGCGCCACCATTGGCAATCTCGCAATAGACCACAACGCATGTTTCATTGACGTCGTCGTTGCAAATCCCTGCAATTGTTTTTCCATCGGCCTCCCAGGTGTCCCAAGTGCTTTGGGCAAAGGCAGCCATTGGTAAAAGGCAAAACAGGGCAACAACCAAACGCATTACATCATCTCCCGTACATCCGTCAGTTTTCCGGTAATCGCAGCGGCCGCCGCCATGGCTGGCGACATCAGATGTGTCCGCCCACCACGGCCCTGACGCCCTTCGAAATTGCGGTTCGACGTCGCAGCACAACGTTCGCCCGGAGCAAGCTGGTCAGGGTTCATGGCAAGGCACATCGAACAGCCCGCAAGGCGCCATTCGAAACCGGCCTCTTTGAAGATGTCCGCGAGCCCCTCTTCTTCGGCTTGTGCACGCACAAGGCCGGAGCCGGGGACAACCATCGCCCGCTTCACCCCGATCTTTTGGCCTTTCAGGATCGCCGCAGCGGCGCGCAGATCTTCGATCCGTCCATTGGTGCAGGAGCCGATAAAGACGGTGTCGATCTCGATCTCCGACAAAGGCGTGCCGGGCTTGAGGTCCATGTAATCGAGGGAGCGTTGCGCCGCGCCGACCTTGCCGCCTTCGAAATCCTCAGCAGCGGGAACGGTCGCCGTAATGGGCAATACGTCTTCGGGCGACGTACCCCAAGTCACGACGGGAGCAATATCTTCGCCTTTCAACGTCACGACCTTGTCGAAATGCGCGCCCTCATCAGTATAGAGCGTGCGCCAATAGGCCTCTGCCGCTTCCCACTGCGCACCCTTAGGCGCATGCGGACGACCTTTGCAGTATTCAAACGTCTTTTCATCCGGCGCAATCAAACCAGCCCGCGCGCCACCTTCAATGGCCATGTTGCAGACGGTCATCCGCCCTTCCATGCTAAGATCGCGGATCGCCTCGCCGCAATACTCGATCACATAGCCGGTGCCGCCCGCGGTGCCGGTGGCGCCAATGATCGACAGGGTGATGTCCTTGGCCGTCACACCGGGGCGCAGCTTGCCCGTGATTTCGACCTTCATGTTCTTGGATTTCTTCTGGATCAACGTCTGCGTGGCCAGCACGTGTTCCACCTCGGATGTCCCGATCCCATGCGCGAGCGCACCAAAGGCGCCATGGGTCGCCGTGTGGCTGTCACCGCACACAACCGTCATACCCGGCAGGGTCCAGCCCTGTTCGGGACCGACAATATGCACGATGCCCTGACGGACATCGGAGACAGGATAATAGTGGATGCCAAAATCCTTGGCGTTCTTGTCGAGTGCTGCCACCTGAATGGCGCTATCCTCCGTCATGTTTTTGGGGTCTTCCCGACCCACAGTCGTCGGCACATTGTGGTCCGGCACGGCGATGGTTTTTTCCGGCGCACGCACCTTGCGGCCTGCCATGCGCAGCCCCTCAAAGGCCTGCGGGCTGGTCACTTCGTGCACAAGGTGGCGGTCGATATAAAGCAGGCAGGTGCCGTCTTCGGCTTCATGGGCGACATGCGCGTCCCAGATTTTATCATAGAGCGTTTTGGGGGACATTGTCCTCTCCCGTTTTGTCAGAATGTCAGTTTGTCGTTTAAGTCAAATGACAGTTCTTCAGCCCCGTGCGCGGATCGTGCAAGACGCGCCAAAAAAACGCCAAGGCAGGCGCGCGCGATCATCCATGTCAAAAACCATTTTCATGTTGCGTTAATTACACCGCCGCCGGTTTTGCTGCAAGAGCGCCGCAACGCCAACAAAATATGGCCTCGTTCACAGCCGCATCAAAGCGACGGCACAAGTCCATAAAATCCGTGAGGGTTGTGCGATGCTCATCGATTTCAATCTGGCACAAAACGTGAATTTTCATCGCCAGAATAAGCACTTACGCAAGCGTCACAACAACGGAGCAACGACTTTGACGCACTTGATGAAAACAACCGCCCTCGCCGCACTGATCAGCTGGCCAAGTTTCGCAACCGCTGAATGGACAGGTCTTTACGTTGGGGGAGAGGTCGGTGGGATCGACAGCGCGCCAATCGCCGGAGCCTTCGCGGGATTTCAATACCAAATCGGTAGGGTCGTTCCCGGCATTGAAATCGGATACGACACCTTGCTGGGTGATACGAGCAATGGTGCAGAGGCTGGGCTGGATTTTACTGGCATCAGCTTTCGGCTGGGCTGGGACTTTGATGACATCATGCCATATGTGGGCTATGGCGGAAGCTACAGTGTGACGGAAGAGGATGACGATCTGGACCTGCAGGCGCTTTTCAAGCTCGGGCTCGACTACCGCTACAGCGACAACGTGACCATTGGTTTGCAATACAAAAGCCAGATCACAATCTTCGACACATCATCCGACGACGCTCTGGCGCAGGGGATTAGCTTGCGGGCAAGTTACGCATTCTGACGTCAGGAACCGTTAGGTGGCAGCGAGCTGTTCTTGAACATCTTCCAGCGTCGATATTGGATCGAAGTAATCCGCGTTGTCGGTGAAGACGACATTGATTTCGGCGCCATCGAGGCCTGCAAGTGTCGCGCCGCGCAGGAAAACGCCCGCACCTTCGCTGCCTTCTACATCTGGTTCACCATCGGCAATTTGCGCAAGCACAAAGATGCCTGAGACCGGCGTATTGCCTTCCAACCGCGTTTCCTCGCGCAAAATGAATTCGACCTCTGGGGCATCGCCGCCGCCCAGGTCACCATCAACCGTCAGGGTCAATGTATCCTGAACTGGGTTGAATTCGGTGATCGTGCCGCGGGTGGGAATTGTCTCATCCTGCGCGTTGGCGAGGATCACGAAGTCCGTAGCACCGCCAAATTCATCACTCAGCGTGCCTTGCCCGGTGACCAGAACCAGCGTGTCGTCGCCTTCGCCACCTTCTGCCTCACCACGTCCGCCCCAGATGAATATCGTGTCGTCCCCATCGTCGCCATCCACATCGTCACGGCGCAACGTATCGATGATCGGCTCGCCATCGGGGCCACGGACAGCCGGTGCGCCGCCCAGCAAGATGTCATTGCCGGGTCCGCCATCAATGTCGTCGGCGTTGCGGCCGCCATCGATACGGTCATTGCCTTCGCCGCCTTGGATCTTATCCGCGCCGTCGCCGCCGTTGATGGTGTCGTTGCCGTCAAAGCCAAAGATGAAATCCCGACCATCACCGCCGTTAACGGTGTCGTTACCGGCACCGGCCCTGATTGTATCGTTGCCGCCAAGCGCATTGATCGTATCATCCCCGGCAAAGCCAAAGATGAGATCGTTGCCTTCGGTCCCATTCAGATTTTCGTCGTTTTCGGGTGTGCCGTTAATCTCGTTGAGCTCATCATCGTCGCCATCGTCATCTCCCCCCAATGCCGGAATGACCAACACGCTAAGCCCCAGCAACGCAAGAAGAAGTGTAATGTCCATACGACACGCTCCGCCGATTGATAGTTAAGAACTTGTTAACGCGCAGGTAAAAACCCAACAAGATGATCCTTTGGTTATGGTTACTACCGTTGCCATTTGGCCAGATTGAGGCACCGTGCTTGCTTGCCGCAGCCTGCCCATGCAAAGCTCAAGTACTTGATGCAATTTGATAAGGACCTGCATGTCGCGCCATGTTGTCATGAGAGGCCCCGACGATGCGGTCGCGGAGACGCGGCGCGACTTTGACGAGGTCATCAGCATTGGCAGCGATGTTCTGGGGCAAGTTCAGGCAACAATTGAAGGTCTGCTTCGCACCTGGAACCTCTATCAAATCGGGATCGCGCTGGCACTCTTGTTGCTGGCCCATATCCTGCGTGCAGTTCTTGGGCCGCGCATTCGCGCATGGATGGGCGCGCGCCATGATTGGCCGAAATGGCGTCTGCGCATTCTTGCTATCATTCATCAGCGATTGCGGGCGATCTTCTTTGTTGGACTGATCTGGGCCACCATCTTTGTAATGCGCGAGGTCACATGGCCCAGCCGCAGCTATCTGCTTAGCATTATCGGAACGCTGGCCTTTGCATGGCTGACGATTGTCTTCCTGACCCGCCTGATCAAAAGCCCCACTTTGCGCAAATTCGTTCGCTATGGCGCGTGGGCATACGTCACGCTCCTGATCCTGAACCTGCTGGAACCAGCTGAGCAATTGCTGGACAGCGCGGGGTTTACGGTGGGCGAGATCCGTTTTTCGCTTCTGTTGCTTATTCAGGCCCTCGTCATTCTTGGCGTGCTGATCACCCTCGCGCGTTTTCTGACAAAAACCACGTCGAGCCGGATCAAAGCGAACGAAGATATCAGCCCATCAATGCAGGTGCTGATCGTCAAGGGTGTGCAGGTCGCCTTTTATGGTGCTGCCTTCTTTTTGGGTGTCCGGGCGCTTGGCATCGATCTGACAGGGCTGGCCGTGCTGTCCGGTGCGATTGGCGTAGGCATCGGCTTTGGATTGCAAAAGGTTGTCTCCAACCTCGTCTCGGGCGTGATCATCCTGCTCGACAAGTCCATCAAGCCGGGTGACGTGATCAGCCTTGGGGACACGTTCGGCTGGATCAATTCACTTGGCGCACGTTATGTCTCGGTCGTCACGCGTGACGGGAGAGAGTACCTTATCCCGAATGAAGATCTGATCACGGGTCAGGTGGTCAACTGGTCCCATTCCAATGAATTTGTCCGGCTCGATATCTATTTCGGAACGGCCTATCATGACAATCCGCATGACGTCCGGCGGATCGCCATTGAAGCGGCACAGAGCGTGGATCGCGTCCTCACCAATCGGAACACCGTCTGTCATATCGTCAATTTCGGCGACAGCTCGGTGGATTACATTCTGCGCTTCTGGATCAAGGACCCAACCGGAGGTCTGACGAATATCCGCGGCAACGTGTATCTCGCCCTTTGGGACGCTTTTCAGGAAAACGGGATCAGCATCCCGTTCCCGCAGCGCGAAGTGAAGGTGTTGGAAGGCGAGATGCCAAAACCGGCAACGCCCAACCCCTAGCAGCTAGAAATCGAAGGCGCGCTGACGCGGATCGGGCCGCTTTTGACGGGGGGATCGATCATTGACGAAATGTCCTTGCGGGTCTTTTCGGCTGGCATGTTTGTCGATCACTTTTGCAGCCTCATCGCGAAAGGTTTGACCTTTGCGCACGCCATAGATCTTACTGCGCGCATGCCGAGCTGCTTCGGCGACATCCACGATTGGGCCAGGGTAAGCCAGCGATGCCGCCCTTTCCCATCTCCACGGCTCTTGCAGATATTTGTCAGGCACATCGGCGAGTTCCGGCACCCATTTTCGAGTGAACACGCCTTTGGGGTCCTGATCCCACCCCTGTTTGATCGGATTATAGATACGTATGGTATTCATGCCGGTGGTGCCCGATTGCATCTGGGTTTGCGGCCAGTGTATTCCCGGTTCGTAATCCGTGAACTGCCGTGCCAGATGCAGCCCTGTCTGCCGCCAATCCAGCCAAAAATGATATGACGCCACGGCCATCACCATCGACCGCATGCGGAAATTGAGCCAACCGGTCGCCGCCAGATACCGCATACACGCATCGACAAATGGCATGCCCGTCTCGCCCTTCTCCCACGCCTCCCGGCGGGCCCGATCATCGCCGCGCAACCCATCATAGGCTGAATGCAGACACCGCGTTTCCAGCTGCGGCTCATCTTCCAGCTTTTGCATGAAATGGTCACGCCAGGCCAACCTGGACTGAAAGGATTTCAAGGACTTCGCCCAATCGCCACTAACCTCACGCTGCCGCGCGGCACCGGCCTGTGCCACTTCGCGCCCCGACAGACAGCCGAAAGCAAGATAGGGAGAGAGGCGCGAACACGCAGTTTCACCGCTTAGGGGCGACGACATATCGCCGCGATACGTTCGCCCACGTTCGGCCAGAAAACCGCCGAGTGCCGACAATGCCATCTGTCGACCACCCAATTGACGCTCTGGACAATGATCAGGCTGGATCAACGCAGGCACATCGTCTGACGGTACGGTGACACCTTGAGCATTCTCAGGTACAGTCACCTGATCCTGCCGCAGAAAGGCGTTGCGCGCCTTGGCCCAGCCATCACGTCCGTTCAGACGGCGGATAACGCCAGATTGCGCAAGTTCCGTCCAGGTAACCCCCTGCCCCCGCGCCCAATCAGCAACCGCGCGGTCGCGCGTATAAGTCCAAGCATTACCCGTCTCTTCATGGCTGACAAGGCGTGTGACACCGTGGGTCGTGCGCAAGTGTTCCAAGACCGCGCAAACGGAACCGACGCGCACACAAAGCGTGAGCCCGATCCTCGAGAGCTGCTCACGCAGATCAGCAACGCTCTCCGAGAGAAACGCAAACTGCCGCCCCGACACATCAGGTTCGGCCCAGTATTCCGGCTCAAATACATAAAGCGGTAGAACCGGACCTTGCGCGGCGGCAAAAGCCAAAGCCGGGTGATCCACGACCCGTAAATCGCGCTTGAACCAAAGGATGCTTGTCATGCCGTGGGAAATAGCCGTGACCTTGCAAAAAGCCACGGTGGCACGCCTCGCGCGGCGCTCGCGATGCGAAACCGCGCGAGAGCTTTAGTGCTTGTTCATCCGGTTTTCGATCAGGTCATCCACCACAGACGGATCAGCCAAGGTCGAGGTGTCGCCCAGCGCGCCATAGTCATCCTCGGCAATCTTACGCAGAATGCGCCGCATGATCTTGCCAGAGCGGGTTTTAGGCAGGCCGGGCGCCCATTGGATCAGGTCGGGCTTGGCAATCGGGCCGATCTCGGACCGGACCCAGGTTTCTAGTTCCTTGCGCAGCGCGTCAGAGGGGTCTTCCCCGTTCATCAGGGTCACATAGGCATAGATGCCCTGCCCTTTGATATCGTGCGGATAGCCCACCACGGCAGCCTCGGCCACTTTGGCGTGGGCGACCAAGGCGCTTTCCACCTCTGCAGTACCCATGCGGTGGCCGGAGACGTTGATCACATCATCCACGCGGCCGGTGATCCAATAGTACCCGTCTGCGTCGCGTTTGCAGCCATCTCCGGTGAAATAGTAGCCCTTATAGTCATTGAAATAGGTCTTCTCAAACCGCTCGTGATCACCCCAGACGGTGCGCATCTGGGCGGGCCAGCTGTCTTTCATGCACAGCACGCCTTCGGCAGCCGTGTCGTGGATTTCTTCGCCAGAGGTCGGCTCCAGAATCACGGGCTGCACACCGAAGAAGGGCAGCGTCGCGGAACCCGGTTTCGTCGCTGTGGCCCCGGGCAGCGGCGTCAAAAGATGCCCGCCGGTTTCAGTCTGCCACCAAGTGTCGACGATGGGCGCTTTTCCCTTGCCGACGACATCATTGTACCAGTTCCAGGCCTCGGGGTTGATCGGCTCGCCCACGGTGCCAAGGACCTTCAAGTCAGAAAGGTCATATTTCTCAACAAATTCATTGCCTTGCCCCATGAGCGCGCGAATGGCGGTGGGGGCGGTATAGAACTGGTTGACCTTGTACTTTTCGCAGACTTGCCAGAACCGGCCCGCATCCGGGTAAGTCGGAACACCTTCAAACATCAGCGTCGTGGCGCCGTTGGCAAGCGGGCCATAGACGATATAGCTGTGGCCCGTGACCCAGCCCACATCGGCGGTGCACCAGAAGATATCACCGTCGTGATAGTCGAACGTGTATTGATGGGTCATCGACGCGTAGACGATGTAACCGCCTGTCGTATGCACTACGCCCTTGGGCTGGCCGGTTGAGCCAGAGGTGTAGAGGATAAACAATGGGTCCTCGGCAGCCATTTCTTCCGGCGGGCAATCTGCCGAGACTTTTTCCTCCATCTCATGGAGCCAGCAATCGGCCTCACCCCGCCATGCGATCTGCTGGCCGGTGCGCTTGACCACGAGGCATTTGCAGTCGTGGATCACGTTGATCAGCGCCTGGTTCACATTGTCCTTCAGATTGGTCACCCGCCCGCCGCGCGGTGCGCCATCGGCGGTGATAACGACCTTGGCGTCGCAGGCATTCACGCGCGCACCCAAAGCCTCGGCCGAGAAACCGGCAAAAACGATGGAATGGATGGCGCCGATCCGCGCGCAGGCCAGCATGGCATAGGCCGCTTCGGGGATCATCGGCAGATAGATCACCACGCGGTCGCCTTTGCCCACGCCCATTTCCTTCAGGACATTGGCCATCAGACAGGTTTTTTCGTGCAACATCGCATAAGTGATGTGGAGCGGCTGATCGTTCGGATCATCGGGTTCCCAGATGATCGCCGTCTGATCCCCGCGGGTTGCCAGGTGCCTGTCGATGCAGTTGGCGCTGACATTCAGGGTGCCATCCTCAAACCATTTGATATCGATATCGCCGGGGGCGAAGCTGGTGTTCTTGACCTTGGTGAACGGCTTGACCCAGTCGATGCGTTTGCCATGCTCGGCCCAGAACCCTTCGGGGTCGTTGATTGAGGCCGCATACATCTCATCATACTTTGCCTTATCGGCATGGGCGTTTGCGGCCATCTCGGCTGATGGCGCATAGGTTCCGGCTGGCTGGTCGGTCATGGCGTCTCCTCCCGCTTGGTTCGTTATGGCGGCCAGTGGCGCGCCGTCCTCCACGTTTCATCATGATCAGATTGCAGAAGAATCCAAGTCACACCAAGGTCGGTGGCGCGAATTTATTCAAAAATATGCCGCCGCTTTCGTGGCCTCGTCAGAGCGGCTAAACCTGTGGCATGACGGCGATCATCCTTCTTGGCGCGGCGGTGTGGCCAAATGGCCCCTCGCCTACTTTGCGCAGGCGTAGTGCCCATGCCGCGACGTTGTGGCATGCGGAACGGGCCGCGCAGATCATCGCCTGCGGAGGGTTTGGGGCGCATCCTCCATCCGAAGCGGCCGCGATGCGCGATCTGCTGATCGCCGCGGGGGTGCCGGAGAGCGCGATTGTGCTGGAAGACCAATCCACGACCACATTGGAAAACATCCAGAACGCCTTGCCCCTGCTGCCTGGCAAAGAGGTGATCATCGTGACGGATCGGTATCATGCAAAACGCGCTTTGATGGTGGCACGGCATTTCGGATTGCAGGCCACAGCCGATTGCCCGCAGATGGACGAAATGGGGCTGCGACTCCGACTGCGCGAGATGCTTGCGCGACGTGTCTATGCCCGCAAACTGCGCCAGCTTTAACGGCCAATTAACCAGTTTCCACCACCCTGCCCGGCGGGAAGGGATGGGCAGGTCATGCGGTTGCTGGCGATCCTCATTTGCCTTTTGATGTTGCCACAGGCGGGCCTTGCTGGGGCCTGGGCGCGTGAAAAGGGACAGTTCTTTATATCCTCGGGCGGAAATTTTCTGCTGTCGGACGGGGCGCAATTGCCTGTGCATTATGACCCGACATTTTATCTGGAATATGGGCTGACGGACCTTTTGACCGTGGGTGTGGATTATCACACCGCTGATCAGGGGCGCATTGATACCGGGTTTGTCTTTGGCCGGTTTCCCCTGGGCGACCCGGTCGGGCGCGATCGGCTCGCGGCGAGCCTTGGCTTTGGTGTGCGCGTGGATGAGTTCAATCCACAGGAAAATCTGGTGCAGGGCGGTCTCTTTTGGGGGCGTGGCTATGATGCGGGGTGGTTTGCCATCGATTTCACTGCGACCCGCGGAGATATCACCGGGATGTTCCGCGCAAAGGCCGACTTCACCTGGGGGCATAACCTGTCGGACCGCTGGACGACGACGCTGCAATTGCAGACAGGGGAAGGGTTCAGCGGCGATACTTACGCTAAGATCAACCCAGCGGTCATATTCAGCATCAACGATAACCACCGGGTCAGTTTGGGTGCCGTGCAGGCACTGACGGGGGATGAGGGAAGCGCGCTGAAGCTGAATATTTGGTCGACGTTTTAGAGGAAATACTGGGCTAGTCTTGCGAACGATTTAAGGGCGGCTTGACGGACAAACCAACGATCCAACTTTTCCACAAAACGCCTGTTTAGGTGCGGATTACAGCTCAGGGCGCTTCGAAAGCAACTCGGCCAGATTTTGACCTGAACGATGTACCCATTCAGGTTCGTAGTTTCTGACCGTAATCCAGAAAAGCTTGCCCTCAGGCCAGTAGGTCACATCCAAACATCCCTTTCTTTTACGATCTTCTTTGAAGTGCCAGTGACGGTTGTTGGGATACTTTTTTCGGCTAAGTGTTGTGGCATGCGTCAATTCCAACCCCAACTCTTCGCCAACGGCGGTCAGAACCGTCTCCATTGCCTCCAGGCTCAACTTGCCAGAGACGGCCACCTGAAGGTTGCGGGACTTGTCAGTATCTTCAATGGTTCGTTTCATCGCTGCCTGCTCATTCGTTTCTAATGAAATGAAGAGCACAAACGAACTTTATTGAAAGCACAAGAGCGCATTGCTGCATCGGTCGCGACGGTCTCAGACCTGACGCTCGGAAGCTCTTTTGCCTGCTAAAGCCCACCAATCTGATGCAATAGGTCACTCACCTGATCGATCCCGTCGCCGTGGCGGAGGCTCGCGAAGACCACGGGCAGGTCGCCGCGCATGCGGGCGGCGTCGCGGGCCATGACGTCCAGTGATGCGCCTACGTGGGGTGCCAGGTCGGTCTTGTTGATGACGAGGATGTCGGAGCGCGTGATGGCAGGCCCACCTTTGCGTGGGATCTCCTCGCCGGCAGCAACGTCAATCACATAGACCGTCACATCGGCAAGCTCGGGGCTGAACGTGGCCGAGAGGTTGTCACCGCCGCTTTCGATCAGGATGAGGTCGAGATCATCGTGCCGCTCGCGCATCTTGGCCACAGCGGCGAGGTTGATCGAGGCATCTTCGCGGATCGCAGTATGCGGGCACCCCCCGGTCTCGACGCCCATCACGCGATCGGCGGGCAGGATCTGCATGCGCATCAGTGCCTCTGCATCCTCTTGCGTGTAGATATCGTTGGTGATCACGCCCAGACTGATCTGGTCCTTCAACTTGCTCGCCAGTGCTGCCGTCAGCGTGGTTTTACCCGCACCCACCGGTCCACCAATCCCCACGCGCAACGGTCCATTGGGTGACATTCACGATCCTCCTAGCAAGACGGTCAAGAGCCCCGCCGCAATCAAAAGGCACAAGGGCGCGTAGTATTTGCGGTCATTTGCGGCGAATGGCTGCTCCGGCGTCATCATGCGCCAAAACTTGGTATATGCAATCGCGCCGCGCAGCAGAAACACCGCAAAAGCACCCCAGAGTATGACTAGCACGAGCAGCACGCGCGGCAACCAGAGAGCGGCGATGATCACCAAAAGTGCGGCGACCACCAGAAAGCACGGGATCGCACCGGGCATGCGGGTCACCCCCTTCGCGCCAACCACAGTGCGCGCCAGTTCCTCCTCATCCCGGATCGGCACCCAGATTTGCAGGCCCCATAGCGCATGGATTACCGCGATCAGGCCGAGGATGAGTGTCAGAAGGACCTTCATGACCGGAAGATCCGAGAATACTGCGCGTGGTGCTGCATTGACGCAGTGTCGACGGCAAAGGTTGCGGTGCCGATATCGTCCAGCGTTGCCTGCATCGCCTCTGTGCCGACCCGGTTGATGAGTGGCGCGAGGCCACGCAAAATCCTCTGCCCTTCGGTTTGGCCAAGCGGCAAAAGCCGTTGGGCGCATTGGATCAGATTGCTAACAAAGGCTTGCAGCCAGACCCGCACGGTGGGGGCAAGCGGCAATCCGGCGAGTGCGGTCGCGCGGCCCACCGCCACAGGATAGGCCATATCGGGCAAATCAAAGCCCCAGACCGCGCGGGTTGTCGCGGCGAAGGCGGCGCCCTGCTCCAGCGTTTCCATCCGCCTTTCGCGTGACGGGGCGAGGGCGGCGGCAAGTTCGGCCAAGGGCGTGACATCCTCGGCCTCATATGCCGCGCAAAGCAGGATCGCGTCAGAGCGTCCGGCACCGTGGCTCAGCACGTCCTCAAGCCATCCTTTCAGGCCTGCCGCATCCGTTACATCGCCGCGCCCAACAGCGCGTTCGAGCCCGTGCGACCAGGCGAAGGCTCCCACCGGATAGGACGGTGACAACCATTGGGTTAATGTCAAAAGTGCGCCGTCATCCATGGGAATGAGAGTGACTATGGTCATGGCTCATCGTGCGCCCATGGCCGTAAGCGCCACCTTCGGGCGTAAACGGCCCATCCATATCGGTGACGGTCGCACCAAGCTGCTCCAGCATCGCGCGCATCACCTTTTCGCGCTGCACGATCAGCGCATCGGGCTCCACAGCGCACGGCGCATGCCGGTTGCCGATATGCCAGGCGAGGCGCACAAGATCGCCGGTCACCCGCATCAGCGGCTCATCCGCCGCCTTCACCACCACGTGCCGCCCGTCATCCAGCGCAAAGGCATGGCCCGCATCGACAGATGTCGTGTGCGGGAGATCGACGAGAAATGCCTCCCCGGCATCCGTGGTCAACCGTTTGCGGCGCAAAAGCCGCGCATCATAGGTAAGCGACACAGTCGCATCCACATTTGGTGCGGCTGTCAGGATACTATGCGCCGTGGCGGTCATCACTCCCCGCCCATCACCGCAAATTCGGTATATTCGAACACGTCAGGCGGTGCGCCGTCATCCGTGGCGT
The DNA here is from genome assembly GCF_033963905.1 of Cognatiyoonia sp. IB215182. Taxonomy (NCBI): domain Bacteria; kingdom Pseudomonadati; phylum Pseudomonadota; class Alphaproteobacteria; order Rhodobacterales; family Paracoccaceae; genus Cognatiyoonia; species Cognatiyoonia sp. IB215182. Next base: position 244,246 of record NZ_JAXBMB010000002.1, read on the forward strand.
AGGACACAAGCAGTCCCAAGCCCAGCGCGGGCAGATAGTGGATTTCCTCAAAATAGCTGTAGCCATCGCCCTGATAGGTCAGTTCACCTGGGATCATGTCATAGGTGCAGTCCGTGTAGGTGACCTTGGTCAGCGCGCCCCAGCGATGCGTCTGCTCTTCCTGAAAAAACCCATCCGAGTCCCGCATCGCGACCTTTACCTGCCAATCGGTGTCCGGTTTCGGGATCGGCATCTTTTCAGCGCTCATCGGATAGGCGGATGTGATGCGTGAGGTTGGCACGATCTGCCCATCCTCAAGGTCGGAAAGTTCGACCACATACACGCCCTGCCCCAGGATATTGCGGGCCGTATAGCCATCTTCGTAGCGCGCGATCAGTTCGACAAGGCCGGGGCTGAGGTCGCGATACTCCTCCACCGACCCGTCGCTGAGCGTGGCGCGGATGCCGGTCGCCCGATCCGCTCCGGTGGGACAATCCGCCATGGCAGTGCTGGCAAATAAGCACGCGCAAATGGTTCGCAGCATCATCGTAACGGATCCCCCGGGCTAAAGTACCTCGGATCAGATTACGCGAGCATGGCCGCGATGCAATGGCGAAGGCTTAGCCGTCGTGGCGAAAGAGCTGTTCGGCGACCTGCGCGCGGGTCAGGCCCTTGGACGCAAGTTCTGCATCGCTGGTGTGATTAAGCGCCTCGACTGCGGCATAACGCTGGCTTTGAACGACCAAAGCTGCCAATGCCCGACCAACCTTCTCTGTGGTTTCAGCAAGCAAATTACGGTAGAAGTTCAGCGTTGTTTTGATGCGTTGTGCCATTTTTGAGCCCCTTGAATGCGTGTCCGTTGTCTGTTGTCTCGCAGGTAAGACACGTCCGCAGAGCCCGCAATGTGGGCTTCGGCAAACCCACTATGCGCGGGCTGCATCGCTCTTTCAGAACAGGAAGTACCGCTGCGCCATGGGCAGCTCTTTTGCAGGCTGACAGGTCAGCAATTCGCCGTCGGCACGGACCTCGTAAGTCTCGGGGTTCACCTCAACCGTAGGCATGGCGTCGTTCAACTTCAGGTCCGCCTTACCGATACCACGCGTGTTGACCACGGGCAGCGTTTTCTTGGCGAGGCCCAGGCTGTCACCAAGCCCGGCATCCTGCGCGGCCGCACTGACAAAGGTCACGGCAGAGTTCTCGACGGACCGCCCATAGGCACCGAACATCGGCCTGGTGTAGACCGGCTGCGGGGTTGGGATAGACGCGTTCGGATCGCCCATCTGCGCACAGACGATCGTGCCACCCATCAGCACCATTTCCGGCTTAACGCCGAAGAAAGCCGGGTTCCACAAGCAGAGATCGGCGCGCTTGCCCTCTTCAACCGATCCCACATGGGCGCTGATCCCATGGGCAATCGCCGGATTGATCGTGTATTTCGCGATGTAGCGGCGGACGCGGAGGTTGTCGTTATCGCCGGTTTCTTCGGACAGCGCGCCGCGCTGTTTTTTCATCTTATCCGCGGTCTGCCAGGTCCGGATGATCACCTCACCCACGCGGCCCATCGCCTGACTGTCCGACGCGATGATGCTGAAGGCGCCCATGTCGTGCAGGATATCCTCGGCCGCAATGGTCTCACGCCGAATGCGGCTTTCGGCAAAGGCCACGTCTTCGGGGATGGATTTGTCCAGGTGGTGGCAGACCATCAGCATATCCAGATGCTCATCCACCGTGTTGACGGTAAAGGGCCGTGTCGGGTTGGTGGAGGATGGCAAGACATGGCTTTCACCGCAGATCTTGATGATATCAGGCGCGTGGCCACCGCCCGCCCCTTCGGTATGAAAGGCATGGATCGTACGGCCCTTCATGGCCGCGACAGTGTTTTCCACGAACCCGCTTTCGTTCAGCGTGTCGGTGTGGATCATCACCTGGACATCCATCGCATCCGCCACGCTCAGGCAGTTATCGATGGCCGCCGGGGTCGTACCCCAGTCTTCGTGCAGTTTCAGGCAGCATGCGCCGGCTTGCACCTGCTCCTCCAGTGCTGCGGGAAGTGACGCGTTGCCCTTCCCCGCAAAGGCGAGGTTCATCGGAAACGCGTCCGCCGCCTGCAACATGCGCCCGATATGCCAGGGGCCGGGGGTGCAGGTGGTGGCGAGCGTGCCATGAGCCGGACCGGTGCCGCCGCCGATCATGGTGGTCAAGCCCGAATGCAGCGCATCTTCGATCTGTTGCGGGCAGATGAAGTGGATATGACTGTCGATCCCACCGGCGGTCAGGATCCGCCCCTCGCCCGCAATGGCCTCCGTTCCGGGGCCAATGACAATATCGACGCCGGGCTGTGTATCTGGATTCCCTGCCTTGCCGATCTTGACGATCTGACCGTCTTTCAGGCCCACATCCGCCTTGATGATCCCGGTCCAGTCGACGATCAGCGCATTGGTTATGACCGTATCAACAGCCCCCTCGGCGCGCGTGGCCTGGCTTTGCCCCATCCCGTCGCGGATAACCTTACCGCCACCGAACTTGACTTCTTCGCCGTAAGCGAGAGCGTTGGTGCCACTACCACCGGTAAGCGCCTTACCTGCGTGCTCAGCGGTCAGGTCCCGTTCAACTTCAATAATCAGGTCGGTATCGGCGAGCCTGACACGATCCCCCACGGTGGGGCCAAACATTGCGGCGTAATCGGCGCGAGCGATCGTGGCAGGCATTTATGTCTCCGAATTGTTCATGTTTTGGCGCGTGCCTTGTCGCCGTCCCAAGGGGTATCAGGCACCGTGACCGTCTTGGATGTTTTGGGCGCGGCTGCAGTTTTTGGAGCGGGAGCGGACTTTGCCGCAGTTGTTGTTTTTGCCGCCGGGGTTTTGGTTGCAGGCGCCTTTGCGGTTGCCGTCTTTGCCGTCGCCGTTTTGGCCGCCGCAGGTTTGGCCGCCGCAGCCTTCGGTTTTGACTTCGGCTTCGGCGCCGCCGTCTTGGCAGCGGGAGCTTTGGCAGGAGCGGTTCTTGCTGCCGCAGCTTTCGGCGTCGCCGCCGAGGTCGTCTTGACGGCAGGGGCAGTCGCGGTTTTGGCGGCGACCGCCTTTGGTGCCTTTGTCTTTGGTGCGGTCGTCTTTGGCGCTGCCGCTTTTGCAGCTGTTGTCTTGGCCGCAGGCGCTTTCGTCGCAGCCTTTGCTGGCGTCTTCGCCGCCGGTGTTGCCTTTGGCGCAGGCTTGGTCGCAGGGGCCTTGGCCGTCACGGGTGCCTTCTCAGGGGTCGCATTTGCGGCTGCAGGTGCCTTTGGCGCCGGCTTAGCGACAGGTTCCGCCTTTTTGGCCGTTGGTTTCTGCGCCGGTTTGACGAGCGCCGGTTTCGCTGGTGTCGCCTTCTTGGCAACTGGCTTTGGCTTAGGGGCAGTCTTCGCCGTAGCGCGCGGCTTTGGTGAGGCTTTGGCTATCACTGGCTTGGCGGGTGAGCCATTCCAATAGGGTGTCATGAGCGCGCGCTGAGTCGCATAAGTCTGATCAATCATGACATCGGCCAAGCGCATCTGCTGAGTGATCACAGCGCTGACAGCGTGCATGGCTTCGGCGGAAAGTGTGAGTGTGAATGCGGGTGTCATCAGTGTCCTCGTTCCATAGACATTGCTGTTGCCGCCATCATAACAGGTTTCTTTCCGCAGCGCAGCATCTTTCTGCAACGCAGCAATTGAGATGCAACTGTCACAACGCCCCCATAATCTTGCCATTAAAGCCAAAGACTTTCCCCGCACCGGAAAGCGGGATCAGGGTGACCTCGCGTCGCTGTCCGGGCTCGAACCGCACGGCGGTGCCAGCGGCTATGTCCAACCGCTTGCCATGCGCCGCGTCGCGGTCAAAATCGAGCGCCGCATTCGTTTCCGCAAAATGAAAGTGCGAGCCTACCTGCACGGGCCGGTCACCGGTGTTGGCAACTTCAAGCACTGTCGGCTCGGCGCCCGCATTCAGGGTCAGTGTTCCCTCGGCCACCATCATCTCACCTGGTTTCATCTGGTCGCTCCTCTCATCTTTCAGCGGATCGGGTTGTGCACGGTCACCAGCTTCGTGCCGTCGGGGAATGTCGCCTCAACCTGAACCTCGTGGATCATTTCGGCTATGCCGTCCATCACCTCGTCGCGGGTAATGACTTGTGCCCCTGCCTCCATCATGTCTGCCACCGACCGGCCATCCCGCGCACCTTCCACAACCGCATCCGTGATCAGCGCAATCGCTTCGGGGTAGTTCAGCTTCACGCCCCGCGCCAGCCGCTTACGCGCCACCTCTGCGGCCATCGCGATCAGCAATTTGTCTTTTTCACGCGGGGTCAGTTGCATGGGCTAAAGTCTCCAGACACGGGGGATCGGGGCAGACGACAATGCCTCGACAATAGGGATCAATTGGCGGCGCAAGTCAAAGCCGTCTTGCGCCAGAAGCCGGATCAACAGAAGATCGTCATTGATCAGGCTAGCGCCGCTCAGATCCGGCAATTCAAAACTGTCGGCAAAGGCGGCAGCTTGTGCGCCCGCGAACAAAACCGTGGCCATAGCCCCGGCACCCGCACCAATGGCAGTTCGTTTCATGAGTTGATCGGCATCGCCCGTCAGGCGGATTGCATCGACAAAGATCAGACGATCTTCGCGCCACACCCACCACTGATCGGTCAGATGCAGCTTGCACACCCGCTCACCCATAGCGACCCGGCCGAAGATGATCGGCTCAACAATCAAAGCGGTGGCATTCCCAGCAAGATGGACACTGAGCCGCCGGTCTAGTGCCGCATGGTCGAACAGGATGGTCTCTTGCGGCAGCCAATCGATCCGGGCACCGGCATCAAGGTGCAGGGTTACCTCCGACCTTGCGACTTGGCCGGGCTGCGCGCGATAGGCGCGCTCGGCGGCCTGCGATGAAAGGATGATATGCGCATCCGCTTGCGCATGGGCCGCGATCTGCATGTGGTCCCCGCCCGTCAGCCCTCCCGCCGTATTCAAGAACACCGCCTGCAAGGCGCGACCGCGGACCCTTGGAAAAAGCGCCTTTAGCGACCCTTGCTGACGCAGATTACCAATGACGGTGTCTGCCTCGCGCCTTTTGGCGCTGAGGCGCAAAGCGCCCCGCGCGCGGGGGGCGAGGGGGACGGCTTCTTGGCTTTCTATCTGCGCTGCGTAGGTAATCAGTCTGGTCCGGCGCGGTGGTCTTACCGCAAAGCTGCCAAGAAACCGGGCATGATGACCAGCAAAGCAGCCCAAAAAATGCCTTCGACCGTGCCAAGACGCTTGATTTGCACAAAATGCAGGCAAATCCAACGCAACAAAAAGGGGCGTCCTTTTGGACGCCCCTTTCGCGACGATGCTCGCGCTATTCGGTGATATCCATGCGCACCTGATAGCGTACGCGGCCTTTGACCGCCGTGCTCCAGTTCAGATCGACAGATTGCAGATCCGCCCCCTGCTCCCCCTCTGCCCAGGGCAGATCGTGAATGCGGGCATCGGCGGTATTGGTGATCGCGCCCTCCGGCATCACGCTATCCACAAACTTTGCATTTCCGCCAAAGGGCAGCGCAGAGCCTGTGTCCATCACCCAAGTTGTCGCCTCGGTCGCCTGCTCGTGGGTCAATACAACCGGGTTCGACACCGGCTCATTCACATTGTGGAACGTATTTGCGGTGAACTGAAAATCGCGCGTGCGGTTGAAATCCAGATCCGCAAAGGTGGTATCCACATGCTCTACCCGGTCAATCCGACCGTTAAGCGACCGGAAAACATTGCCGACAACCGCAAACCCGTTGATGAAATGGCCGGGCCCGTAAGGCTTGATCACGATGAAGTTAAACCAGTCCGCCACATCATTGGTCGTGAACATATTGCCCGTGATCGTCAGCCCGCCAAATGAAAACTGGTTGCCCAAGGCCGGTTCGCTGGAATGCTCATTGGTCCATTCGATAAAGTTGTTGTCACAATAATTTCCTGTGAAGATGCTCTTGGGATTAAGCAGCGTGATGATAATACCGCCGAGCCGAAGGCCGTTGACCTCATCATCCCCATGAAACCAGTGATTGCCCGTGATCAGGTTGCCAGAGCCAGCAAGAACACAGAAATGCTTGAACTTGCTGGTGCGGTTGTCGCGGATCTTGACGTCATTGGCGTTGGCATTGAACGCGACGCTGACGCGGTCAACAACCGGCACAGACTGCTCGTCCGAGATCAGGTTGCACCGGTCCAGCATCATGCCCTGACACCCGCGACCCGGTGACGTGATGCCACGATCCTTTGGACGGTTGATAAAGCAGTCGCGCACATGGAACGTAAAGCCATCCGGTGCCATCATGATGCAGCTGGCAATGCCGCGCCCCTGAAACTCGATATCGTCCAGGATGAATTGGCTGAACTTGGTGTAGCCGGAAAAATCCAGCATGTATTTAAAACGCCGGAAGGTGAATTCCTGCGTGCCCGCCGCATCGAACAGCGGGCGGCTCAGGCGAATGGTCTGGGCGGAGACATCAACCGCCTCGACGTATACCTCACGCCCGACGCCATTGCCTTCGACCAATGAACCAAGGGCGATGCTGGCCACATTCACGACATTGGTCAGCCGGTTGTCGTCCGAGGTCGAATAAGTGGCCTGCGATGTCACAACATCAGTATCCCAGGCCGCCCCTTCCTCCGGCTGGAAATGGCCGTTACGGATGACCCGCCGCGTCTCGAACCGATCCCGTGATGGATCGCAGGCCTGCATATCAACAGGCTGCGTCAACAGGATCCGCCGCCCGTTCAGGTCGAGCGATTCATGATCGGCAAAGTTGATCAGCGCCTGATAGGCCTTCTTGAACGCCAGTTCCTCGTTCTTGAAGGCGGCGAAATAGCTGTCGTAGTTGAACTCTCGCTGCAGGATAAAGCGGAATTCCTGCGCCTGAACGATCCGCCCTTCGAACCGCACGACGCTTTCCATAGTGACGTTCTGGCCAATCAGATAGTCACCGGCTGGGACGATGACCGTACGCCCGTTGGCTGCAGCATCAGCCGCCTCAAACGCCGCACTGTCGTCAGTTGTGCCATCGCCCTTCGCGCCATAGTCCCGAACGTCCACAAGGCTGATCAGATCACGCGTGAAGACGGATGTGACATCTGTGATCTCAATATCATCGATCCGCACCAGCCCACCGGTCGGCCCGGTCAGATCCAGCCCCAGATGGCCGTAATTCGCCCCGTTCCAGACCATATCAACCCCGGTGCGGTCAGCGGTAGCGATGATCGCGCTGACCTCGACAACCTCGCCATAGGTCGTCAATTGTACCGATGGTCCAAACTCTGGCAGTCCCGTGGCCTGGGCACCGCCAGCAAGCCCAGCTCAACCTGACACACGCACGGCGGGCAACGCGCCCGCGACCGCCTTGACGCGCGCCTTCACCTGCAAATAGCAGCCGGGCAGGATGGGCGTTTCGCCCATATAGCGGACCCGCGTCACTGGATCCGTCTTCAACACTTCCAACGCGCCGCCAAAATCCTGATCGGCAGCCACAAACACGCCTGACCCGCTGACGGCATAGGTGTCCGACCCCGGCGTGCCATCGCCGCTCGACCAAATGCTCAGGCCTGCCGCAAAGGGCAATGGATTGAATACAATACCGTCAGTGATCGCCTTGTTCATGAAAATACCCTCTTGGCAGCCAGCGGGCGCAACACGCGCCATTCAGCCGAGAGGGGTAGCGGACAGGTCTAAAGAGCCGCTGATACCACCGTCACGGTGGTCAGGCACCAACATCCGGCGGGGGCAGAAGCTGGACACCATTGATCTGCCAGCCTTCGGAGGTCTCAACCATCTGATAATCCAGCACATGCAGCCCGCCAGCCGCATCGCGGATCATGATTTTCTGCCACAGACGCCCAGAGACTTCGCGCAGTTCCAGAAACCGCACATCTGCATTGTCCCAAACCATCGGATAGCCTTGCTGGACCATCATGCCGAAATTGCCGGGATTGCCAAAGAGCCGTTTGATGTTGGGGCTGGCATATTGCCAGGCGGCAGCGACATCTCGGTCATTAAACGCCTGCAACTGGTTGCCAATCACGCCTTCGATTGCATCCGCATCCTGCGCCATGGCCGGTGTAACAAGCAGCCAAAGACCTGTAAAAAAGGCAAAAATCCGTCTCATCGCGCCGTCCCTTTCCTGTCCATACAAGATGGATACGCGCCGGATGCTCGATCAGTTCTCTTATTCCGCCAGCTTACCTTCGATCAGCGCGACGGTCTCATCGATCCCGTAGAGGGCGATGAACCCACCGAAGCGCGGACCCTGGCTCGCACCCAGCAGCACCTCATAGAGCGCGGTAAACCATGCGCGCAAAGGCTCAAACCCATGCTCTTTGCCCACTGCAAAGACCATGGATTGCAACTCTTCGGCATCCAATCCACCATCCCAAATCCTCAGGCGCGCAACAAGGTCTTCCATCGCCGCCCGCTCTTGATCCGTCGGCGCGCGGTAAACCTTCGTTGGCTTCACGAAGTCATTGTAATACTGCACCGCAAATCCGGCGGCTTGATCCATCTGGGGGTTCTTCTCGGCGGATGCCTCTGGCGCATAGCGCTGTATGAACGCCCACAGCGTTTCCTTGTCCTCGGCCCCAGACACTGAAGCAAGGTTCAAAAGCATCGCGAAGGGCACAACCATGTCTGAAGCAGGCACGTTGTGCCCGTGAATATGGAAAACCGGGTTGTTCATCCGCCCCGCCGCGTCCTGATCAGCATAAGCGCGCAACTGCTGGTGATACTCATCCACCGCCTTCGGGATCACATCAAAGTGCATCCGCTTCGCCGTTTTGGGCTTAAGGAACATAAAGTAAGACAGGCTTTCCGTCGCCGCGTAGGACAGCCATTCATCAATCGAAATCCCGTTGCCCGACGACTTCGAAATCTTCTGCCCGTTCTCATCCAGGAACAGCTCATACGAGAAATGGTTCGGCTTCCGCCCACCCAAAATCTCGCAAATCCGATCATAGATCGCGGTGTTGGTGGCGTGTTCTTTGCCATACATCTCAAAATCAACGTCGAGCGCTGCCCAGCGCGCGCCGAAATCCGGCTTCCACTGCAACTTCACATTGCCGCCGGTGACCGGCAGCGTCCATTCACGCCCATCGGGATCATCAAAGGTGATCTCACCCTTCGCGCCATCGACATGCTTCATCGGTACATAAAGTACTCGGCCCGTTTCAGGATGAATGGGCAGGAAGATCGAATAAGTCTCCTGCCGCTCTTCCCGCAACGACTTGAGCATGACGGCCATGACGTCGTCATACCGTTCTGCTGCGCGTAGGAGGACCGGATCGAACTGGCCCGATTTGTAGAACTCGCGCGCCGAATAGAAATCATACTCAAACCCGAACGTGTCGAGGAACCGGCGCAGCATCGCGTTGTTATGATGCCCAAAGCTCTCATGCGTCCCGAACGGGTCAGGCACCGATGTCAGCGGCTTCTGGATATGCTCTGCCAGCATCTCTTGCTGCGGTACATTGCCGGGCACTTTGCGCATGCCGTCAAGATCGTCGGAAAAGCAGATCAGCTTTGTCGGAATGTCCGACACGACCTCGAACGCCCGCCGGATCATCGTCGTCCGCAGCACCTCACCAAACGTCCCGATATGCGGCAGGCCGGACGGGCCATAGCCCGTCTCAAACAGCACATAGCCTTTCTCGGGCGGCGTCATTTCATAGCGTTTCAGCAATGCGCGGGCCTCAACAAAGGGCCAGGCCTTTGACGTCATCGCCGCTTCGCGCAAATTGCTCATGATCTCTCTCACATCCTTGTTGTCACCACCCCGGCGACAACACCGCGCACTCCCTATTGCGAGAGGCGCCAAGCGTCAATAAATGATGGGACAACGCAAAGGATGAACGCCATGCTCGAAGACGCCCCAATGACCGCGCAAGACGCACTTGCCGCCCTGATGATCGCAACCTCCGCGTCTGATGAGAATATCCGCACCGCCGAGCTGGTGAAAATGAGCAACGCGATCAATAACTTACCGGTCTTCGCAGGCTATGATCCGGAGCGGCTTCCGCGTATGTCAAAAATGGTATTTGACCTACTCGAACAGGTCGACGGGCTAGAGGCGCTTTTCGGCCTGATCCGAGATGCCTTGCCAGAGCAGCTTTACGAGACCGCCTATGCGCTGTCATGTGACGTAGCTGCGGCGGATGGGCGCATCGCGGGGCAAGAGGCAAGAATGCTTGAGGAAATCCGCGATGAGCTGGAACTCGACCGCCTACATGCGGCTGCCATCGAACGCGGCGCGCGGGCAAGGCATATGACGCTGTAGCACGACAAAGCTGTCGCGCGCTTTATCCGGCGCGCAAAGCCCAATGGCGTAATATGCGGTTCTGCAACGACCTCGCTGCATTGTTCCATGACCGCGACCCGGGTGGGTTTTCACTGCCCAAGAGCTTACCCTGTTCACGTGCATCAAGGTCCGCCGCGAAATAGGCAAACGCGTATTCGCGGCCTTTCGCACTGCGCAGATACCCCGCAAGGCCCGTGACAAAGTTCAACGTGCCCGTTTTGGCGCGGATCAGGGCCGTTTCGTCAGGGATGCGCTGGCGATTGTCATCGACGAGCGGGATTGTTCTCAGGATCGGGTGCAACGTGGTCGCGACATCCTTGGCCAGAAGAAATCGGACCATATCCCCCGCCGTAACCCGCGACAGATCACCCAAACCCGAATGGTCAACAAACTCCGGGGCGATGCCCCCGACCCGATCGGTCGCCCAGCGGGCCATGCCCAAGGCGGATGTCCGCAGCCCACGATTTTCACCGGCGCGTGCGGCAGTGGCGGCCAGCCCGGCAGCCTCTGCCGTGATATTGGTGGAGAACCGCAACATCCCCCGCATCAACTGCGTCATCGGCACCCCCTGATGCGTGGTCAGCACATGCGCGTTTGGTAGCTCCGCAATGCTCTTCGCACGTTTCAGCACAATCCCGTGGCTGCGTGCGAAGGTCGCAAAGACCTCTGCGCAGTAAAGCGCGGGATGCCGCACCGGCAGCCAACGCGACCCACCGTTATTCAGTGCCCGCCGCGCGACCGTCCATTGATCGACATCCCCCACATCGCGATAGGTAAAGACAGGGCTCGCGCGGTCGACGATATTGATGCGGGCAGAGGTTACGGCTGGCCTGAAGTTTTCACTCCGCGCATCCATGGTGGTTGCGAAATCGCTGCCCTCTTTCTTCCACTCGAAATGCACGCGATTGAAGTTCAGGTTCAACCCCGTCACTGTCGGGTTATAGCCGACATAATCGTCCTGGCCTGCGTCGATCTCGGCCAGATTAGTGAGCGCCTCATCCCAGACGAGGAAATCGCCGCGCACCTCGTGCAGCCCGGTTTCTTTCAAACCGGTCGCCAGCTCGGCCAGTTGATCCGTAACCAGATTGGGATCTCCGCCACCCGCAAGGATCAAATCACCTTCCAGAATACCGTCGATCACGGGGCCGGTACCCAGCAACCGGGTTTCAAAACGATGCGTCGGCCCAAGTGTTTCCAGCGCATAAAGCGCGGTGAACGCTTTGGTCACGCTCGCGGGCGGCTGGGCAAGGTTGGGCAGCACAGCGCCTACGATCTCGCCCGTCGCAGTATCGGCAATCGCAAATCCGACCTTCCCCGCCAGGCCCGAGCGCATGATCATCTGCCGCACCGCATTCTCGCCCGCCGCGCGTGCCACTGGTCGCATCGACGTCAGCGGCGCCTCAGCCATCGCACCGGTTGCAAGGCTGCAAGTCACACCGGCCAGAAAGCCCCGTCTGGAGATCCACTTCACCATTCGCCCCGCGCCCTGATCGCTGTCGAGGATTGATAGGACATCGGCAGGTTTACAAAAGACCAGGCAGGCGCTTGCCTGCGCCCCAGTATATGACTGGCCCGTCCAGGCAGCCGGGCGTCAGCATACATGCGAGCGGCCTTCGAAAGCCGGGCAGCAATCCTGTCGCCCGGGCGCGCCATCACCCCCACCGGCACCGTTTCAATGATCCAGCGCCAATTTTGCCAGCGGTGAAACTGCGCCAGATTGTCGGCGCCCATCAACCACACAAACCGCACGCCAGGATAGCGCGCACGTAAGGCCGCCAGAGTTTCAGCCGTAAAGCGTGTATGCAAATGCGCCTCGACATCCGTGACCCGCACTCGTGGATGGCGCATCATCGCGCGCGCCGCCTGCATTCGGTCCCTCAGCGGGGCAGGGCCAACTGACTTCAAGGGATTGCCCGGCGAGACGAGCCACCAGATATGATCCAGCCCAAACCGCTTCAACGCGGAAAGCGTAATATGCACATGGCCTGCATGCGGCGGATCAAACGACCCGCCAAGCAGCCCGATCACCTGGCCAGGTTTTGCGACAGGGCCAGCCCTCATGGGTGATACGGCCTCATCAGACGTGTTCGGGCCAAGAATGTCATGGGCGTCGGTCTTTTCCCTTTGGATCGGCGGGGCTTTGATTTGCAACGTTAATAGCGCTTTTGGGCAAGACGATGTCAATCTGCCAAGACGTGATTTGGTGCCGCGTGACGGTGACGCATCAGTGATCAATATCACTCTTAGTGGCTTGACCGCTGCACTATGGGGCGCAGATGCTTTTGTCATGACAAGCAGCAATCTATTTCAAACAATCATCTGTTCAGTACTGGCGCTGCTTGTGTTGCCCTTTGGCTTTTATGCTATTGATTTCGGGCAGGGCGGGCTGCGCGATGCCCTTCCCGAACCGCATTATCTGATGTCCGACAACCCTACTGCAAATCTAGGCATATTCATCCACATGATTGCGGGCGCCCTCGTTACGTGTCTGGTGCCATTTCAATTGATTGCGCCTTTACGCAACCGCTTCCCGGCTCTGCATCGATGGGCGGGGCGCATCATCGGCAGTGCGGCGATCATCACGGCTATTGGGGGCCTGATCTATATCCCCCTGCGCGGAACTATTGGTGGATGGCCGATGGATGCGGGATTTACGCTTTATGGAGCACTCACGCTCATCACAGCATTCCAAACCATCCGTTTTGCGCGCGCGCGCCAATTTGCGCGACATCGAAACTGGGCGCTCCGCTTCTTTTGGCTCGCCATCGGCTCTTGGCTCTACCGGGTCCATTACGGGCTTTGGTATCTGGCAACGGACGGACTTTGGTCCAACCCCGGCTTTACCGGCGCGTTCGACCTGGCCCAGAATGTGGCGTTCTACTTGCCCCACCTGATCGGGGTCGAGGTCTACTTGGCTCGAAAGCGATACCGCGTCGTGGTGAGTTGATCTGAAACAGCACTCGTCTTGCTGTCGATGAAACCCCTGTCGCGCATGTGGGCGCGGATGATCGTATCGCCCACTTCGGCTGCTTTGCCCTTGCGATAGACCATCCAGATGTGCCGATCCGGGTGGGCCAAGGCGAGATCGGACGCAGCTTCCAAATCGGACAGCGTCATGACTATCGCCAAAAGTATGGACGCCTCGTCTGGCGCTGGCACAGTCGCACCCGCCAGCGCCTCGGCCAAAGGCGCATCGTCAAACGAACCTTGCACGAAAGCGGGTTTCTCTGCACTAACCCCCAGTTTCTCGGCCAGCGTGGGCGGCTTTTTCAGCAAGGCCTTTTGCCAAAGGCCCGCATCCTTCTGCGAAAACTCCATGAAAAGCACAGGCCCAGGGGTCACGACCTGCAAGCCGTCATCACGCAAGACAACATCACGTATATCGTCACGTGGGATATCAACGCGCATCTCACCCCGCAGGCTCAGCATCTTGCTATCAAGATGCAGTTTCGCCTCGGCGACTTCCCCTTGCCAGTGACATACGGCGATGGCTTCGCGGCCCATTCCGGTTCTCCTGATGATGTCTTTTCATCGTAACACACCCATGCCACTGTGCCGCAATGACTGATCTGACGACACGCAACGGCGCTCCGATTTCTCGCCTGACTTTTGGCACGATGCAGTTTGGCGGCACAGCGGATGAGGCAGAAAGCCAAGCGATGTATGACGCCGCCCGCGCAGCCGGGATCAACCACTTCGATACGGCGGTAGGCTATACCGGTGGCGCGGCTGAGACGATCCTGGGCAAGCTGATCAAGGATCATCGCAACGATATCTATCTGGCCACTAAAGTGGGGTATGTCGGCGGCGCATCGCGTGAAAACATTACCAAGCATTTCGATACCTGCCGCAAACAATTGGATCAAGATGCGGTGGACCTGCTTTACATGCACCGCTTTGACGATGACACACCGCTTGAGGAAACCTTCAGCACGCTGGCTGAACTCCAATCCACCGGTGCCATCCGCCATATCGGGGTGTCGAACTATGCCGCCTGGCAAGTGATGAAAGCGCAGGCCGTCGCCCAATCGCTTGGCACGCAAATCGATGCGATCCAGCCGATGTACAGTCTGGTCAAACGCCAGGCCGAAGTTGAGATTTTCCCGATGGCGCAAGACCAGGACATCACTATCATCCCTTATTCACCCTTGGGGGGCGGATTGCTGACAGGGAAATACGGCAAGGGCAAAACCGGGCGCCTGAACGAGGATCCGAGATACAAAGCCCGTTATGCGCAAGATTGGATGCACGAGACAGCCGAAGCCTTGGCTCGCCTTGCGGCTGACCATGAAACAGCACCCGCAACACTTGCAGTGAAATGGGTACAAAGCCATCCTGCCAAGCCGCTACCAATTATCTCTGCCCGGTCAGTTGCGCAATTGCAGCCATCGCTCGCCGCACAGGACTTTGAGATGCCCGCCGCACTCTATTCCCAGATAACCGACCTCAGCGTCGCTCCAGCCCCAGCGACCGATCGCCTGGAAGAAGGATGATCGACTTTCTGATTATTGGCGGCGGGATTGCAGGCATCTCGGCTACGGCGCGCCTGTCCGAACTTGGAAGCGTGACACTTCTTGAGGCAGAAGATGCGCTCGCTTATCACGCCTCTGGCCGATCAGCGGCGCTTTTCGAAGAAAACTATGGCAAGCCCTCAACCGTGGCGCTGAACCAGGCCAGCCGGGACTATCATGAAAGCGCCGACGTGCTGCATCCCCGCGGCCTTCTGCTGGTGGGTTCACCCACCAATGCAACGCTCTTTGCGGAAGATCAGGCGACAATGAAGCTTGACCCGATTACTATGGCTGAAGCCCAGGGGCTGATCCCAACACTCGATACGGAAAAAATCGACCGCGCCGCCTATGACGCGGATGCCTGGGATATCGATACCGATAAGCTCATCCAAAGCTTCGCCCGGCACGCCCGTGCCAACGGGGCGACAATTGCGACTAAACGACCTGTTCAAGAGATCATACGCACCAAATCCGGCTGGACCGTCACCACTGCGCAGGGGAGCTACACGACCCAAAACATCATAAACGCCGCCGGCGCCTGGGTCGATCAGATTGCCGAAATGGCAGGCATTGCGCCCCTTGGCTTTACGCCGTTGCGCCGGTCAATGGCGCGGATCCCCGCGCCAGACGGCATGACGGTCGACAAATGGCCGATGCTGTTTGGCCCCGGCGAAGACTGGTATGCGAAGCCCGACGCGGGCGCGCTGATCGTCTCCCCCGCCGACGAAGACCCGGTTGCGCCGCACGACGCCTATGCTGATGACCTGACGCTGGCCGAAGGGCTTGATCGCTACGCGGCCCATGTAACAACGCCAGTCACCCGCCTCCTAAGTTCATGGGCCGGATTACGGACATTTGCCCCGGATCGGACACTTGTGCTTGGCCCGGACCCAAAAGAGCCCAGTTTCATCTGGTGCGCAGGCCAAGGCGGCTACGGCATGCAATCAAGCCCCGGCGCCAGCCAGCTTCTTGCCGACCTCATCGCGGGAAGGCCTTCCACATTGGACGCCAGCACAATCGCTGCCCTGTCTCCGGCGCGTTTCGGATGACGCGCGTCAACGAACTTGGCCAAGCCATCGGCGCGCCGGTCCCCGATTGGACCGCGTGCGCACCCATCCCGCACACCCCAATGCGGGGACGAACCTGCGATGTGGTCCCGCTCGCCCGCTCTCACGCCGCGGACTTACATGCGGCCTTCAGCGCCGAAACCACCGGCGCGCTTTGGACCTATATGCCAACAGGTCCATTTACATCAGAAGCCGATTACACCGCATGGGTAACCAATGCCTGCACAAGCACCGACCCGCTGTTCTTTACCATCATCGATACGGCCACCGACAAACCCGTCGGCGTTGCCAGTTATCTGCGCATCCAGCCTGAACACGGCGTAGCTGAGGTTGGCTACATCACGTTCTCTCCAGCACTGCAGCGCACGCCCATGGCGACCGAGGCGATGTATCTGATGATGAAACGCGTTTTTGATGAATTGGGCTACAGGCGCTACGAATGGAAATGCGATGCTCTGAATGCGCCATCGCGGCGCGCGGCAGAGCGTTTGGGTTTCACCTATGACGGATTGTTTCGGCAAGCACTCATCTATAAGGGCCGCAACCGGGACACGGCGTGGTTCTCGATCCTCGATCAGGACTGGCAACGTATCAAAGCTGCATTGGAAAGCTGGCTTGCCCCAACCAATTTTCATGAGACAGGGCGCCAAAAGCAGACGCTGCAATCATTCATGGCAAAGTGAGCTCTGGCCGCATCATCAAGGTTGGCAAAATGCGCGAGAAACAACGCGACAAGCAGCGCCGCAGGTTCGACCGGCAATTTGACAGGCTGGGGCGCTTAATGCCTGGTGTCGCAAAGCTACGCTCGCGTGGATGGATAGCGGGCCGCATTGTTGTCGCCCTTTTGCTGATTATCGGTGGCACTTTGGGCATGCTGCCGGTGTTGGGTTTCTGGATGATCCCGCTTGGCCTCTTGCTTCTCGCCATTGATATCCCGGCACTTCAGGCGCCATTGTCAGCGGCGATCATCCGCAGTCGACGCCGCCTGACTCTGCTGCGCCGCAAGTGGCGCAGCTAGGTGGTTAACCGTCGACCCTGATCCTTGCATTTTGCGGATCGTACGGGCTGTCTTCGACAATCTGTGCATCCCACAGCTGATCGAGCATTTTCACCTTCAGTTTTGTGCCCACAATCGCAAGATCGGGCGTGACATAACCCATCCCAATAGACTTACCGAAGGCGACGGAGTATCCCCCTGACGTCAGCCGCCCGACGCGCGTCTCACCGTGGTACAGCGCTTCACGACCCCAGGGATCAGCATCGTCCGGTCCATCAATCAACAGCGTGACACATTGCGATCGGATACCCTTGGCCTCCATCTCGGCCTTACCGTGGAAGTCCTTGGAGAGGTCGACGAAACGCGGCAAATCCGCCTCCAGCGGGGTCGCGTCGCGACCCAGTTCAGTCCCGAACGCGCGATAGGATTTCTCTTGTCGCAGCCAGTTCTGCGCCCGTGCGCCGACGAGTTTCATCCCATGTTTTTCGCCTGCCTTCTCCAGCAGATCGAACAGGTAGTTCTGCATCTCAATTGGGTGATGCAACTCCCACCCCAACTCGCCCGTATAGGCCACGCGGATCGCGCGGACCGGACACATGCCCAATTCGATGTTCCGCATCGACAGCCATGGAAAGCGCTTGTTCGACAATGCCGTCGCGGGGTCCGCATCCTTGACCACCTCGGCCAGCACATCGCGTGATTTCGGCCCGGCAATCGCAAACACACCCCATTTGGTCGTCACATCCTCTTCGTTGATGCGACCAAAATCAGGCTCTTTCTCCATGATCGCCTTGTAAAGGTAATCCTCGTCATAGGCGTGCCACGCCCCGGCGGAAACAAGATAGTAGTCATCCTCGGCCACCCGAACGATGGTGTATTCGGTCCGCGTCGTGCCCGCTGCCGTCAGCGCATAGGTCAGATTGATCCGGCCCACTTTGGGCAGCTTGTTGGTCGTGAACCAATCCAGGAACGCCGTCGCCCCCGGCCCGCTGATCCGGTGCTTGGCAAAGGCGGTGGCGTCGATCAGACCCACGCCCTCGCGGATCGCCTTCGCCTCATCCACCGCATATTGCCACCAGCCGCCGCGTCGGAACGACCGGCTTTCTTCATCATTAAACCCCTCTGGTGCATAGTAATTCGGACGCTCCCACCCGTTCACCTGCCCAAATTGTGCGCCACGCGCATTTTGCCGGTCATAAGCGGGCGAGGTGCGCAGCGGACGGCAGGCTGGCCGCTCCTCATCCGGGTGGTGCAGGATATAGAGGTGGTCGTAGCATTCCTCATTCTTGCGCGCCGCATATTCCGTCGTCATCCAATCGCCGTAGCGCTTGGGATCAAGCGAGGCCATGTCGATCTCCGCCTCTCCCTCGACCATCATCTGAGCGAGGTAATAGCCCGTGCCGCCAGCAGCGGTGATGCCAAAAGAGAACCCTTCGGCCAGCCACATATTCGTCAGCCCCGGCGCTGGCCCGACCAGCGGGTTGCCGTCCGGGGTGTAGCAAATCGGCCCGTTAAAATCGTCCTTTAGCCCACTTTCCTTGCAGGACGGGATACGGTGGATCATCGCCATATACTGCTCCTCGATCCGCTCCAGATCGAGCGGGAAGAGGTCCGCGCGGAAACTGTCCGGCACACCGTATTCAAAGCAGGCGGGCGCGCCCTTTTCATAGACACCTAAGATCCAGCCACCGCGTTCTTCGCGCACATAAGACTGCGCGTCGGCATCGCGCACCACCGGGTGTTCGACATTGCCCTCAGCCCGGAAGGCCTCAAGCGCCGGGTCCTTGTCCATAACGATGAACTGGTGCTCAACCGGGATCGCTGGGATCTTGATGCCCAGCTTCTTCGCCGTCGTCTGCGCGTGGTTGCCGCTGGCCGTCACCACATGCTCCGCCGTGATCACGATCTGCTCATCCGAAGGCACCAGATTGCCGCCCTTCTCGACCATCTTCGTGCAGGTCACCTCCCAGGCCTCACCATTCCAGCGAAACGCATCTGCCTGCCATTTGCGTTCGATCATCACGCCGCGCTGGCGGGCCCCCTTGGCCATCGCCTGGGTCACATCAGCGGGGTTAATGTAGCCATCCGTGTGGTGATACAGCGCGCCTTTCAGATCCTCGGTCCGGATCAATGGCCATTTCGCCTTGATCTCATCCGGCGTCATCCAGACGTAAGGGACATCGCAGGTCTCGGCGGTGGAGGCGTAGAGCATATACTCATCCATCCGCTCCTGGGTCTGGGCCATGCGCAGGTTGCCGACGACGGCGAAACCGGCGTTCAGTCCGGTCTCTTCCTCCAACGTCTTATAGAAATCGACGGAATACTTATGGATATGAGTCGTCGCGTAGGACATATTGAACAGGGGCAAGAGACCCGCCGCGTGCCAGGTCGACCCGCTAGTCAGCTCATCCCGCTCCAAAAGCATCACATCGTCCCAGCCCGCTTTGGCCAGATGATAGGCAATCGACGTGCCCACAGCGCCGCCACCGACGACCAATGCTTTGACTTGGGTTTTCATGCACGACTCCCTTCACTTGCCTGCGCATAATCTGCGCGAAAGCGGGGCAACGCGACAGAACCAGCCGACCTCTCAGCGTCCGATTGCGACAGCGGGAGCACCCGGTCAGGGTTTCCCCACTGGACCTTACGTCAACACCCATGCTTTTCTGAGCATATTCAGGAGAGTGATTATGATGAAGTTTCCCATTGAAGACGCGGCCAAACTGGCCGAAGCAAGCTATTCCGCGCAGCGGATCACATCCCCCAAAGTCGTCCATTCCTGCGGGCATCAGGATGTGCAGGCCCATTTGCTGGAAGGGGATATCCTGCTTTTGCCCGGATCGAATTCGGTCCGCGATTATTTGCGCTACAACTTGCGCCCCTTGCGGCTTGGCCAACAGCAATTCCGGATGAGCGATGACAAGACCGAGAAAGGGCATTCTGGCACGACCTGGCATCAGGGTTTTTTGGCCTATTCTTCGGTTGTTTTCGAGTGGCTCAAGACACTGAATATCCGTCCGAAATATGTGATCGGACATTCGCTCGGCGCTGCTGCCACGCAAATCCTGTCAAAAAGCTATGGCGCGCCGGGTATCGGCTTTGCTGCACCACGCCCGAAATTCGCGAAAGGACCCGTCAAACACCACGAAAAATGCCTGCTGATCAACCGCGTGGACGATGTGGTTCCAAAACTGCCTGGTGCGTTCAATCATATGGGCCGTGTTAGAGAGCTTGCGCCAACACAACAACGACCCTTCCCGGCCCATTCAATGAAGCATTACCGCGAAATCGTTGAGGTTGGCCAAGACAAGGCACTTCTTCCAAAGCACTGGGCGGGCGGCGTCTAGGCCAACCCAACGTTGCTACATACCTCGGCCTTCAGACCGCCAACAACGCGGCTTACGAAGGTTTTAGTTGCTGCCTACAGTACAGCGCCGCACGCCATTCTCCAGCACGCAGGTTGCTGCGTTCCGCAAACCTCCGGTGGGCACGACACCCGATTGCACGACCTGTGCAGGCGTGGCGCCGGGTGCTGGGCCTTCTGGCAAGCGTTTTGCCAGCGCAAGCACTTCGGCTGCGACGTCATACTGTCCGGCGAGATACTCGTTCAGATCTGCCTGCGTACTGCCAACCTCGGCGATTGTAGAGAGCACGTGAAATTCGTGACCACTCCATGCTCGCCCGCTATTACTCAGAATACGCGCATAATAGCGGGCTGTACTTGTTTGCGATCCGTCTTCAAGCACTTCAAGCAGCGCATAAGGCAATGTATCGATGCGCGGATACCGGGTTTGCAATTCCTCAAAAGACGTGATCTGGCCGTCTCGGATTTGCGCCAACGCCTCGCCCCAAGGTGCGTCAAAACTCTGCCCAGACGCGAGTAATTCCAGTGCGCGATATGCAGGGGTTGGTCGGGGTGGTACATCCGACAATGGCAGTGCATCACGTGTCAACACGCCCGCAGATGCCATGACGCGCGTATCGGGTGTCGGCAACCGCTCATTCAAAAAAGCAATATCAACTCGATCAAGGATCGCGACCAAAGCTGCGTCGCTGCTGTTGGTCAAAACGGCCACTTCCATGACTTCATCGATCGTTTTGTCGCCGATTGTCATGGTGAAGTAACGGTAGTTAACCGGCCGCGGTGCGGGCATCCCTTCAACAATTGACTCGCGCGGATGCGCGATCAGCGGCAATCCCGCCACAGTCGCAAACACGGTGTCGGGATCAAGCGTCTCTTCGGGCGTTCCATAGCCCAAACGGTCTGCCAAAGACACGCGCTTTGGTTCATGCGGTCCCCGCTCCAAGCGCAACGCCAGCATTTCATTGTCACGCTGGAAGGTCTTTACAGCGCCTTCTTTCAAGCCGCCGGTGGGGATGTCAAAGCTGTTGAGAATGGTCGCAGTTGTACCAATGGCGGCTGCCGGATCAACATCACTGCCCGTGATTACAGCGCCATCGGCAAGCTGGTAAGGACGAACAGTCCAGCCGTCAGGCGGGTCAATCTGCATCTCTGCGAGGCTGTTGGACGCAACATAGTGATCAAGCCCAGCCTTGAACACGTAAACAAAACCGACGGCAAAGACCACAATCAGCAAACCGTACAAGGGCAGCAAGATACGCATTAGGTCACGGATCCCTATATGGAAGATGTGCACCGCACACCATACTGTCATTAGGAGTTATACGAAGCTACCGAGAAACGGATCACCAAAACCTTAACACTGATCAAGAATCACAACATAGACGGAACGACCAAATCAGGTGGCCTGTGACCATCCTCAAAAGTCTTTATATTGATTATAACCTTCTCGCCCATTTCGATACGACCTTCGAGCGTCGCAGATCCCATATGTGGCAAAAGTATCGCATTTGGCAGCTCTTGCAGCCGTGGGTTGATCATCGGACCCCGTTGAAACACATCCAGGCCGGCGCCAGCAATCTCGCCTGCGCGCAACATGCGGGTCAGCGCGTTTTCATCGATCACCTCGCCGCGCGAGGTATTCACGATCACCGCATCGGGTTTCATCAGCTTCAGCCGCCGCGCATTCATCAGATGAAATGTCGAGGGCGTATGCGGGCAGTTGATCGACAGAATATCGACGCGCGCGACCATCTGATCCAAACTGTCCCAGTAGGTGGCCTCCAGCGCCTCCTCAATCTCGCGGCGCAGGCGTTTGCGGTTATGATAATGCACCTGCATGCCAAAGACCGCCGCACGCCGCGCCACCGCCTGCCCGATCCGGCCCATGCCCAAAATACCTAAACGACGCCCTTTGATCCGACCACCCATCATCGCTGTGGGTGACCAGCCCGACCATTCCTGCGACTGCGCGATACGCAGCCCCTCAGCCATGCGGCGGGTGACGGCAAGGATCAGGGCCATAACCATATCCGCCGTATCCTCGGTCACGACACCGGGGGTGTTCGACACATGAATGCCGCGCTGCCGGGCGGTGGCCACGTCGATGTTGTCGACGCCAGCCCCGTAATTGGCGATCAGCTTCAGCCGTTCGCCGGCCCGCGCCAAAAGCTTTGCATCGATCTGGTCGGTGATCGTCGAAACAAGAACATCGGCCTGGCTCATTGCCGCCGCGAGTTCGTCGGCGGTCATCGGCGTATCATCGTCACGCAGCGCCACATCAAACAGCTCTTTCATGCGGGTCTCGACCACTTCAGGCAACCGTCGCGTCACGACAACACTCAACCGCTTACCTGGCATTGAGATCCCTCCCACGGGTTTTCAAGAACTTCTTCCCATGGCAGGTTGCGCGAAAGGGACGCGCAGCACAAGAACCGCGCGCCAAATGAAAGCAGTAAGGGCCGAAAATGCGAAACGTGGTGAAGCGGCTTTGCGCGATGCTGGGCGTTGTTTGTCTTGTGACAAATCTGGCCAGCCACGCCGCCGCCCAACCGGTGAATGAGACCCCAACGCTGGGTCCCGAAACGAACCTGCCATTGCCACGTTTCGTTTCGCTCAAGACATCCGAGTCAAACGTGCGGCGGGGGCCGTCCTTGTCACATCGGATCGATTGGGTCTTCACGCGTCGCCATATGCCACTGCAGGTGATAGCGGAATATGGCCATTGGCGCCGGGTCATTGACCGCGACGGACAAGGCGGGTGGGTGCATTACACCATGCTGTCAGGTGCGCGCACTGTCCTGATTGACGGTGAGATCACTGCTCTGCGTGCCCGGCCAGAAGAAGGCGCGCTCGAAAATGCGATGCTGGAACCTGGGGTGATCGCGCGGCTTGGACAATGTACGCCAGATTGGTGTCGCCTGACTGCGGGTGGTTATCGCGGTTGGGCACCGAAAGCGACGCTCTGGGGCGTGGCAGAAAGCGAAATCCGCGATTAACCCCTCCAACCGATGGCATCACCTGCCGGGATATGCATGATGCAATCTCATGTCCCTGCGCCGCGATACCCAGCTTAATCTGTCTGCCGGTGTCCTTTCCGTCGCCGTCGCGCTGGTTCTCGTTATCATCAAGCTCTGGGCTTACGGTGAGACGTCATCGCTCGCTGTTGCCGCAAGCCTTGCGGACAGCGCGCTCGACCTGATGATGTCGCTTGGCGGCTTGATCGCAATTGCCTATGCGGCCAAACCCGCCGACGAGGACCATAATTTCGGCCATAGCTCGGCCGAGGATCTTGCGGCACTTGGGCAGTCACTTTTCATTCTGGCTTCTGCCGGGGTCATTGCGACGGCAGCGATCCTGCGGCTAATTTCCGGCGAGGCGGCCATCCCAGAACGCGAAGGTTTGGGCATCACGCTCATGCTTTTCGCAATTGCGATTACCTTGGGCCTGGTGATGTGGCAACGCTATGTCGCGCGCCGCACCGACAACAAGGTCGTGCGCGCAGACAGCCTGCACTACCTCGGCGATCTGATCCCGAATGTCGGCGCAATCTTCGCGCTTTGGGCGTCAGGCACATTTGGACTGCACCAGATCGACAGCGTTGTCGCGCTAGGGGCCGCGGCACTCCTGATAGTCGGGGCACTCAGGATCGGCAAATCCGCTTGGGACGCGTTGATGGACAAGCAAGCCGACCCTGAAATGATTACGGGCATTTGCGCCATCACCGAAAGTTTCGACGGGGTGCATGGCTACCATGATCTCAAGACCCGGGTCGCGGGCAGCAAGGTCTTTGTCAACTTGCATATCGAGCTTGACGGTTCGCAAAGCCTGGATGAGGCGCACGCGATCGGCGCCGCACTCAGGCGCGCGATCATCGCGGCCTACCCCCGCGCAGACGTGATGATCCACAAAGACCCTATCGGCGTGCAAAGGCACCCTGATGATCCGCGCAACTAATGCCCATCTCCTAACGTGTCGTCAGGCCGCTTTGTCCAGACCCCGCCCTTTCAAGAGCGCCTCGACACCGGGCAGACGACCACGGAACGCGGTGTAAAGCTCCGCCGCATCGACCGATCCACCTGAGGACAGCACCGTCTCTTCCAGTCGCTTCGCCACATCCTGATCAAACGGGCCGCCTGCCTCTTCAAAGGCGGCAAAGGCGTCGGCATCCATCACTTCTGACCACATGTAGCTGTAATAGCCGCTGGAATAGCCATCACCGGCAAAGACATGCGCAAAATGGGGTGTCGCGTGGCGCATGCGGATCGCGTGTGGCATCCCGATCTCTTCCAGAATTTCGGCCTGTTTTTGCATTGGATCGCTCGGCGCGGGCCCGTCGTGGAAGCCCAGATCAACAAGGGCCGAGGCCAC
Organism: Cognatiyoonia sp. IB215182; assembly: GCF_033963905.1. Lineage (NCBI taxonomy): Bacteria > Pseudomonadati > Pseudomonadota > Alphaproteobacteria > Rhodobacterales > Paracoccaceae > Cognatiyoonia > Cognatiyoonia sp. IB215182. The sequence continues at coordinate 268,852 of NZ_JAXBMB010000002.1, forward strand.
ATATTCGACCGTCTGAAATCCCATGTCGTAGGTGGATGCGCCAAGCATCCGATCAAGCAAATCCTGCGGCATCGGTTCACCTGTTTCGGCATGTGTGGCAAATTCGCTTAGAACTGCGGGCACCTCTAGCCAATGCTCGTAAAGCTGGCTGGGAAGTTCAACGAAATCGCGTGCCACGGATGTGCCACTCATGCTCTCATAGGTCACATCTGACAGCATCTGGTGCAGCGCATGCCCAAATTCGTGAAACAGCGTGCGCGCATCGTCATAGGACAAAAGCGCGGGCTTCCCCTCTTCGGGCTTGGCAAAGTTGCAGACGTTCAGAATAAGCGGTTGCGCCACACCGCCATGACGTTTCTGGACGCGCATCGCGGTGCACCAAGCACCCGACCGCTTTGAGTTCCGCGCAAAATAATCGCCCATGAACACGGCAACATGTTCTCCGTCGCGGGTCACCTCCCACAGCCGGACATCCGGGTGATAACGCGGCCCTTCGATCTCCTTGAACTCCAGTCCGAACAATCGGCTAGCGCAGGTGAAGCTCGCCGCGATCATCCGTTCAAGCTGCAGATAGGGTTTCAACTCGGCTTCATCGAGATCGTGCAATTCCTTGCGCCGCTTCTCGGAATAGAACCGCCAGTCCCATGGTTCCAACGGGCCATCCCAGCCATCGGCGTGCAGCATGCGCTCAAGCACTTCGGCATCCGCATCGGCGGCAGCCTTGGCCGGGCGCCAGACCTGCATCAGCAAATCGCGCACCGCATCGGGGGTCTTGGCCATCTCCGTTTCCAGCTTGAAATCAGAAAAGGTTTCATAGCCCAAAAGTGCGGCCCGCTTTTCGCGCAGTTTCAGCGTCTCAGCCGCGATGGCGCGGTTATCAGTCTTACCGCCATTGGCACCGCGGGCCACCCAGGCCTCGTAAGCCTTCTGGCGCAGATCGCGCCGCTCGGAGAATTGCAGAAACGGGACGATCAAGGACCGAGACAAGGTCACGACCGGACCGTCTGCCTCTTTCTCCGCACCAGCAGCTTTAGCCGTGGCCACCACAAAATCAGGCAACCCTTGCAGATCATCTGGACCAAGCGTCATGAACCAGTCGCGTTCGTCGGCAAGAAGGTTCTGCATGAAATCCGTGCCCAGAACGGACAGCCGCGACTTCACCTCGCGCAGTTCCTTCTCTGCCGCGCCGCTCAACTGGGCACCGGCCCGCACAAAATTGCGCCGTTTCAACATCAGGAGACGTTGTTGTTCCGGTGTCAGATCAAGGTTGTCGCGGGCCTGCCACACGGCCTCGATCCGCGCAAACAGCTTCTTGTTCTCAACAACTTCCGATCCATAGGCGCTCAGCTTCGGGGCAAATTCGCGCTGCAGGGCCTCGCGCTTGTCATTACTGTCAGCACCGGCGACCGCGTAAAACGTGCTCAGGACCCGGTTCAACGCATCCTCGGTCGCGTCCAGCGCCGCGATCGTGTTTTCAAAAGTGGCAGGTTCCGCACTTTCCGCAATCGCGGCGATGTTCGCACGCGCTTCGTCCATCGCGATGTCCAGCGCCGGGGCGTAATCGTCGTCCGAAATCAGATCAAAGGGCGGCATTTCAAACGGGGTAGACCAATCAGCAAGCAGCGGGTTTGTCATGACAGTTCTCCTTTGTTGCTAACCTAGGGTGCACCCTTAGAAGTTGCCACCTACCTCTCGCGCATTCGCTTCTCAAATCTGCGCAAGGCCAGCGAAAGCGTGATAGTGATCGTCAGATACACCAGCGCCACGACGTTATAGGTCTCAAAATACCGGAAATTGCCCGCCGCCGTAACCTTCCCCAACTGGGTCACGTCCGTCACGCCCAGCACACTGACGAGTGACGAATCCTTTACCATCGCTACAAAATCATTGCCCAAAGGCGGCAGGATCACCCGCAAAGCCTGCGGAAAGACGATCAGGCGAAAGCGCTGCCAGCGCGAAAGGCCCAGCGCCTCTGCCGCCTCGATCTGACCTTTGTCGATGGATTGCAACCCGGCGCGAAACACCTCAGCCAGAAACGACGCATAGGCGAGCGTGAGCGCGATCACCGCACGCCACAGCAGTGAGAAATCGCGTGTGCGGATCGGCTCCAACCCCAACTGCCCCAGGACCCAGCTCCAGCCTGCCACCATGGCAGGTGCTAGGACGAAGGCCACATACAGAAGGAGGACGATGATCGGAATACCGCGCATCACCTCAATGTAGAACCGCGAAATCTGACGCAGAATGATGGATTTGGAAAGCTGCGCCAGAGCCAGCCCAAGCCCCAGCAGACACGCCAACGTGTACGCAACGATTGTCACATAAATCGTGACCCAGATGCCTCGGCGCAACGTGTTGAGAACGCGCGAATATTCCTCAACCGTCAGGACTTGCCAAAACAGGTAAAGACCAATCGACACCACGGCGACCAGCCACCAGGGAAAGTCATCATCGTTCGGAGATGTGGGCAACATGCGAGGGCGTCCCGGGCCTGACCCGGGACCTCCACTTCAGGGTTTACTCACCCAGCTTGTAGTCAAGGAACCACTTGGTGTTCAGCGCTTCAATCGTGCCGTCAGCCCACATATCAGCAATGGCAGCGTTGATCGGTTCGACCAGATCGGAGCCCTTTGGATAGATGAAACCGAAATCCTCCGTCCCCAGTTTCTCACCAATGATCTTCAGCCCGCCATCAGACGCTTCGACATAGCCGTTGCCCGCTGTGCCGTCGGTTAGCACCAGATCAACATCGCCAGCACGCAAAGCCTGCACGGTTGCGCCAAAAGTTTCCATCAGCTTGATGCGCGGGTTCGCCTCGTCGCCATCGAGCACGTCATAGACGCCAACATAGAAAGGAGTTGTGCCGGGTTGGGCAGCCATTAACAGGTCGTCATCAGCGGCAAAACTGGCGGCATCGGTGAACCGGTCTTCGTCTCCGCGCACCATCATGACCATTTCGGACGTCATGTATTTATCTGAGAAATCAACAACTTCCGCCCGATCCTCGCGGATCGTGATCCCGGTCATCCCCAGATCAAACTGTCCTTCGGAAACAGCGGGGATCATCGCATCCCAGCTAATATTCTCATAGACAATCGTCGCGTTCAGCCGCTCTGCAATCTCAGCCATCGCATCATATTCCCAGCCGACGGCATCGCCATTGCTGTCAATGAACTGCAGTGGCGGATAGGCGTTTTCAGTCACGACGACGATCTCGCGCCCTTCCAGATCAGGCAAATGACCGTCAGCGACGGCCGAGGTCGCAAAAAGCGCCGCAGCGAGCACCGTTAGAATACGCATCAACATCTCCCCAGTTTTGTCATTTGGACCGCAGTATGAAGGTCAGGCCTTGACGTGCAAGCCCCTGCCGCCGCAAGCGGCACAATCGGCGCGTGGTTTGATGCTGATCGTCCTTGTCTGCGCATAAAGTGCGTCATAAATCAGCAACTTGCCGCCCAGACCCTCACCTGCTCCGGTGATCACCTTTAGCGCCTCAACCGCCATCATCGCGCCGATCACACCCGGCAGTGGCCCGACAACGCCTGCCTCGGCACAGGAGGGCACGAGAGCCGGGTCGGGGGTATCTGGAAAAACACAAGCATAGCATGGGGTGCCTTTCGTCGGGTCATAGAGGCTGATCTGTCCCTCCCATTGGGTCAGGGCCGCTGCGATCAGGGGTTTACCTTTCTCGACTGCAGTAGCGTTGATCAGATAGCGGGTATCGAAGTTATCCGTGCCATCAAGGATCAGATCGTAGTCATCAAAGAGGTCCGCCGCGATCTCTGCCGTCAGACGGCGGTGATAGGGGCGCACGGTCACGAAGGGGTTCTGCGCCGTCATCGCCTCGGCCGCGGAATGCACCTTTGGCATGCCGATATTCCGATCAAGATGGATGACCTGCCTTTGCAGATTGGCGTTTTCCACGACGTCGTCATCAATCACACCAATCGTCCCGACGCCAGCTGCGGCAAGATATTGCAGCGCGGGCGCACCCAACCCCCCTGCCCCGACCACGAGCACCTTGGCGTTTCTCAGCGCCTTTTGCCCCGGCCCACCAATCTCGCGCAGAACGATATGGCGGGCATAGCGGTCGAGTTCCGTCTCAGAAAAGCTGTCCGACGATGGCGCGGGCGCATCGCTTTCCCGTGCCGCAACCCGCGCACGCAAATTCCCCAGCACACGGCGATACCCCCAGACCATGAAGCCGAAGGCGATGAGTAGGCCCCAAAGCCGTGCATCTCCGCCCGTGGCCATGCGCAAGGGATGCCCGTTGGGCAGGATCACATGCAACATCATTACGCCGACCAGCAGGATACCCATCATGTTCCAGCGCACGGCATAGGGCACCTTCATCGCGATACCGATCCCCCAAAGGGTTGCGGCCATGGCGCCGACCATAATCATACGCCGGTTGACCCGAACCCGCCCGCGCCGCGCGGTGTGGCATCAAGCATATCGACCTGCGCCATGTTTGCCTGGATCATGGGGGCAACAACCATCTGCGCGATGCGCATCCCGTGGGTGATCGTGAAATCCGCTTGGCCCAGATTGATCAGGATCACGCCAACAGGCCCGCGATAATCGCTGTCAATCGTGCCGGGGGTATTCACCAGCGTCACACCATGTTTCAGCGCCAGCCCGGATCGTGGCCGCACTTGCACTTCGTAGTTCGGCGGGATCGCCATGTGAAACCCGGTAGGGATCAACGCACGGTCGCCGGGCTGCAGCACGATGGGGCGCTTGCCTTCCAGATTGGCGCGCAGATCGGCGCCAGCCGCACCGGCGGTTTCATATTTTGGCAGGCCAAGCGTCCGATCAGCCCCCTCAGCCCATTGCAACCGGATTTCAACCGTCACGAAACCGCCTCTGCAATGCGTTGAGCCAGCTTCTGCGCAACCGCATCCTTGGACTTGCGCGGCCAGGTCTCTGCCCCATCGTCGGTGATCAACGTCACCGCATTCTCTTGGCCGCCCATTATGCCCGTTTCGGGCGAGACATCATTGGCCACGATCCAATCACATCCCTTACGCGCCCGCTTTGCAGTCGCATGTGCGACCACATCATTGGTCTCGGCTGCGAAGCCGATCACGAGCGGTGGGCGCCCCTCCTGCTTTTGCGCAATTGTCGCGAGGATGTCGGGGTTTTCCGCGAGTTCTAGCGCTGGCAGAGTGTCGCCATCTTTCTTGATCTTCTGCGCCCCTGCATTGACCACATGCCAATCTGCCACTGCTGCCGCAAAGATCGCCACCTCTGCCGGCGGTGCGGCCTCAACCGCGCGCAACATCTCTTGCGCGGTCTCGATCCGCACGACGTTCACCCCAGCGGGGGGCGGCACATCCGCCGGACCGGTCACAAAGGTCACGTCCGCTCCCATCGCGGCGAGCGCTTTGGCAATGGCCGTTCCTTGCGCGCCCGATGAGCGATTAGCGATGTAGCGCACCGGATCAATGGGTTCATGTGTCGGGCCGGATGTCACGAGGATGTGCCGCCCCTTTAGCGGCCCATCACCCAACGCGGCATCAATCGCGGCGATGATTTCGGGCACTTCCGCCATGCGCCCCGAGCCATATTCCCCGCAGGCCATATCACCCTCATTCGGGCCGACAACCAGCACGCCATCGCCTTGCAAAGTCGCGAGGTTGCGCTGGGTCGAAGCATGTTCCCACATGCGTACATTCATCGATGGCGCGATCAGCACCCCCTTGTCCGTCGCCAAGAGCAGCGTTGAAGCAAGATCATCAGCATGCCCTCCGGCCATCTTGGCCATCAGATCAGCCGTTGCAGGTGCAACGACGATGAGGTCTGCAGCGCGCGACAACTCGATATGCCCCATCTCGGCCTCGTCAGTGAGATCAAAGAGGTCTTGATAGATTTTCGTGGCGGAAAGCGCCGACAGGCTGAGGGGTGTCACAAACTCCGCCCCGGCCCGCGTCAGAACTGGCGTGACCTGCACCCCTTTTTCACGCAAGCGGCGCACCAGATCCAACGACTTAAAGGCGGCGATGCCACCCCCAACGATCAACAAGATGTGTTTGCCAGCCAGCATCAGGCGCTCCGGTCTGTAGTCGGGCTGACACTAGGTCAGATCAGACCGGAAACACAATGATGCGCTCAAGCGAAAAAGGCGTGCACTTCCGAGCTTTGCGCCTCAAGGCTTTTGCGCATTTTCCCGAATGCTGCTGCTTCCAGCTGACGTACCCGCTCTTTCGACAGGCCAAGCTCCGTCCCCAGGCTTTCCAGTGTCCGTGGGTCATCGCGCAGCTTGCGTTCCCGCACGATGAACTGCTCGCGGTCATTCAGCGCCGACAGCGCCGTCATCAACCACTGGCGGAGAGTTTCATTGTCGTGGTTGTTTTCCACCGTCTCCGACGCCTGCGGACCGTCATCCTCAAGCGCATCGATCCATTCGCGGCCTTCGTCATCGCTCGACTGCGTCGCGTTGAGCGAGAAGTCGGAACCAGAGAGCCGCCCCTCCATCATCTCGACATCATGCAGCGGAACGCCCACTTCGATGGCAATGAGTTCGCGCATCTCCTGACGGTCAAGCTCACGACCCTCTGCCGCCGCTTCGCGCTCCAATCGCGCCTGCACACGGCGCATATTGAAGAACAGCGACTTTTGCGAGGATGTCGACCCGGTCCGGACCATCGACCAGTTACGCATCACGTAATCCTGGATCGACGCCTTGATCCACCAGACCGCATATGTCGAAAAGCGCACGCCGCGGTCGGGGTCAAACTTGTCCGCCGCCTTCATCAGGCCCACGGACGCCTCCTGGATAAGGTCGTTCATCGGGGCGCCGTAGCGCTTAAATTTAGAAGCCATGGAGATCGCCAGACGCATATAGGCAGTGATCAGGCGGTGCAGCGCTTCTTCGTCCCGGTCGTCACGCCACGCATAGGCCAGCGCAAGCTCTGTCTCTGCATCAAGCAGTTCCGCTTTCATCGCCGTACGTGACAAACTCTGATCAGAAAAACCGGTAACACCCATGTTTATTCTCCCAATTCGCCGTGCGAGGCATTAACTTTTTTCTCAAGTCTTATTACGCAGGGTCACGAAGACTGGATCACATAAAGTATTTAGGAAATGTTACCCAAGATTTCCCTCGTGTTGGGCGGCGCGGCTTCGGGTAAGTCCGCCTATGCCGAAAATCTGGTTCTGAGCATGGGGTTAGCGCCGATCTACATCGCGACGGCGCAGAGCTTTGACGACGAGATGACCGCGAAAATTGCGGCTCATCAAGAGGCGCGTGACGCTAAATGGCATACCATAGAAGAACCGATTGACCTGCCTGCAGTGCTCGCCCAGCGCTCCTCTGATCAGGCTGTCTTGATAGATTGCGCAACGCTTTGGCTTAGCAACCTTCTGTTGGGGGCGCATGATCTTGATGCCCGCTGCGCTGACCTCGTCACCGCGCTCCAAAACTGTGATGCACCCGTTGCGGTCGTCTCAAACGAGGTCGGTCAGGGCGTTGTGCCGGACAATGCGCTCGCCCGCCGTTTTCGCAATGCGCAAGGGCGGTTGAACCAGCAGATCGCAAGCATCGCTGACCGGGTTGTGGTGGTGATGGCGGGGCTGCCCATGACGCTCAAAGATCAATCGCAATGACCCGGCTCTGGTGGGTGCGGCACGGGCCGACACATGAAAAAGCCTTTGTCGGGTGGCGGGACGTACCTGCAGATTTATCCGATAAGGCTCTGATTGATCGTGTCGCTGGTTACTTGCCGGCAGATGCCGCGATTGTGTCTTCCGATCTTAGCCGTGCAGTCACAACTGCAGACGCCATTGGAAAAAATCGGAAGCGTTTGCCGCACCATGCCGGGTTGCGCGAGTTCAATTTTGGCCTTTGGGACGGTTTGCGTTTTGATGAAGTCACCGCCCGTGACCCCGATCTCAGTCGCCGTTTTTGGGAGGAGCCGGGCGATCTTGCTCCTCCAGACGGCGAAAGCTGGAATGCGGTTGCAAGACGCGTGAATGACGCCGTTGATGACCTGATCCGCGCATGCCCAGATCAACATCTCATTCTTGTGGCACATATCGGCGTGATCATGACGCAAATCCAGCGCGCCGCAGGATGCAGTGCATATGAGGCGATGGGTCATCATATCGACAATCTGTCGGTCACGGATATGCAGATCTCAGACGGAAGCTGGCAGATCGGGCGGATCAATCACATTGCGTGATGCGCCGCGTCACGAATGATCGTTCGTGAATTTGCAGCACGCACGCTAGCGTCACTGCATGACATATGACCTCTATATCGGCGATCGCACCTTCAGCAGTTGGTCCTTACGCGCCTGGCTGTTGTTCGAAAAGTTCAACATCCCCTTCAAGACGCATCTTGTTGGCTTATATGCGGGCACCTACCGCAGCGAATTGGCCCCTTTGCCCCCGGCCCGCACAGTTCCCGCCGTTCGCACGCCCGAAGGTCATGTTTTGTCAGACAGCCTGGCCATCGCCGAAACCCTGGCAGAGCGGCACCCGGAATTCGCGCTTTACCCCGCCGACCCTGCCGCGCGCGCATTGGCGCGGTCAATTACCGCCGAGATGCATTCGAGTTTCCTCGCCCTGCGCAGTGATTGCCCCAATATGATCACCCATGTCTGGGACGGATTTGTGCCGTCTGACGCCGTGCGCGCAGATATCACCCGGATTGAAGCGCTTTGGGCGCTGGCGAAAGAGCAATATGGTCAGGATGGCCCGTGGCTCTTTGGCGCTTATACAATTGCCGATGCATTTTACGCACCCGTGGCCATGCGCATCACGGCCTATGATCTGCCTATCAATGCAGACTCACAAGCTTACGTCGAAAGGCACCTGAAAGATCCCGCATTCGTGGCATGGCGTGAGGCCTCAAGGGCCGAAACCTACGACCCTTGGCCCTATCCGATGGAACTTGGCCGCAAACCATGGCCGGGGGATATGGGTTAACCATTCCTCAACCAGCGGCAATTACCCGTTAACCACGTTAGGGGAGATGGGTATGGTCGCAGTGACCTACACGGTGGCATTTGAAGGCATTGAGGCGCGGCTGGTCGAGGTCCAATGCGCCGTCACGCCCGGCATCCCCGCCTTTTCCATCGTGGGTCTGCCCGACAAAGCGGTATCCGAGGCGCGCGAACGCGTGCGCGCCGCGCTCACTTCCATGGCCATCGCGCTGCCATCAAAGCGGATAACGGTGAACCTGTCGCCCGCGGACCTGCCCAAGGAGGGGTCGCATTTCGATTTGCCAATCGCCTTGGCCCTGCTGGCCGCGCTTGAGATTATCCCCCGTGAGGATGCCGAGCAGACAGTGGCATTGGGGGAATTGTCCTTGGACGGCACGTTGGTGCCCGTTGTCGGCGCCTTGCCGGCCGCAATGGCCGCCGCAAGGGATGATCGCACACTCCTGTGCCCGCAAGCTTGCGGGGCCGAAGCCGCCTGGGTTGGCGCGGCAAATGTCATCGCGCCGCGCAGTCTGGGTGACGTGATCCGCCATTTCACTGGGCAGTCGGTTATTGCGGCATCCGCGCCGGGTGAAGTCCACAATGGTGCTACTCAGCGCGACCTTTCGGAAGTGAAGGGGCAGGAACGGGCCAAAAGGGCGTTGGAAATCGCCGCCGCTGGCCGCCATCACCTGCTGCTCGTTGGCTCCCCCGGATCGGGCAAGTCCATGCTGGCAGCGCGTATTCCCGGCATTCTGCCGCCCCTAACCCCGGCAGAAGCGCTTGAGACGTCCATGATCCATTCACTTTCCGGATTGCTTGACGAAGGTGGGATCAACCGGGATCGCCCGTTTCGCGAACCCCATCATACCGCTTCCATGGCCGCCATCGTCGGTGGCGGGCGCGGTGCCAAGCCGGGTGAAATCAGCCTTGCTCACAATGGTGTCCTGTTCATGGACGAGTTTCCAGAATTTCCGCGCACGGTGCTCGAGACTCTACGTCAGCCGATAGAAACAGGTGATGTTGTCGTCGCGCGCGCCAACGCGCATGTGCGCTACCCCTGTCGCTTCATGCTCGTCGCCGCCGCAAATCCCTGTAAATGCGGTTATCTGGCCGATCCTGCCCGCGCCTGCGCCCGCGTCCCCGCTTGCGGAGAGGATTACATGGGCCGCATCTCGGGTCCGCTTATGGACCGGTTTGATCTGCGGATTGAGGTGCCACCGGTTGCATTCACCGATCTCGATCTGCCGGAAACTGGTGAAAGCTCATCTGCGATCGCGGCGCGCGTACTGGCTGCGCGTGACAAGCAATCGGCGCGGTTTTCCGGTCATGACAGTGCACGCGTGAACGCCGATGCGGAAGGGCATCTGCTTGAAGAGATCGCAACTCCCGACACAGAAGGGCGTGCGCTGCTTGTCAAGGTGGCAGAGCGGTTTGGCCTTTCTGCGCGGGGTTACCACCGGGTCTTGCGTGTGGCGCGCACCATCGCCGATCTGGCAGGGTCCGACGACGTTCGAAGACCTCATGTGGCCGAGGCTGTCAGCTACCGGCTTGCGATAACTGCAGAGGTCTAGCGGCGTGCCTCAATAGCTTGCCAGATCTTTTCGGCAATATTGACGCCATCAAACCTTTCAAGCTCCTGAATGCCCGTTGGTGACGTCACATTTATCTCGGTCAGCCAATCGCCGATCACGTCAATGCCGACAAAAATCTGCCCTTTCTCTTTCAAGAGCGGCCCGATCCGCGCACAAATCTCGCGATCCCGTTCGGTAAGCGCCACTTTCTCGGGCCGCCCCCCCACATGCATGTTCGAGCGCGTTTCGCCCGCCGCGGGCACACGGTTGATGGCGCCCACAGGCTCGCCATCGACAAGGATGACACGCTTGTCGCCTTCACTAACGGCTGGCAGGAACTTCTGCATGATCAAGGGCTCGCGGTTGATGCCCGCGAAAAGCTCATGCAGTGACGCCAAATTGCTGTCATCTGTCTTCAGCTTAAAGACACCGGCACCACCATTGCCATAAAGCGGTTTCAGAATGACATCACCATGCTGAGCACGAAACGCTTTCAACGTCTCGAGGTCACGCGCGATCATCGTAGGCGGCGTCAGATCTGGAAACTGCAGGACAAGCAGTTTTTCGGGATAGTTGCGCACCCAAAACGGATCATTCACCACGAGCGTGTCGGGATGGATCATGTCGAGCAGATGGGTAGTCGTGATATAGCCCATGTCAAAGGGAGGATCCTGACGCAGCCAAACCACGTCAAAATCAGCGAGCCTCACGGTTTCTTCATTGCCGAGGGTAAAATGGTCACCCGTGACTCTTCGCACCGTCAGCGGCCACCCTCTTGCAACGACATCACCTGCATCATAGGCCAGTTTGTCGGGGGTGTAGTAAAAGAGCTCATGGCCCCGCGCCTGCGCCTCTTCCGCAATCCGGAATGTGCTGTCGGCATCAATATCGATGGGCCCGATCGGGTCCATCTGAAATGCGATTTTCAGCGGCATGGCGGTAACCTCATAAATAACTTGGTTTCGCCGTTACATGACGCAGCGCGGCACTACGCGCAATGGGGTCTTAGCGCGCCGCCAAGCGTCAATCACCTGCGATAGGGTCATCGATCTTCGACACCACCAACCACATCGCTACGTGCTCAAGAATACCAAGTTAGTTTGGCCTACGCCTCCATAAAGGCGTTCTCGATCACTTGGACTGCGCCGCGGCCGTCGACCACCGCCAGATCAAATCGTACATCGGTTAGCTGTCCAAGTGGTTCGCCGGCAAGAAACTCCGATGCGGCCGCACACAAACGATCCATCTGTCGCCGACCCAGACGTGCCGCAGCGCGACCGAAGGACTTGCTTTTCTTGACTTCGACGAAGACAACCTGGTCGCCATCACGCGCAATCAGGTCAATCTCACCGCCTTCTCCACGCCATCGTTTTGCGACCACCTGATGTTGACGGTTTTCGTAATCCCGAGCAACCGCAGCCTCGGCCGATAAGCCCGCATGATATCCGACAGACCCTGTCATTCCTCGTCCTTCATCTGCAGCGCGATCTGATAGACCTGCCTGCGGGGCAGGCCCAACGCACCGGCCACCACTGTCGCGGCGTCTTTGATCCGCATTGTCTTCATGGCCTCTTGCAAGGCTGCGGCGACATCCATGTCAGCCACATCATCCGCGCCCTGTCGGCCCACAAGGACAACCAGTTCGCCCTTCACCGACCGGTTTGTGAATGCATCCGCAACTTCGCCCAAGTTACCGCGCGTAATCTCCTCAAACCGTTTCGTCAGCTCACGGCAAACGACCGTCTCCCGCCCGATCCCCAGAACATCGCGCAAATTGCCTAACATTTCCCCAATGCGCTTGGGGCTTTCGTAGAATACCAGTGTGAAGGGTGCGTCACGCAGCATGGCGATCTCGGCCTCGCGTTGGGCTTTCGTCGCCGGCAAGAAGCCGACAAATGCAAACCTGTCGGTGGCCATGCCAGAGGTTGTCAATGCGGCCAGTAATGCAGATGGACCGGGCGCCGAAATCACGGGCAAATCCGCCGCAATGACAGCCCTCGCCAACTCGTAGCCCGGATCGGCGACAAGTGGTGTGCCCGCCTCAGAGGCATAGGCAACAGACTTGCCTGACGCGATTTCGGCCACCAGCCGGTCTACATTACCTTTGGTACTGTGATCGTGAAACGCTACCAGCTGGCGCCCGTTCAGCGGCACGCCGTGAATATCCATCAACTTGCGGGTCGTGCGCGTATCTTCAGCCGCGATCACATCGGCGCTCGCCAGAATATCAAGCGCGCGGAGTGTGATATCGCGTGCAGCACCAATAGGTGTGGCCACAAAGTACAATCCGGCGGACAGTGGCTTGGTGACAAAATTCATCTCTGGACCCGCCTGTCCCCTGCATTATGATGCCCTCAGCTGGCGGCGGACCAAAACCGGCGCATGATCCAGGAGGGATATCAGCCATGTTTGCTTGTTTCCGCACCGCCCGCAAGGCGACGTTGCGCATTTTTGTCTTGCTGTCATTCGCCTGGCTGGCCGCCTGCGATGTCACCCTTAGCCCTGATGCAAATGTCGGCCCTCAGATTGACCCCGAAGACCCCGTGCAGGTGGCCCTGCTGGTCCCGGGCGGATCGGCCCAGTCAACGGATAATCAACTGGCACAGAACTTTGAGAATGCCGCACGTTTGGCAATCGCAGATCTGGAAGGCGCTTCGATTGAATTGCGCGTCTATAATACCGGGGGCGGCGATCCGACACAGGCTGCGACCGTTGCTGCACAGGCCGTCAATGATGGTGCAAAGATCATCATTGGCCCGCTTTACGCCGAAGCGGCGAATGCCGCTGGCGTCGCCGTTGCCAGCCGCAACGTCAATATTCTTGCATTCAGCAATAACCCGTCCATTGCGGGTGGCAACGTGCTTGTCCTTGGCGCGACCTTTGACAATACGGCGAACCGCCTGACGCGTTATGCCAACCGGCAAGGGATCAGCAGATATGCTGTCGTGCACGGCAACGATCTTGCCGGTGATGTAGGACGCGATGCCATCACGCGCGCAGTGCAATCGAATGGCGGCCAGGTTGTGGCGGTCGAAAGCTATCCGCTTTCGCAGCAAGGCATATTTGGCGCCACAAACAGGATGGTGTCGAGCGTCCGCAACTCTGGCGCGCAGGCGGTCTTTACAACGGCCGGTGCCGCAGCAGACCTGCCGATTGTGGCAACGGCCCTGCCGGATGCGGGCATGAACACCGAAAACAGCCGTTTCATCGGCCTGACCCGCTGGGACACTGTTCCGCAATTGCTGGCTTTGCCGGGACTTGAGGGCGGGCTTTTCGCGCTGCCCGACCAGTCAACGCAAACCCTGTTCGAAAACCGCTATGCGGCGACCTATGGGGCGCAACCGCACCCGCTTGCGGGACTGGCCTATGACGGAATTGCTGCCATCGGCGCACTGGTCGCGTCGGGCAATGATGACGCATTGACGAAAGCCGCGCTGACCACGTCTCAAGGGTTCCGCGGAACGGCTGGTGTATTCCGGCTTTTGCCCAATGGCCTGAACGAACGCGCCTTGGCCGTTGCAACCATTCAAGAAAATCAGGTGGTGATCCTTGAACAAGCCCCACGCAGCTTTGGTGGCGCAGGGCTCTGACGCGCTTCTGACCACTACTGATGACGCGCCGGACGATCTGATCTGTCCAGCGGAGTCGATTTTCGACAAAGCCGCCGTGATAGCAGACATCACGGCGCAGGCTGCTGACGCGACCTCCGAAAAGGAAGTGCGCACGATCAGCGTGGCTGTCATACGCCGCGCACGCGATGCTGGCCGGGACAGCATCGCCGAGGCATTTCGCGCCGCTCCTTTTGCATCACGTCCCACAACCCGCGCCTATAGCTGGCTGGCCGATCAGATTGTGTGCACTGTCCTCGAGGTTTCGACCACGATCCTGCACAAGCTCGCTAACCCGACAGAAAGCGAGCGGCTGACGCTCATCGCTGTTGGTGGCTCTGGCCGTGGCGAAATGGCTCCTTACTCGGATATCGACCTTCTCTTTCTGACTCCCTACAAGATCACGCCCTGGGCAGAGAGCGTGATCGAGTCCATGCTTTACATGCTTTGGGATCTGAAGCTGAAAATCGGCCACGCCAGCCGCACCATCAAGGATTGCGTGCGTCTGGCGCGCGAGGATTACACGATCCGCACCTCACTGGTCGAATACCGGTTCCTCGCGGGCGATCGCGCGCTCGCCGATGAGCTGGGCGAGCGGCTGTGGAAGGATCTCTTTCAGTCCTCGGCGCGCGATTTCATCGATGCCAAGCTGAGCGAACGCGACGAGCGGCACCGCAAACAGGGCGGCCAACGCTATGTGGTTGAGCCAAACGTCAAGGAAGGCAAGGGCGGACTGCGCGATCTGCAATCGCTGTTCTGGATCAGCAAATACGTCAACGATGTTAAAGACGCCGCTGATCTGGTCGGTCTGGGCGTATTCACCACCGAGGAATTCGAAACCTTCGTTACCGCCGAAGACTTTCTTTGGGCCGTACGCTGTCATTTGCATCTGATTGCGGGCCGCGCGGTCGATCAGCTGACATTTGATATGCAGGTCGAGGTCGCGGAGGCCATGGGCTATCGCGATCACGGCGGGCGGCGCGCGGTTGAACACTTCATGCAGGCCTATTTCAGGCAAGCAACGCGGGTGGGCGAACTCACGCGCATCTTCCTGACCGCGCTTGAGGCCAACCACACCAAGCGTGAACCCATGCTGGTGCGGCTCTTTACGCGCCGCAAGAAGGCCAAGCCGCCCTACGCAATCAAACAGAACCGCCTCACCATCGCGGACGAAGCAGCGTTTTTTGCCGACAAACTGAACATGCTGCGCATCTTTGAAGAGGCACTGCGGACGGGCACGCTCTTACATCCCGATGCGATGCGTATGATCTCGGCCAATCTTGATGTCATCGACGAAGACCTGCGTCAGAACAAGGAGGCGCGGCGCATCTTTCTTGACCTGCTGCTCAGACACGGCAACCCGGAACGCGCCTTACGCCGGATGAACGAGCTTGGGGTGCTGAGCGCCTTCATCCCCGAATTCGCCCCCATCGTCGCGATGATGCAGTTCAACATGTACCATCACTACACTGTGGATGAGCATACAATCCAATGCATCAGCAACCTTGCCCAGATCGAACGCAAGAAGCTGATCGAAGAGCTGCCCGTGGCCTCCGGCATTCTGGAACGCGGGGTGAACCGCAAGGTCCTCTATGTCGCGCTCTTGCTGCACGATATCGGCAAGGGCCGTGACGAGGATCATTCGGTCCTTGGTGCGCAGATCGCGCGAAAGGTGGCACCACGGCTGGGGCTGAACAAGAAAGAATGTGAGACGGTTGAATGGCTCATCCGGTATCACCTGCTCCTCTCGGACGTGGCACAAAAACGCGATATTACCGAGCCGTTCACCATTAGCGGCTTTGCAAAGGCGGTGAAATCCGTTGAACGCCTCGATTTGCTGACCGTGTTGACGGTCTGCGACATTCGCGGGGTTGGGCCGGGGACTTGGAACAACTGGAAAGCGGTGCTGATCCGCAACCTTTACCGCGCAACGAAAGAGGCCCTTGAAACCGGTATCGAAGATCTCAGCCGCGACCGGCTGGAGACCGAGGCCAAGCGGGGCCTGCGCGAAGCGCTTGCCGATTGGGACGCCAAATCACTCAAGACCGAAATCGGGCGGCATTACGGGCCCTATTGGCAGGGCATGCCGCTGGCCGCACAAGTCATCTTTGCGGGGCTTTTGCGGGATATTCCCGATGATGAGGTCCGCATTGACCTCATGCTCGACGAAGACCGCGATGCCACACGCGCCTGCTTTGCCATGGTCGACCATCCGGGCCTCTTTAGCCGGATGACGGGGGCTTTGGCGCTTGTCGGGGCCAACATTGTCGACGCGCGCACCTACACGTCCAAAGACGGCTACGCCACAGCCGTCTTCTGGGTGCAGGACAATGACGGCAACCCATACGATGAAGCCCGGCTGCCGCGCCTGCGCCAGATGATCGCCAAAACGCTGAAAGGCGAGGTCGTGCCGCGCGAGGCGCTGAAAGACAGAGACAAGCTCAAGAAACGCGAGCGTCCGTTCGAGGTGCCGACGAATATCAGCTTCGACAATGATGGTTCCGAGATTTACACGATCATCGAGGTCGACACGCGCGATCGTCCCGGACTTCTGTTCGATTTGACACGAACTCTTGCGAATAATCACGTCTATATCGCCTCAGCCGTCATCGCGACATACGGAGAGCAGGTTGTGGACACCTTTTACGTCAAAGATCTTGTAGGGCTGAAGTTCCACTCCGAGGCCAAACGCGCCGGATTGGAACGCAAATTGCGCGAGGCCATCGCGCAAGGGGCTGAGCGAGCGAAGTCTTGAAGGCGTCGGGTACCTTGCTACCGGAGTATCGGCGATGAAACCCATCCGCCTGATGGCCGGTTTTTTCACCGTGGGTCTTTGGACGATGCTCAGCCGTGTGCTGGGCTTTGTCCGCGACATCATGATCGCGGCCTACCTTGGCACCGGACCGGTGGCAGAGGCCTTCCTCGTCGCGTTTTCGCTCCCTAACCTCTTCCGCCGGTTTTTTGCCGAAGGCGCATTCAACATGGCCTTTGTGCCCATGTTCTCAAAGAAGCTCGAAGCGGGAGAAGACCCCAAGCGGTTTGCACAGGATGCCTTTGTCGGCCTGGGCGGCGTTTTGGCTGTCTTTACGATAATCGGCATCATCCTCATGCCCGCGCTTGTGACCATGATGGCCAGCGGCTTTCTGGGCACGGAGCGCTTTGATCTTGCCGTCTATTACGGGCGGATCGCGTTTCCCTATATCCTCTTCATCTCGCTTTCGGCGCTGCTATCGGGCGTGTTGAACGCCACAGGCCGCTTTGCCGCTGCTGCGGCTGCCCCGGTGTTGCTTAATGTCATCTTCGTCGGTGCGCTTTTAATCGTCGCGTTGGGAACAGGCGGAGAAAATCAGGCGCTGATGGGCCAATCGCTTGCCTTTGCGGTGCCGGTTGCCGGTTTGGCCCAGCTTGCTCTTGTTTGGTTTGCCGCCAAAAGGGCCGGGTTCGCGCTGAAAATCGGTCGCCCAAAACTGACTCCGGAATTGCGCCACCTCGCCATCATCGCCGCCCCGGCAGCGCTTGCTGGCGGAGTGGTGCAGATCAACCTGCTCGTCGGTCGACAAGTTGCCAGCTTTTTTGAAGGCGCGGTTGCATGGCTAAACTACGCAGACCGCCTTTATCAGTTGCCTTTGGGCGTCGTTGGCATCGCGATTGGCGTGGTCTTGCTGCCAGACCTGTCGCGCAGGTTGCGCGCGGGCGATGCGGCAGGCGGGCAGGACGCATTCAACCGCGCGACTGAGATCAGTCTGGCGCTTACCATCCCCGCCGCCATCGCGCTCATGGTGATCCCACTGCCGCTGGTCAGCGTGCTGTTCGAACGTGGCGCTTTCAACAGCGACGACACAGCCGCCACAGCGTTGGCCGTCGCTGTCTATGGTCTCGGCCTGCCTGCCTTCGTGATGCAAAAGACGCTACAGCCGCTCTTCTTTGCACGTGAAGACACGAAGCGCCCGTTCTACTATGCGCTTATCGCGATGGTCCTTAATGCCGCATTGGCTATCGGGCTTTCACCGCTCATCGGGTTTATCGCGGCGGCAATTGGCACAACAATCACTGGCTGGGCGACGGTGCTCCTCTTGTGGCGAGGCACGCGCAACATGGGCGACGCCGCACAGCTTGATGCGCGGTTCAAGTCGCGCCTATGGCGGATTGTCCTGGCGTCCATCGGCATGGGTCTGGTGCTCGCCGCTACGGCGACCATCATGAAGCCGTTCTTTGGCCTGCCAACGATCCGCTACGCTGCACTTCTGGCACTCGTTCTGATCGGCATCGGCAGCTACTTTGGGATCGGCCAGATGATCGGTGCGTTCAAACTGTCCGAGTTCCGCCGCAGCCTGCGCCGTCAGGAGCGTTGACGCATCCGCGCCACAAATGACGTCCAGCCGCCCGGGGCCAAGAGCACCGCCAGACCAAAGCCCGCCACGAAACCTGAAAGCTCGGAAATCCATGTGGGCGGCGGCGGTGTTTCGTAAAGAAAGCTCGCCACAATGCCAAAGATCAGCTGGATCAACAGAAGAAAGCCGATCAAGCGGAAGGCGAGGATCTGATTGTCGCCCGCCTCACCCAAGCGCAGCCAAAGCGCATAGGTGTAGGCACCGATCAACCCGTAAACCGGCGTGTATCCACCCAAAAGCGGAAAATCCGTGTTCGCCAAAAGGCCAAAGACAAGTGCGCCGACAATGGATGTCAGTACATAGACAATCAGGATCTTGGTGCCGCCATAATACTCTGCAGTGAACTTGCCCAAAGCGAGTGTGAGTGCGGCGCAGAACGCCACCTGTGTCAGGTCAATGTTGATGAACGGATAGGTCACAAACCGCTTCAGGATGTCGAAGGAATAGTCGGCATTCACCAGCACACGGTCGAGAACGGCTGTTGAAAACCCATATTGCTCAATCGCATCAAAACGCCAGCCCACCCCACGCGGCCCACCGATCATCCCATAATTGGCCAACTGGAACACGCACTCGATGCCAACGATCAGAAGGGTCAAGACAATCACAACCGGCGGTAGGCGGTTGATCGGGCTTTCAGGCTGCATGAGGTGTCTCGGGCGCGGTTGAAGTTGACGGGTCTGTCTGGCATGGGTATGCGACCCAAGCCCCGAAATCCAGACCGGACCGCCACGACCATGACCGAAAATTCCTTTACGCCACGCGTCTTCTCAGGGGTTAAGCCCTCGGGCGGTTTGCAATTGGGGAATTACCTCGGCGCGATCAAGCGGTGGGTCGATATGCAGGGTAAGATGGAGACGATTTATTGCGTCGTTGACCTGCACGCAATCACCGTCTGGCAAGACCCTGCGGAGCTCAAGAACGGCACGCGCGAAATCGCGGCGGGAATGCTGGCGGCGGGGATCGATCCGACGCAGTCGATCCTTTTCAACCAGTCTCAGGTCGCGGCCCATGCCGAGCTTGGCTGGATTTTCAACTGCGTCGCCCGTGTCGGCTGGATGAACCGGATGACCCAGTTCAAAGACAAGGCCGGAACAAATGCTGAGCAGGTCTCGCTGGGGCTTTATGCCTATCCCTCGCTTATGGCGGCTGACATCCTGCTTTATCACGGCACCCATGTGCCGGTGGGTGACGACCAGAAGCAGCATGTAGAGCTGACGCGCGACATCGCGACGAAGTTCAACCACGACTTCAAGACCGATTTCTTCCCGCTGACCGAACCGGTCATCGAAGGGCCTGCCATGCGCATCATGAACCTGCGCGAAGGGACCAAGAAGATGTCGAAATCGGGTGAAAGCGACATGGAACGCATCAACATGACCGATGATGCAGACCTGATTGCCAAGAAGTTCAAAAAGGCCAAGACCGACCCGGAGCCGCTGCCAGAGACCATTGACGGACTTGCGGAACGGCCAGAGGCGCGCAATCTGGTCGATATCTATGCGGCCCTTGATGACAAGACGCCCGAGGCGGTCATCGCCGAATATGCGGGCGCGGGCTGGGGCAAGTTCAAACCCGCCCTCGCCGATCTCGCGGTTGCCAAACTCAGCCCCATTTCCACCGAAATGGCACGGCTGATGAACGACCCGGCGGAGATTGACCGGATCTTGGGTGATGGCGCCGAAAAGGCCCGGGCCATTGCAGAACCGATCCTGCAAAAGACTTATGATATCGTGGGACTTCTACGCAGCTAACCACGCGTTCTCACGCGCGCCGCGCGATGAGCACATGGCATGACGTGTTCAGCAGAAACGGCAGGTCAGGGCCGCCACTGCGGTTTTCAAATGCGGCGAGGACCGCGCGCTCGACATCTTCCCGTTCCTCGTGGGTGCAAGCTGCGATCAATGCGCCCGTAATCGGGTTCCCGACCATGCCGCGCCACATGGCATTGGGCGTCGGCAAGGCAAGCGTTGCGTCCAGAATGTGAATTTCAGGGTCAATGAGAGGAGCCGCACGTGTGATCTCGTCGACCAGCCCTTCCGCCGTCATGAGATCCGCCCAGCTTGCGCGCGGCGGCGGGTTGGTCAGCCGCGCTGGTAAGGCCGACATGAGCGGCCCCATCTGCGCCTTTGCAAGCTCGTTAGACTCCGGCCCGCGCCAGACCGAGGTTGCAAAAAGCCCGCCGGGCCGCAATGTCTCTGCCGCAGTTCGCCAACCCGCAACGCGGTCGGGAAACAGAAAGATGCCAAAGCACGACAAGGCAGCGTCAAATGATGCGCTTTCGAGCCCGAGGTCTTGACCATCACGCACCTCAGCCCGTGCATCAGCATCAATCGGTTGCAGTGCCCGCTGCGTCAGCGCCACCATCCTCGGCGAGATATCAGTCGCCAGAACCGAACCTGCATCACGCTCCGCACAAAGGGTCGCGGCAGCGACAGCAAGATCTCCGGGCCCGCACGCGATATCGAGAAGACACGGCGCATCCGGCAGACGTGACTGCACCAAAGCCACCATCCCTCGCGCGATATGGCCCGTCAGTGGTGAAAACAACCGCATATAGTCGTCGGCATGTGCATCCCATGCACCAGCGGGTGCACGCGCATCATTTGCAGCGTTTGACATGTTGGACATATCCTTATTCTGGCGTTGCATGCTAACAATACTACCGGCGTCTTGCAGAAACTTGACATAGTTGCGCTTGGCATAACAGCCCGCACCCGACCCGCGTCACAAAACTGAATCCCGTACATGCGACGGTTGTAATGCGGCATAGATTCGCTCTGCCCGTCCCCGCCCGGGTGTCCTATCCCGTCCCTCGGTCACCTTGGGTTCAGCAGGCGTTCGGTGTTCCCCGGCACCGAACGCCACGCTGACTTTACCTTGTCACACCATCGGCTTACGGTCCCGGCAGGGAGGATCATTCATGGCAACCGGCTCTCACATCCGCACCTATTTTAACGGCGTCTGGCATGATGAAGATATCCCCATCATGCGGGCGGCGGATCATGGGTCATGGCTAGGCACGACCGTCTTTGACGGGGCGCGTTTTGTGAATGGTCTTGCGCCTGATCTCGACCTGCATTGCGCGCGGGTGAACCGTTCGGCAAAGGCACTGATGATCACGCCCACCGTGTCGACAGAGGACATGATTGCGATCACCCATGAAGGTCTGTCACGCTATCCAAAAGGTGCGGCGGTCTATATCCGGCCCATGTATTGGGCGATCCATGGCGACCCCACGGCCATTGTGCCCAGCCCAGATGAAACAGGCTTTGCCATTTGCCTTGAAGAAATACCAATGGCACCCGAAAGCGCGTCAACCACACTCGGCCTCACCCGCTTCCGCAGGCCTGTCATTGATGATGCAGTTGTCAACGCCAAGGCAGGCTGCCTTTATCCCAACAATGCCCGCATGCTGGCAGAGGTGCGTGCGCGTGGTTTCGGAAATGCGCTGGTTGCCGACGCAATGGGCAATGTGGCCGAAACGGCGACCGCCAATGTGTTCATGGTCAAAGATGGTGAGGTTTTCACGCCCATCGCCAACGGTACGTTTCTGTCCGGGATCACCCGCGCGCGCCATATCAAAAACCTTCGGCAAGACGGAGTTACGGTCAATGAATCCGTGCTGACATTCGATGACTTTCGCGAAGCGGATGAGGTGTTTTTGTCCGGCAACATGTCCAAGGTCACGCCTGTTACAGCGTTTGAGGATCGTCAATACCAGGTCGGCCCCGTGACTCGGCGCGTGCGAGAGATGTATTGGGATTGGGCCGCATCGGCGCTATGAGATCACCCTGGAGTCCAGCAAGTCGGATGATCCTGCTTGCGGGTATCACGGCCCTTGGTGCTATGGGTGGGCTCGCCATTGGGATGCCTGTCCCTCTGCTCACCGGGCCGGCCCTGCTTACGACAATCGCATGCCTCGCCGGTCTGCCACTTGTCTTTCCCTTGCCTCTGCGCAACGCGATTTTCCTGCTGGCCGGTGTGGCGATTGGGGCGACCGTTTCGCCCGAATCCATGGCGGCGCTGCTACGCTGGCCGTTGGCCTTTACCGTTCTGGGCATCTCAATCGTTCTTATAGTCCTGTTGGGCCAGCGGCTGATGCGAAGGTTGATGCAGGTTGATGACCGGTCCGCTCTGCTTGCGGCAGCCCCTGGACATCTGAGCTATGTCATTGCACTTGGGGAAGATCTTGGCCTCGATACGCGCCGAGTCGCCGTGGTGCAGTCGATCCGGCTGCTGGCATTGACACTCTTGGTACCATTTCTCGCTGCCTTGTCTGGCATGGAAACAGGCCTCGGCCTCGGGCCTCAAGGTTCTCATGTCGCGGAGATGACGCTGGTTCAAACAGCGCTGGCGATTGTGGCAGCCTTGGCTCTGGCGCCTTTGATAAAGATAACGGGCGCACCAGCGCCGATGCTCCTGGCCGGCATGGCCGTGGGGGCAGCGATGCGTCTGTCAGGCTGGGCACCGGGTGGATTGAGCCACTTCATCGCATTTCCGGTTCTTGCCGCCATCGGTGCGCTGATCGGCACACGGTTCGCCGGGATATCAATGGCCGAGCTGCGGCAATCGGCGTTTGCCGGACTTGCTGTCACGGCACTCGCCGCGTCGCTCACACTTCTCGCGGCATGGATCGCAACATACTTTGTCGCCATGCCTTTGGCGCATGTTCTTGTCGCATTCGCCCCCGGCGGGTTGGAAACGATGGCGGTCATGGGTGCGGCCATCGGTGCCAATCCCGGTTTTGTTGCCGCAGCCCATGTTGGGCGTCTTGTGCTTCTGTCTATCCTCGTTCCGGTTCTGGTGGCCCGCAACCGAGGGCCGTTGCCACTTCGCGATTGATGTTCCACTATCCAAGACAAGAGGGAGTGGAAGATGCGTAAATTCTTGGTCGTCCTTGACGACAGCCGCGAATGTCTGAACGCGATGCGGTTCGCGGCGATGCGCGCCGCAAGATCGGGCGGTGGCGTGGCCATCCTGTCGATCATTCCACCTGACGAGTTCAACCACTGGATCGGTGTGGGCGAGATCATGCGCGCCGAAGCACGCGAACGGATCGAGGTTCATTACGAGGTCTTCGCCAAATGGATGCGCGACAAACAGAATGTGCATCCCGAATTGATCATCCGCGAAGGCGAACCGCTGGTCGAGATCATGAACCAGATCAACGAGGACCCCGAGATTGGGGTGCTGGTTCTGGGTGCGGGCACCGACAATAAGGGGCCGGGGCCGCTGGTTACGCATCTGAGCCGTCAGTCGGGCAGCTTGCCTATTCCGATCACGATCGTGCCCGGGGATCTGTCTAAAGAGCGGCTCGAAGCGATTACCTGATGGATCGGGCTGCCGCTGGCGCGGTTGCCGCCGCAATCCCGGTCTTGGCTATTGTCTTTTACCTCGCAACCCGTGCGATGCCGCCGCTTGCCGGTTATCTCTTTGGCCTCACCGTCTATTGGTTCGTGGTATTGACCCCCTTGATCCTATGGCGCGGCGGTTTCAGCGCCGTTCGTTATGATCTGGTCTGGCCACATCCTGGCTTGGTCATGCTCAATGTCCTGCCAATTTGCGGCGTGGCGGTTGCCGCATTTATCGGCTGGCATAATCATCCGTTGAACGCGGCGGTGCTTGGTGCGGTTGTGGCATCGGCCCTGATCAACGGAACACTGGAAGAGGTGTTTTGGCGGGGCACGCTTTTGCGAAACGCGCAACAACTTGGCTCTTACTTGTTGCAGATCGCACTGTTCGTTTCCTGGCATACCGCCCTGCTCTTCGCAGGTGGAGTTGTGGTGACTGGAGGTGCACTTGGTCTTCTCGGCGGCGCCTTGATAGGCGGCATTCTCTGGACCTGGGCGCGCGTGCAGATCGGTTCTATCGGTTTTGGCATCCTGTGCCATATCGGCTTGAACCTGTTTGCCTTTACCGAACTGGCCACGAATAACCCGATTTAAGTCGAGAGCCCGTGCTTGGCTTGTGGCAGACGCGATCTCGCGGGGGTCGGTCAATTTGCCCAACTTAGAATGGTTCCAAACCTTGACAGACCATGTCACCGGGCGCATATCAATGGCCTGACAGAAAGGTTGGGCGCCATGTTCATTCAAACTGAATCCACACCAAATCCAGCGACACTGAAGTTCCTGCCAGGGCAGAACGTGCTTGAGGTCGGCACCGCCGATTTCCCGACCGTTGAGGCGGCTGAAAAGTCACCCATGGCCAAGCGCATCTTTGCAACCGGCAATGTCAGCGGTGTCTTCTTTGGGCTCGACTTTATCACTGTTACCAAAGACGACGCCGTCGAATGGGATCATATCAAGCCCGCCATTCTGGGCGCGATCATGGAGCATTATCAATCCGGCCAGCCCGTGATGTCAGACGATCACGCACCTGCGAGCGGTCATGCCGAACACAGCGGTGAAGACGCCGAAATCGTGGGCCAGATCAAGGAATTGCTGGATACGCGTGTCCGCCCTGCCGTGGCCCAGGATGGCGGCGACATCACGTTCCACGGCTTTGATCGCGGCATCGTCTACCTGCATATGCAAGGTGCCTGCGCGGGCTGCCCATCCTCAACCCTGACTCTGAAAATGGGGATCGAGAACCTGCTGCGCCATTACATCCCCGAAGTTGTCGAGGTACGGCCTGTAGCAGCCTAGCCGAGGTGGAGGATGTGAGCACACAAACGGGGCGCTGCTATTGCGGCGCCTTTCACGTTGGCACGAAGGCATCTCCACAGACCGTTGCCTATTGTCACTGTTCTGATTGTCGCCGCCTCTCCGGCGCACCAGTTGCGGCTTTCGCGGCGTTTGATCCTGCACATGTCGTGATCACACCGCGCTGGCCCGATGCCAAATCACATGCGAAAGGTGTGAAACGCTGGTTCTGCCCGGAATGTGGAACACAGCTGGGTGCGACATACGATTACCTGCCCGATCAGGTTTACATGCCCGTGGGGCTTTTTGACCAAGCCGACCGATGGCAGCCGCAATTGCATAGCCACGCCGATTCTGCGCTGCCGTGGCTGCATATCGATGACGGCCTGCCGCGCAATGCCGCGTCCAGCCGCGCCAGCCTCACAATGGCATCGTGTGACAGCTAGGCACCTGATTTGAAACCGATGTTGTATCCAAAACTCATCGCCTTTGACACATCCGCCGCGCATTGCGCCGCTGCTTTGCTGTTGCAGGGGCAAGTCATCACGCGTGTTGACGAAATGGCGCGGGGGCAGGCCGAGCATCTGATGCCGATGCTACAACAGATGCTGCAAGCCGCAGGTCTGGATTGGTCAGACCTTGATGCCGTTGCCGTCGGCACCGGACCAGGGAACTTCACCGGCATCCGTATCTCGGTTTCGGCGGCGCGCGGCCTTGGGCTTGGCCTTGGTAGACCTGTGATCGGTGTGACGGGCTTTGAGATGCGTGCCTTTGATGAACCCCGCCCCTTTACGGCGACTATCCGCGCACCGCGCGAAGCCTCCTATATTCAGACCTTTCACGCCGATGGCAGCACGACGGCACCCGTACAGCAGGACGTGCCAGCCGGGCCGCAAAAGCCTGCCGCAGATCTGATCGCGGCTGCTGCGCATATCGCCGCCGCGCGGATCGGAGAAAAACTACCACGCCCTGCGCCGCTCTATATCCGGCCCGCTGACGCCGCCCCGCCGAAAGACACGGCTCCCGTCATTCTGTCATGACACCGGAAGACTTCGCGGCCCTGCACGCCAAAGCCTTTCGCGCGACGCGCGCGTGGTCCACCACCGAATTCGCCAACCTGCTCGGCCAGCGCGGGGTGAACTGGTATGGTGATCATCGCTGCTTCATCCTGATCCGTCAGGTCGCGGACGAGGCGGAAATCCTAACTCTCGCGACGAACCCCAACCATCGCCGACAAGGCCTTGCGCGCGCGACCCTAACCCGCGCCGAGACAGCCGCGACGGACGCTGGCGTCCACCGGATTTTTCTGGAAGTCGCCGAAGATAACATGGCCGCACGCGCGCTTTACACAACCTCTGGTTACACCCAGGTTGGGCGGCGTCCTGACTACTATCTGCCTAAAGATGGGGCACCGGTTGCCGCTCTTGTCCTGCAAAAGGAACGCGGAGCCAGCTAAGCCGCCACCGGGCAGTGGATAAGTCCGCATTTCGGCGCAGAGTCCAGCAAGATTGACCAAAAAGCGGTTGATCTTCCCTTGAAGGCAAGGCCTTATCTGATGATGACCCGACATAAGATCGGCTCGGCTGTAACAGAGGGGGCGTGTGTCGCCGGTAACACCCTCGCGTAACGACCTGGGAGAAAAATAATGACCGTAATGCAGAAATTCCTTGGCGCGTCTGCCGCCCTGGCTTTGACGGCCGGCACAGCGATGGCAGAGCCTGCCATCCTGTTCGATCTTGGCGGCAAGTTCGACAAATCTTTCAACGAAAGCGCCTATAACGGGGCCGAACGCTGGGCCGCTGAAACCGGCGGCTCTTATGCCGAGGTGGAAATCCAGTCTGACGCCCAACGCGAACAGGCGATCCGCCGCTTCGCCGAATCCGGTGCGAACCCGATTGTCATGGCGGGTTTTTCGTGGGCCACACCGCTGGCTGAAGTGGCCGCCGACTACCCTGACACCAAGTTCGCGATCATCGACATGGTCGTGGATGCACCCAACGTGCGTTCGGTTGTGTTCAACGAACATGAAGGGTCATACCTTGTGGGCATGATGGCCGCGATGGCGTCTGAAACCGGCACGGTCTCATTTGTAGGCGGGATGGATATTCCGCTGATCCGCAAATTCGCCTGCGGTTATGCCCAGGGCGTGATGGCTGTGAACGCAGACGCAACTGTGATCGCCAACATGACCGGCACGACACCTGCGGCGTGGAACGACCCTGTGAAAGGCTCTGAACTGACGCTCGCGCAAATCAGCCAGGGCTCTGACGTTGTGTTCGCCGCTGCTGGCGGCACGGGCGTAGGTGTGCTGCAAACCGCCGCTGACGAAGACATCCTGTCCATCGGTGTGGATGCCAACCAGAACTACCTGCATCCCGGCGAAGTGCTGACGTCCATGATGAAGCGCGTGGACAACGCGGTTTATGAGGCGATGCTGCAGGGCGAAGACCTTGAAACCGGCTTTAATGTAATGGGCGTTGCGAATGAGGGCGTAGGCTATGCGCTTGACGAATTCAACGCAGAGCTTGTGAGCGCTGAGATGCAGGCGACCGTCGATGCCGCTGCCGCTGAAATCGCGGCTGGTGATCTGGTTGTGCATGATTACACATCGGACGAAAGCTGCCCTGCGCTGACATTCTAAGTCTGCCAATAGGCCAATAAAATCAAAGGCCGCGCCCGGGAACGAGCGCGGCCTTTTGCGTCCATGACAAGGTTCCGCCATGACAGACCAAGCCCCCGCTATTGAACTTAAGGGCATCTCGAAATCCTTTGGTCCGGTTCAGGCCAACAAGGATATTTCGATCCGCGTGATGCCCGGTACCATCCACGGCATCATTGGCGAGAATGGGGCGGGGAAATCGACCCTGATGTCGATTTTGTACGGGTTTTACAAGGCGGATGCTGGCGAAATCTTCATCGCAGGTCAGAAAACTGCAATTCCTGACAGCCAGGCTGCCATCGCGGCAGGTATCGGAATGGTCTTCCAGCACTTCAAACTGGTCGAGAATTTTACGGTTCTGGAAAATGTCGTGCTGGGGGCCGAAGACAGCGGCCTCTTGCGTCCGTCGCTTGCCCGTGCCAGGCGCGAACTCAAAAGCCTGGCCGAAGAATATGAGCTGAATGTGGACCCTGACGCGCTGATCGAAGAGGTCGGGGTGGGCATGCAGCAGCGCGTCGAAATCCTCAAGGCGCTCTATCGCAAGGCCGATATCCTCATCCTTGACGAGCCAACCGGGGTACTGACGCCAGCCGAGGCCGATCACCTGTTCCGCATCCTCGAAAACCTCAAGCGCGAGGGTAAGACGATCATCCTGATCACGCATAAACTGCGTGAGATTATGGAGATTACGGATACCGTCAGTGTAATGCGACGGGGTGAGATGACGGCGACCGTGAAGACCTCTGAGACAAGCCCCGCGGAACTTGCCGAGCTCATGGTCGGTCGCAAGGTGCTGTTGCGTGTCGATAAAGCACCCGCTCAGATCGGACGCAAAATCCTCGAAGTCAAAGACCTCAATGTCACCGACAGCAAGGGCGTCCATCGACTGAAAGGGATCAGTTTCGACGTCCATGCAGGCGAAATCCTGGGGATCGCTGGCGTTGCAGGCAATGGCCAATCCGAACTGCTGGAGGTGCTGGGCGGCTATGAAAAGGCCACAGGTTCGATCAAGGTCAACGGGGAAGAAATCGATCTGACCGGCGCCAAATCAGACGGCCAAAGCCGCAGGGCACGGGGCATAAGCCACGTGCCAGAAGATAGGCAACGCGAAGGGCTGATCATGGATTTTCACGCCTGGGAAAACACTGCCTTTGGCTATCATCACGATGACCGCTATCAGCGCTCAAAGCTCTTCATGGACAACAACATCATCCGGCAGGATACCGAAGAAAAGATGGCGCGCTTTGACGTGCGGCCACCCGATCCAAGGCTTGCGGCGAAGAGTTTTTCAGGCGGAAACCAGCAGAAAATCGTCCTCGCGCGCGAGATCGAGCGTAATCCCGACCTTCTGCTTGTGGGCCAGCCCACACGCGGAGTGGACATCGGCGCCATCGAATTCATCCACCAGCAGATTGTTGCACTTAGGGATCAGGGCAAGGCAATTTTGTTGGTTTCCGTGGAGTTAGAGGAAATTTTGTCGCTCTCGGACCGCATCGCCGTTATGTTTGACGGAAAAATAATGGGCGAGCGAATGCCTGAACAAACGGACGAAAAAGAGCTTGGATTGCTGATGGCAGGCATGACAACCGAGCCGAAGGGGCCCATCCACGAGGCGGTTGAGGCCAACCTTGCCCATGCTGGTGGTAGCGCTGGCAAGGAGGTCTGAGGCATGGACGCAATGCCAAAATGGGCCGATGTCATCCTGATACCGCTGATCTCGATCCTGCTGGCAGCTTTGCTGTCGGCGCTTGTGATCCTGGCTATTGGTGAGAACCCTTGGGAAGCGCTGAAGCTCATGGTCGACGGCGCTTTGGGGTCGACTTACGGCTGGGGCTATACGCTTTACTACGCGACCAATTTTATCTTCACGGGGCTCGCCGTGGCCATCGCGTTTCACGCGCGGCTTTTCAACATCGGTGGTGAGGGTCAGGCGCTGGTTGGTGGCCTTGGCGTGGCGATCATCTGCCTTTACATCCCGTGGCCTCACTGGACGCTGGCTCTGTTGGGTGCGGCCATCGGAGCGGCGATTTTCGGTGCGGCGTGGGCCGCCATCCCAGCCTTCCTGCAGGCCAAGCGCGGCAGTCATATCGTGATCACCACGATCATGTTCAACTTCATCGCCGCCGCCCTGCTGAACTACATGCTGATTGGTGCGCTGAAGGCACCTGGCATGGAACCGGCGACACCGCGGTTTCCCGAAACGACGCATCTGCCGTCTTTCCAGGACATGTTCAATTTCGGCGAAACCACGTTTTTCCGTGGTGCGCCCGCCAATATCACATTCTTCGTGGCCCTCATCGCCTGTGTCGCCCTTTGGGCGCTGATCTGGCGGACGCGGCTTGGCTACGAAATCCGCTCCTTCGGGCATTCCGAATCCGCGGCCAAATATGCGGGCATCAGCCCGACCAAGATCATCATGGTTGCCATGCTTATCTCAGGCGCTCTTGCCGGCATGATGGCCATCAACAACGTCCAGGGCGAGGCCGAACGGCTGGTCCTGAACGCAGTGGAGGGGGCGGGCTTTATCGGCATCGCCGTCGCACTGATGGGGCGCAGTCATCCCTTTGGGGTGTTGCTGGCGGCCCTTCTTTTCGGCTTTCTATATCAAGGCGGCGCAGAACTCGCCCTATGGACGTCGATCCCCCGGGAACTGATCATCGTAATACAGGCATTGGTGATCCTGTTCACGGGCGCACTGGATAACATGGTGCGCATGCCGCTTGAGCGGCTTTTCCTGAAAATGAGGAGAGCATAATAATGATAATGGCAGGACCACTCAAAATCGGTGTCGAGGATGACACAGGGGCAGATCTGGGCTTTGTGCTCAGTTGTCTGGCTTTAGGCATGATTACGATGGAGGAATTCCACCAATGGATCCACATGGTGATCGACAACATCCCCGGCAATGACGTACCGCCGCATCTGATCGCGCTTTTGGCGGTCAAAAACAGGGCCAACGTCTTTCGCCCGAACGAGGCCGTGATGCGCCGCATCCCGCATGATCCCTTCATCACCGATGATCGGTTCGACGCGATGCTGGGGCTGCAATTCTTCATGCGGCGCGACCGCACGCAGGCCAATGACATCACGCAAGCCGAGGCCGA
This sequence comes from Cognatiyoonia sp. IB215182, assembly GCF_033963905.1. NCBI lineage: Bacteria > Pseudomonadati > Pseudomonadota > Alphaproteobacteria > Rhodobacterales > Paracoccaceae > Cognatiyoonia > Cognatiyoonia sp. IB215182. The sequence continues at coordinate 299,759 of NZ_JAXBMB010000002.1, forward strand.
AGATGCCTTGCGGCGCAACCCCGAAGTGGCCGAACGGTTCTTCGCCCTCTTCCCCTTCCTGATGGAGAAAGCCGCCTAGATGGACTTTGCGACCCTTCTACAGATGCTGGACGCCACGTTGCGTCTGGCAACCCCGCTGCTTCTGGCCTGCCTTGCGGGCCTCTTTTCAGAGCGGGCCGGTATCTTTGATATCGGGTTGGAAGGGAAAATGCTGGCGGCGGCGTTTCTGTCAGCCGCAATCGCTGCCGTGTCAGGCAGCGTCTGGTTGGGCCTTCTAGCCGGGATTGGCGCGTCGCTGATCCTGTCGGTTGTGCATGGCCTTGCCTCAATCACATTTCGCGGCAACCAGTTGATTTCCGGTGTCGCCATCAACTTTCTGGCGGCCGGGCTGACGGTGGTCATCGCGCAAAGCTGGTTTCGCCAGGGCGGACGAACCCCGCAGCTGAGCGGGGATGCGCGGTTCAACCCGATTGAACTGCCCTTTGCCGACGCGCTCAGCGACGTCCCAGTTTTTGGCCCGATATATGCCGAACTGATCTCCGGCCACACTATCCTTGTTTATCTCGCACTTCTGACAGTGCCGCTGACCTGGTGGGTGCTGTTCCGCACGCGCTTTGGCCTGCGCCTGCGCGCCGTTGGTGAAAACCCCGCCGCTGTTGATACCGCTGGCGTGTCTGTGATCTGGCTGCGATTTGCGGCCGTGGGCATCTGCGGCGTGCTTTGTGGCCTTGCAGGCGCCTATCTGGCCACCGCCCTGCAAGCGGGTTTCGTGAAAGATATGAGCGCCGGGCGTGGCTTTATCGCACTTGCCGCGCTGATCTTCGCCAAATGGCGCCCTTGGTACGCGCTTTATGCCTGCCTGCTGTTCGGGTTCCTGCAGGCAATGTCGCTGCGCGCGGACGTGGTCGAAGGGGTGCTGGGCTTCCAGGTCAATGGCCAGCTGTTGGATGTGCTGCCCTACATCCTGACCGTTGTGATCTTGGCCGGTTTTGTGGGCAAGGCGATCCCGCCGCGCGCCGGGGGGGAACCTTATGTCAAAGAACGCTGAAACGCTCGCCGCCCAGATCAAAGGCGTTGCGGGCGATGCGCCCGTGCGCTTCGGCCTGATCCTGGGTTCCGGTCTAGGCCACATCGCCGATACGGTGGACGGCATCGCGATCCCCTATGGTGATCTACCCGGCTTTCCACATGCGGGCGTGTCAGGCCACAACCCCAACCTCGTGATCGGCGATCTCGAAGGCGTACGGGTCGCCGTCTTTGGCGGACGGTCGCACTACTACGAACACGGGCGCGCTGACGCGATGCGGTTGCCGTTGGAGGTGCTTAAGGAACTCGGCGCCGATGCGGTGATCGCGACAAATGCGGCTGGCTCAATGCGCACCGATATGCCAACCGGATCGATTATGTGCCTGTCGGATCACATCAACTTTTCCGGTCTGAACCCGTTGATTGGCGAACCAACCGATGCGCGCTTCGTTCCGATGAAAGACGCTTATGATCCCGACTTGCGCAGCGCGCTACATCAGGCGGCCAAGACGGCAGAGGTCGAGATGGCCGAAGGCGTCTACGCCTGGTATTCTGGCCCATCCTTTGAGACCCCGGCGGAGATCAAGGCTATTGCCATGCTGGGTGCCGATGCGGTCGGCATGTCGACGGTGCCTGAAGTGATCCTCGCCCGGTTTCTAGGCCTGAAAGCCGCTGCCATCTCAACTATTACCAACATGGCTGCGGGCATGAGCGATGAGGCGATCAGCCATGACCATACCAAGGCGATGGCACCTATCGGCGCGGCCAAGCTGGAAAAGGTGCTACGCGGGTTCCTGCAGGCGCAAACATAAGTCCAATTTAGGCTCACCAATACGTCCACGTGGCGGAATTTCTGCATCTGCAGCATAATCGTCGCCCAGCCATTTGACACGATGCACTGAAAGCGTTTTCTTGGACCCCACAGGGGCACAAGCGCCCGGATCAGTTCATGCAGATTTACCTTCCCATCGCCGAGGTTTCGGTGAACGCGTTCCTGTTACTCGGGCTAGGTGGGATTGTGGGCATCTTGTCGGGCATGTTCGGCGTGGGCGGGGGCTTTCTGATGACACCGCTTCTCTTTTTCATCGGCATCCCACCTGCTGTGGCCGTCGCGACTGAGGCCAACCAGATTGTCGCCTCCTCATTCTCTGGGGTTCTCGCGCATCTCAAACGCAAAACCGTCGATCTCAAGATGGGAACGGTCTTGCTCATAGGCGGCCTTGTCGGGTCCGGCCTTGGGATATTGCTGTTCAACTATCTCAAATCCCTGGGTCAGGTCGAACTGCTCGTTCAGCTCTGTTACGTCGTGTTTCTTGGCATGATCGGCACGCTCATGTTCTTCGAGAGCCTCAAGGCGATCCGTCGCGCGGGCAAGGCAGGCGGTACGGCCCCACCCACACGGCGCAAGCATAATTGGGTCCACAATCTGCCCTTCAAGATGAAGTTCCGGGTGTCGGGCCTTTACATCTCGGTCATTCCCCCGCTGATGGTGGGCGTGCTTGTGGGCGTCCTTGCTGCAATCATGGGCGTGGGCGGCGGCTTCATCATGGTGCCTGCAATGATCTATCTGTTGGGCATGCCAACCAAGGTGGTTGTCGGGACATCGCTGTTCCAGATCATCTTTGTGACCGCCTTCACCACGATGCTGCATGCCACAACGAACTACACCGTCGACGTGGTTCTGGCTGTGTTACTGCTCGTCGGCGGCGTCATCGGCGCCCAGATCGGCACACGCATCGGGGTCAAGATGAAGGCCGAACAACTGCGCATTCTGCTAGCGCTGATGGTGCTGGCCGTCTGTGGCAAACTGGCCTTCGATCTACTGGTCCAACCAGCCGAACTCTATAGCTTGGGCGAAGGCGGGCATTCATGATCCGTCTTTTTGCGCTTTTCATCCTGCTGGCCCTGCCCGCCAAGGCGGAAGAAATTGTGCTGGGCCTCAGCCGTGATCAGGTGGCTATCACCGCAACTTTCGAAGGCTCAGACATTCTGGTCTTTGGCGCCATCAAACGCGAGGCGCCGATCCCCGATGAAAGCGACCTCGGCGTGATCGTCACGGTGATGGGACCGAGTGAGCCGGTCATCGTCCGCCGCAAGGACAAGAGATTGGGCATCTGGGTGAACACCGACGAGGTTGAGGTGGATGCCGCCCCTTCCTTCTATGCCGTCGCGACCAGTGCACCGATGCGCGAGGTGCTCAAAGACGTCGAAGACCTGCGCTATGGCATCACGATCCCGCGCGTCATCCGGTCTGTGGGTGCTGTGGTAGAAGACAGCGCATCATTTACCCGCGCGCTGATCCGCATCCGCGCGGGGGAAGAGTTGTATCAGGTGCTCGAAGGTGCGGTGGATGTTGAACAGGAAACCCTGTTTCGCACCGCGATAAGCCTGCCCGCCAACCTCACCGAAGGCGAATACGAGGCGCATATTTTCCTGACCCGCGATGGCCGCGTCATCGACGAATACATCACCTTCATCCCCGTGCGTAAGGTTGGTCTGGAACGCTGGCTTTATAACCTCGCCCACGACAACGCGTTTCTTTACGGGCTGATGTCACTGGCCATCGCGATCGTCGCAGGCTGGGGCGCGTCGGCAGCGTTCTCGCTGCTGCGCCGCTAACCCCGCCCGATATGTGGCATCTTCGTCGCCATGATCATCATGTTCTGCACATTCGCCTCTGGCGGCAGCGAGGCCATGTGAAACACGGCGCGTGCTACATCCTCGACCGCCATGCTGGGCAACGGTTCAAGGCCCTGTGCGGCGCGCGTCTTTTCAAGGTTCTTAACAAGATCGGTGCGCGCATTCCCAATATCGATCTGTCCGCAAGCAATATCAAAGGGCCTGCCATCCAGCGATAATGTCTTCGTCAGCCCCGACACGCCATGCTTGGTCGTCGTGTAACAGACCGACCCTTCCCGCGGCGTATGGGCCGAGATTGAGCCGTTATTGATGATCCGTCCCCCTTGCGGGTCCTGACCGCGCATCACACGGAACGCCGCTCGCGCGCACAGGAACATGCCCGTCAGGTTCACATCCACAACCTGTCGCCAATCGGCCAGCGCAACCTCATCAATTGTCGTCTGCGGCCCAAACATGCCTGCATTGTTGAAAAGCACATCCAACCGTCCGAACCCGTCAAAAGCCGCATTGACAGCCGCTTCGTCTGTCACATCACATGGCAGCGGCACCGCATTTGCGTGAGCCATCTCTTTCAGTGGCTCCGCCCGCCGCGCTATCAGGCCCACGCGCCAGCCTTCCTGCAGAAAATGCTCTGCCGTCACACGGCCAATCCCACTGCTGGCCCCGGTAATGATGATGCTCTTCATATCTCTTCACTTTTCAATTCAAGCGGCGCTGCGAGCACCTCCAGATCGTCCACGCGCAAAGCGCCTGTCGGGCGCGCTAAACGGTTGCGCACGACCCAGCGCAACTGCGTCTCGGCCCGCGTGATCGCAACATAGGCGAGCCGCTTCCACAAAGGCTGCCCCGCCTCAACACGCCCCATACGCGAGGCCGCATAGATGTCCGGCGCAAAGACCTGCACGGTATCCCATTGCGACCCTTGCGCCTTGTGGATGGTCACTGCAGCCCCATGCAGAAACGTGGCCCCCATGCGTGCCGCAAAAGGGATAAATGGTTCTTCATCGCCCTCCTGTTCGATCTTCACAATGCTCGCCGCACTCACTTGCGGGTCTTCAGCACCCATCACGTGCAGACGCGAAAAGCCGGGCTTGCGCCCCGGCCCAAGGTAGATCACCTGCGCCCCCTTGATCAGGCCCCGCGCCTCCAGATCAAGGCGCTTCTTGCGGTGCTTCAGCGGCAGTTCAATCCCGTCGCAAATCAACGGCTCACCGGCAAGCAACTCGTCATCCGGCGCACCAAAGGCAGCCCGAAACGCATGGATCAGCCTTATCCGAGTGGCATTGCGCCAGACAAGACAGGGGGAGCGGGCCATCAGGTCCGCCTCCACCCGTTGCGCCGTCACCACGCGGTCATCGGTCTTGGCGGCATCCTCCACCATCCGCTCAAACCCATGAAAATCAAGCTGCGGATCGGCCAAAGCATGGGCCAGATCAAGGATCGGGTTGCCCGCATCCTGCCGGTGAATACGGTTGAGCGTCAGGACACGCTTTTCCGGCAGGGTTTCAAAAACCATGCCGCCCGAAGATTGGACGGGCGGCAATTGCGCCGGGTCGCCGAACAAAAGCAGCGTCGGAAAGATCTCTTGCAGGTCTTCAAACTGTTTTTCATCCAGCATGGAGCTTTCGTCGACAAACCCGATATCCAGCGGCTCTTCCCGCCTTTTCCAGCCCGTGATGAAATCAGACCCGCGCAGGCCCGCGGCGGCCAAAGCCGCAGGGATCGATTTGTTGGACTGATATGAAGCGAAAGCGCGGTCCAGCGCCATCTCCGTCAGCCCCTCAATTTCGGGCTTATCCCCCTGACCGGCCAACCATTCGGCCACCTTCTCGTATTCGGGGTCATAGACGGGGGTATAGAGAATCCGGTGGATTGTTGTTGCCGGAACACCCCGGTTCCGAAGGACACTCGCCGCCTTGTTGGTGGGGGCGAGGATCGCCAAAGTCCGGCGATCCTTCCGCTTGCGTCCTTCCCAATCGCCGGAAATGACATCGACACCCGCCTCATCCAGTGCCTGATAAAGCTTGGCAAGCAGCATCGTTTTACCCGACCCCGCCTTACCCACCACGGCCAGAACCGATGTCATGTCCGATTGCGGTGGCTGCAGCAGCGCGTCATCCAAATCAATCCCGGATTGGCGCATGGCGAGCGCCACATTGTCCCAGGCCTCTGCCTGGTCATCCGAGAATGTGATCTGGGGTGCATTCATGCCGCGACACTATCCGGCCCGTCGCGGCACGACCAGAGCGTCAGGCGACCTTTTGCATATCGCGGATCGGATGGCCGAAGGAACGGCTGAACCAGTGTTCAGAAATCTCCGATGACAGCCCTGCACGTTTGAGGACACGGATACGGTCTTCGGGCCGATAGGGCCACAGGCCGACACTGATCTTGTCGCGGCCCTCACCGGAACTGCCCAGAACCTCGGGCGAGGCGCCGATCATGGAATAGATACGCACCATGCGCGGATCGAACACGCCCAAAAGATGCGTCAGGGCAAATGCCCGCATCAATTCGCCGCCTGCCAGCATCATCGCGGCCGCAACCCGCGAATTGGCGCCTTGCCCCAGTACAAACCGTGTGCATTCCCAGATAAATGGGCTGCAAATGTCAACGCCATTCAGCAAAGCGCTGAAATGATCATTCACCATGGTCTGCTCGGTGGTCGGCAGGAACCGCATGGAACCGCCATGTGTGCCATCGGGATTTTCCCAGATCACATAAAGCGGGTTCAGCGCATCGTATTCATCCCGCTCCCAGCCGTTTTCGTCGACATGAACGGCCCATTTCAGACGGTCCGCAAATTGCGCAGCACGGTCCCGGTGCATGCTGTCCTGCAAAACAGGATAGTTGGTGAGTTCATTTCCATAAATGTAACGCAGCATCTGATTTACCCTTCTAACAACGCTAATGCTGTCAGGGTAAAATGTGGCGCGACACCAATGGTTAACGCCCCGCCCGAGCGATTAACCTTTTGTTAACTCGCTGCGCTCTTATGCGGTTTGTCGTCCTCTTCCCGGCCCGGCCAACCGCCAGAGGCAGCACGCGCGGCGCCGCCGATGATGATGAGGCCCTCGCTCGTCGCGCGCGCAACCGCGTGGGTCGTGTTCAGTGCGCCAAGTTTGAACCGCGCACTTTCGATATAAGCACGTAGCGTGTGTTCAGAGATTTTCAACAAATCCGCCACCTGACCGCGGCTATAGCCCATGCCAAGATAGGTGAGCGCGTCGGTTTCACGCGGGCTGAGTGCGCGCACCGGATCAGGCGCGCGGCCCTTTTCAAGCTGAAGCGCCTTTTGGTTAAGGTAATGGGCGATCAGGATCCAATCGCGCTGATGCTTTGCTGTGAAATCCGCCCAAGTCTCATCATCCGTCGAATGAGAGGCCGTGAACAGCGCAAGCTGCCCATTTGGTCCACGGATCGGGATGGAATACCCTTGGTTTCCGACCCCATATTCGATCGCCTCTTTGCGGAATTCACGCGCCGCCTTGGAAGACCAGTCCAAACGGTTCCAATCCACCGGATGGAACCGCTGAAAACAGCCAATAATCACTGGATCGACGCGCAGATATTCCTGATCCTGATAGCGTTGCGCCCAGGCCGGGTCATAGGTGCCAAACCCGTATTGCTCACCATCCGCGCTGACCCAATGATAGACAACGTGATCAACTTCAAAGGCGTCCCGCAGCCCAACGATCAGATCTTGGATTTTATCAAGCGCGTCGGCCTGCTCCAGCGCTCGCAAAAAAGTATCGATCTCCAGCACCGTCACCTCGCATCATGCGGGACGGTTTTTCCACCTTGCTATCGATCTCTTGTCGTGCTGTCAGAGCAGTCTCTTCCAGATGCTCCGCCAACTGCGGTAGATCATTTGTACTCGCAAATGATTTCAAGTCTGCGAGAACATCAATTATCCAATCATGTCCCATTTACTAGTCTCTCTAATAATCGTTAATGATTTCTTAACAACCTATAGTAGCACCATACATCTTAGCATTTTACTCACGGCTTCCGATCCCCCAAAAATAGTGGGTAGACATGCCACTTATTGACGCAGCCATTGTGTCGTGCAAACCAAAAGGGCGCCGCAATGACATGCTGCGCCCTTTGCCAAGCACCTGAAAAGACTATCTGTTTTGCGAAGCCTCAAGCGTATCTTCAAAGGTCCGCAGCCCTGTAATGGGCGCCTGCACAAGAACTGCCATATTGCCCGGCTTGTGTTCATTTTTGCGCATCTTGGTATGCGCCGCGGGAATATCCTGCCAGCCAAACACCTCTGACATGCAGGGATCAAGACGACGCTCAATCATCAGCTGATTGGCCGCGCTGGCCTGTTTGAGATGCGCAAAATGGCTGCCCTGCAGGCGCTTTTGATGCATCCACATGTAACGCACATCAAAGGTACAGTTGAACCCTGTGGTGCCGGCGCAAATGACGACCATGCCGCCTTTCTTGCAGACCAGTGATGAGACGGGGAATGTCGCCTCACCTGGATGTTCGAACACCATGTCGACATTCACGCCCTTACCGGTGATGTCCCAAATGGCCTTGCCGAACTTTCGCGCCTCTTTCAGCCAATTGTTGTATTCGGGCGTATTGACCGTGGGCAATTGCCCCCAGCAATTGAAATCCTTGCGGTTGATGACGCCTTTCGCCCCCAGCGACTCAACGAATTCACGCTTGCTTTCATCACTGATCACACCAATCGCATTCGCGCCGGCGGTGTTGATCAACTGGATCGCGTAAGAGCCCAAGCCGCCGGATGCGCCCCAGACCAGCACGTTCTGGCCTGGCTTCAAATCATGGGGCTCATGCCCAAAGAGCATCCGATAGGCCGTCGCCAATGTCAGCGTGTAGCAGGCGCTTTCTTCCCATGTCAGGTGCTGCGGGCGTGGCATGAGCTGCTGTGATTGCACGCATGTGAACTGCGCGAATGACCCATCCGGTGTCTCATAGCCCCAGATCCGCTGGCTATCCGAGAACATCGGATCGCCGCCATTACAATGCTCATCATCACCATCGTCCTGGTTGCAATGGATGACAACCTCATCCCCAACCTTCCAACGCTTCACCTTGTCGCCCACGGCCCAGACGATGCCGGATGCGTCGGAACCCGCGATGTGGAAATCTGCTCCATGCACGTCAAAGGGGCTGATCGGCACGCCTAAACCGGCCCAAACGCCGTTGTAATTGACCCCTGCCGCCATCACGAGCACGAGAACCTCGTTGCTGTCGGGCTTGGGGCAATCGACCACCTCAATCTCAAAGGCCTTGTCAGGTTCACCATGACGTTCACGGCGGATGGTCCAAGCGTGCATCTGCGCTGGCACATGGCCCAGCGGGGGCATCTCACCAACCTCATAAAGGTCCTTTTGCGGCGCGTTGTAGGTGGCGCCATGGGCAGTTTGATCGAGGGCCATCGTCGTCTCCATTATGCGTTATCCATGTCCTGCTGCACCGCAGAATCGGGTGCGCTGTGGCTTCGTTATATGGTGCATTGGTAACATTGCAACCAATTTTGATACATATTTGTAATTTAATTACTCAGCGGCCGCAGCATTTTCCACCAAACCCTTTGCAGGGGCAGAAAAATGATGCGCAATGGAATTGGCATAGAACGGCAGAACGTCCTGGCCCGTGACGGTCACGGTGAACCGATCACCGGACTGCGCAATGAGTTTGCGCGCTTTCATCCGCTGCAGCGCGTCGCGGACGATCTCGTTAGCCTTGCGGCGCGGCTTAGGCCGATTTCGGTCAGTCAAATCGGCGATAGAAGCCGTGACCGCCTGCTCTAATGTAGCAGCAGTGGCCTCATCGGACGCCAAAAGATGCCGCGCGACAAGTGGCACATCCAGAACAGGCGTCACTTCCGAAATACGATGCATTAATTCCGTCGCAACTGCTTCGGTGAGGTCATCCTTCGCATCGGGCTTAAATGCGGACAGTTTCAAAGGCTCACCAAAGCTGACGGAGGCCGTGCCAAATCCACGAAAACGCCCCGTCAGGCGTTGCAGAAAATGGCGACTGACCCGGCGAAGCACGTTGAGAAGCGGCGGTTGAAAGCGGCGCTGCCCGGATTTGTCCGCTGCAATCAGGATCGTATCTTCCAGAACGCGATCATAGTTCAAAGCCACGGGGATAAAGATGACCTCACGCGCTTCCGGGTCGAAATCCTCGATCACATAGCTCAAAAGACCCATACGCGGGGGCGCGAGTTTACCATCAAGGCTAAGTCCACCTTCAGGGAAAACCGCCTGGCTCACACCGCCGCGCGTCGCCATCTGCACGTAACGCGCCAGTACTTTTCGATAGAGAGCACCGCGCGACTTGCGGCGAATAAAGTAGGCGCCCATTGCGCGGATCAGCGCCGACAACGGCCAAACCCGCGCCCATTCGCCAACCGCATAGGAAAGCGCACCGGCATTTGCAGCAAGATAGGTCACAAGGACGTAGTCCATGTTACTGCGGTGGTTCATGACAAAGATAACAGCAGCTTGCGGATCAATATCGGCGAGAGCTTTGCGATCAAAGCTATCCAGCCTGATGCGATAAAGAGACTTCGACAGCCAGCGCGCCAACCGAATACCGACGCTGAAATAGGCCGTGGCAGAGAACGAGGGAACGATCTCGCGGGCATATTGCTGTGCCTTCTCAAAGGCCACGTTTTCGGGCACCTGCTCTTTGCGAGCATATTCCACAATCGCCTGCGTCACCTCTGGATCATAGCTCAGGCGTTGGATCATGTCGTAGCGACGGGCGAGCTTGAAGGGTTCAATTGGGCGCTGCAGCCGTTCATTCAATCGCGCGATGGCCCGTTCGGCCCGCTTACGAAAGAACCAGCGCACAGATGGGAACAGAAAGTGCGATGCAAAGGTCACAGCCGCAAAAAGCACGACAAGAACAAATGCCCAAAGCGGCATGGTAATAGGCTGTGTCATGGCGAAAGCGTATCAAAACACCGATGATTGCCAATGGAAATCGCGGACGAACCCTGATGGACTTGGCCTGAAAACGTTTCTTATGCCGCAACGCAGCGAATTGACAGCGCCACTTCATTACTTATAACGGAACTCACGCGTAATAAAATTACGCAGACAGATTCGAGGAGTGCTCGCATGTCCCAGACCCAGAAAGACCGTCCCTGGCTGTTTCGCACCTATGCCGGACACTCGACCGCTGCGGCATCGAACGCACTTTACCGGGGTAATCTGGCCAAGGGGCAAACGGGCCTGTCAGTCGCCTTCGATCTGCCCACGCAAACGGGCTATGACAGCGATCATGTGCTCGCGAAGGGTGAGGTTGGCAAGGTGGGCGTCCCTGTCAGCCATCTCGGCGACATGCGCGCCCTTTTCGATCAGATCCCACTGGATCAGATGAATACCTCAATGACCATCAACGCGACGGCCCCCTGGCTTTTGTCGCTTTATATTGCCGTGGCCGAGGAACAGGGTGCCGATGTAAGCGCGCTGCAGGGCACGGTGCAGAATGACATTATCAAGGAATACCTCTCGCGCGGCACATATATCTGCCCGCCGGAACCGTCCTTGCGAATGATTACTGATGTTGCGGCCTATACGCGCCAGCATCTGCCAAAATGGAACCCGATGAATGTGTGCTCCTATCATTTGCAAGAGGCGGGCGCGACACCGGAAGAGGAATTGGCATTTGCACTTGCAACCGCAACGGCAGTGCTTGACGATTTGAAAGGCAAAGTGCCTGCCGAGCAATTCCCTGCAATGGTCGGGCGCATTTCGTTTTTCGTGAATGCCGGCATTCGGTTCGTCACCGAGCTTTGCAAGATGCGCGCCTTTGTCGAATTGTGGGACGAGATTTGCGAAACCCGCTATGGCGTTGAAGACCCGAAATATCGCCGTTTCCGCTATGGCGTGCAGGTCAATTCGCTGGGGCTGACCGAACAGCAGCCGGAAAACAACGTCTACCGTATTCTTCTTGAAACCCTTGCCGTGACCCTGTCGAAAAAGGCGCGAGCGCGTGCTGTGCAATTGCCGGCCTGGAATGAAGCGCTGGGTCTGCCGCGCCCCTGGGATCAACAATGGTCACTGCGGATGCAACAGATCCTTGCGTATGAAACGGACCTGTTGGAATTCGACGACCTCTTTGACGGAAATCCCGCGATCGAGCGGAAAGTGGGGGCGCTGAAAGAAGGCGCGCGCGCGGAATTAGCACAGATCGACGGAATGGGCGGTGCGGTGGGCGCAATCGCCTATATGAAATCGCGCCTTGTCGAAAGCAATGCCGCGCGGATTGGCGGCATTGAAAAGGGCGAGACGACAGTTGTGGGCGTCAATAAATGGCAGGCGGGTGAACCTTCACCGCTGACGGCAGGTGATGACGCCATTATGGTCGCCGACCCCGAAGCGGAGGCGGATCAATTGCGCCGTCTGCAAGCGTGGAAAGCCGCGCGTGACGCGGGTGCCGTGCAAGAGGCGCTTTTCGCTTTGCGGGCAGCGGCAAAAGACGGCAGCAATATCATGCCGCCCTCCATTGCGTGTGCGCGTGCCGGTGTCACAACGGGTGAATGGGCCGACGTGATCCGCGGTGTTTTCGGACAATATCGCGCCCCAACCGGCGTCAGCAGTAATCCGTCAAACCGTACCGAAGGGCTTGAGGATTTGCGCGAGCAGGTTGATCTGGTCAGCGCCGCTCTTGGCCGCCGCCTGAAATTCCTGGTCGGCAAACCTGGCCTTGATGGCCACTCCAATGGTGCCGAACAAATCGCCGCACGCGCGCGCGATTGCGGAATGGATATCGACTATGAAGGTATCCGGTTGACGCCCGACGAAATCGTTGAGGCCGCTGCAGAAAACCAGGCACATATCATTGGCCTATCCATTTTGTCGGGTTCGCATATCCCGTTGGTCCGCGACGTAATGGACAAACTGCGCGCCGCCGGGCTGAGCCATATTCCCGTCATTGCCGGAGGTATTATCCCGGATGACGATGCCAAGAAATTGCGTGCCATGGGCGTCGCAAAAGTGTATACACCCAAAGATTTCGAATTGAATGTCATTATGGGGGATATCGTTACGCTCGTTGATCCACGGCAGGTTGCTGCTGAATAAGCGCCATTACTTGCACTTTTGTCTATAATACCCATGTTTTTGGGATGCATATCCCAAGGACTGGTGATATGCGCCCAGCTACTGAAAACTGGAGCGCAAGAATGAAATCTGACCTAAAATCAATGACAAGAAAAGAGCTGGAAAGGCTCAAGACCAATGTCGAAAAAGCGCTGGATAAACTCGCAGAGAAGGACAAGAAGGCAGCTTTGGCCGCGGCTCAGAAAGCAGCTGCCGCGCACGGCTTCACACTCGCGGATATTGCTCAGGACCTGAGCGCACCCAAAAAGCGCAAGACACGGACGGGGCCCAAAACGGCATCTGTCCCAAAGTACCGCAACCCGGCAAATGCGGATCAAACTTGGACCGGCAAAGGCCGGCAGCCGGAATGGTTTAAATCAGCGATTGCTGCGGGCACATCGCCCGATGCAATGGAAATATAGTATCAGTCTCGCCCCTACGTTTCGGGGTTCCAGCATAGTAGTAGGTGCGGCGTGACGATTCATATTGGTGCAAAAAAAGGTGAAATTGCCCCAACCGTCTTAATGCCAGGTGATCCTTACCGGGCCAGATGGGCGGCGGAGACGTTCTTGCAGGATGTTCGCTGCATTAACGAAGTTCGGGGCATGTTGGGCTTTACCGGCACCTGGAGGGGGCATCCCGTGACGATCCAAGGATCGGGCATGGGGATGCCCTCTCTGTCTATCTATACCAATGAGCTGATCCGGGATTATGACGCGCAGACGCTGATCCGCGTCGGCTCCTGTGGTGGCATGCAGGAGCACGTGAAAATCCGCGACGTGATCCTCGCGATGACGGCGAGCACGCTTTCGACACCGTCGAGTGGCATTTTCAAAGAGCTTAACTTTGCCCCTTGTGCCGATTTTGGTCTGCTGCACGCAGCACATAAGGCAGCGTCGGACAAGGGGGTACCGAGGCACGTGGGCGGGATCTATTCGTCGGATGTGTTTTATGATGAGCGGCCGGACCTGAATGAACAGATGGTCCGCCATGGTATCCTCGGCGTCGAGATGGAGGCGGCGGAGCTTTACAACCTCGCCGCGCGGCATGGGCGCCGGGCGCTCGCCGTTCTGACGGTGAGCGATCACCTTTTGACGCATGAGGCATTGCCTGCCGAAGACCGGGAGCGGTCTTTTGGTGGTATGATCGAGATCGCGCTGAGCGCCGCTTTTGCCTAGCGGCCATGGCCGCGATCATAGGCGTTGACTTGTGGCGGCTGCCATCCGGTCAACGCTTGGGTGGTCGGTTGGAACACCTGCATTTCCAAGGGAAAGCAACGGGCGTCATCACTTGAATGGACAGAGCCGCAATCACCACCGGGGCAAGCGCTTAACACCGCCAGCAAGTCGATCTCTGCGAAAAGTTCAATGTAGTCGCCCAGACGCACGGGGCTGGCCTTCATAAAGTACTGGCCCGTGTCCCGCGTGAAACCTGTGCACATGAAGACGTTGAGGACGTCGTGGATGTGGGGCTCAGCCTCCACAAGCGAGATGTTCTGATCATCCGCTAAGGCCCGCGTCAGGTTTGAATGGCAGCAATAGTGGTAGTCCTTGCCGGACAAGAGGCGCCCTGTGTAAGGATCGCATCTTGTGCCAATCACATCATGGACCCGGCCGCCAAACTCATCGCTGCCGTACCAGGCGAGGCTGTCGTGGGTTATCGTCGCCATGGGGCGCAGGGTGGGAAAGGATGACCAGAGCTGATCTCCGGTCGTGACATGACTGCCGTGCAGCGCACGCGTCTTGCCGGAATAAAAGTGTTCTGACAGGTCATGGGCGTTGAACAGGTTCAGATCGCCCACTTGGGGGCCTTCGGTGCAGGCGATGCGCAGAAAGGCCCCAGCGGGCACGCGGATAGCACCGGCATCGCGCGGCGGAACGGTAACGTGATCGGTTGGCGTCACTGAGGCACGTGCACGCTGATAAAGCGGCAGGTCCGGCGTGGGGAGCGTATCGGTGGGGTAGCAGATGACCGGCTGCACGGCGCGACGCGCTGCGGCATCTGGCGGAGATGTGTCGTTTGTCATGCCACCATGTCACGCCGAAAACCGGTGGGACGCAACACATGCTTGCGCGGCCCAGGTTTCAGTGGCCGTTCGGTCGCCGTGCCCTTAAACGACGCGTTCGACCATCATGCCCTTGATATGCGCAATCGCCTTGGCCGGGTTCAGGCCCTTGGGGCAGGTCTTGGCGCAATTCATGATCGTGTGACAGCGATAGAGCTTGAACGGATCTTCCAACTGATCCAGACGCTCACCCGTCGCCTCATCCCGGCTGTCGATGATCCAGCGATAGGCATGCAGCAGCGCCGCTGGACCCAGATAACGGTCGCCGTTCCACCAATAGGACGGGCATGAGGTCGAGCAGGACGCGCACATCACACATTCATAAAGGCCGTCGAGCTTTTTGCGGTCTTCAATCGACTGCTTCCACTCTTTCGCCGGGCGGTTCGTCTTGGTCTCAAGCCACGGCATGATGCTGGCATGCTGCGCATAGAAATGTGTCAGGTCAGGGATCAGATCCTTGATCACCGGCATATGCGGCAGCGGGTAGATTTTGATGTCCCCCTTGATCTCATCCATGCCGTAAATGCAGGCGAGCGTGTTGATCCCGTCGATATTCATCGCGCAGGACCCACAGATCCCCTCGCGGCACGAGCGGCGGAAGGTGAGGGTCGGGTCAATCTCATTCTTGATCTTGATGAGCGCGTCCAGAACCATCGGACCGCACGTATCCATGTCGACGAAATAGGTATCAAGCGACGGGTTCTGCCCATCATCGGGGTTCCAGCGATAAATCTGGACTTTGCGCAGATTGGTGGCGCCCTCGGGTTTTGGCCAGGTTTTGCCGACCGTCATCCGCGAATTCTTTGGAAGTGTCAGTTGTACCATCTTGCTATTCCTTCCATCACAGCTCCTACAGCGCCCGCAGCCGCGCGGGTCGAATTGGCGGCTCGCCGGTTAGATTGAAAACACATTCCTCATAGACCTCCAACGGGTCACGTCCGCGCAGCAGGTCGGTCGTGACACCGATATCAACGCTCGCAAATGGGCCATCATTCGAGCTTGCGCCCACTTTGACGCCGACATTCGGTGCTTGCGCATCGCGCGCGCGTTCTTCGCAGCGGTTCGCGGCCTCTTCCCGTGTGGGTGGCTCGCTTTCACACGCGGCCAGCAGGAGCACGCAGATCGCTAAAATTCCACGCATCAGAGTGTCAGACCGGGAATTGCAAGCGAGTTATTCACCGCGCAGCGCACCGTTTCAGGCCGCGCGGCAATGTCTGCCACGAGTTCGGTCGTCGCTTGAGTCGTCCCGACAATCGCCGCTTCCGCGATCTGCAGGATCTCGGAGCCAGATGCGTTATCGATAATACAATCCGTGTATGGTTCCGCGTTCACGCCCGGGAAGCGGGTTTGCACGACAGAATTCACTACACCCTTGGCCGCATCGCGGGCCAATGTGTCGCCCGCGGGGCCTAGATCCTGCATACATCCCGCCAAGGCGAGCGCGATGCCACTTACTGCCAAAATCCGCATCAGAATGTCCGCTCCTTTGGTGCGATCTTGGCCTCACTGATCCCGCCATCTTTTTCAGAGGTTAATGCGGCAGTGATCACAGGCCGGTAGCTGAGTTTGACATTTGCGCCGCCGATATGACTGATCGTGTGGACGCGCCACTTTTCATCGTCGCGGCTGTCATAGTCCTCATGGGCATGGGCGCCGCGGCTTTCCTTGCGTGCTTCGGCGCCCACAATTGTGGCCAGCGCGTTGGGCATCAGGTTCGTCAGTTCCAGCGTTTCCATCAGGTCGCTGTTCCAAACCAGACTGCGGTCGGTGACTTTCAGATCGTCCATCTTCTCGGCAATCGCTGTCATCTTCTTGACACCTTCGCCAAGCGTTTTGTCGGTGCGGAAGACGGCGGCGTCTTCCTGCATCGCGCGCTGCATTTCGAGCCGTAGCTCTGCCGTGCCCGTCGTGCCGTCAGCATGGCGTAGCGCATCGAAACGGTCGAAACATTGATCAATTGACTTCTGGTTCAGCGTCGGGTTCGGAGCGTCCTTGTCAACGACCTGACCAGCCTGAATGGCGGCGGCACGCCCGAATACCACGAGGTCGATCAGGCTATTTGAACCAAGCCGGTTTGCACCGTGGACCGAGGCACAACCCGCCTCGCCCACTGCCATCAGACCCGGCACGATGGCGTTGGGGTCTTTCTTGGTGGGGCTCAGGACCTCACCCATGTAGTTCGTCGGGATGCCGCCCATGTTATAGTGCACGGTGGGCAGCACAGGGATCGGCTCTTTAGTCACATCCACACCGGCAAAGATGCGGGCAGACTCGGAAATACCCGGCAAACGCTCGGCCAGCGCCTCTTTCGGCAAGTGGTTGAGGTTAAGGTGGATGTGATCGCCGTCCGCGCCTACTCCACGCCCTTCGCGGATTTCCATCGTCATGCAGCGGCTGACATAATCACGCGGCGCGAGGTCTTTGTAGTTGGGCGCATAACGTTCCATGAAGCGCTCACCGTCCTTGTTGGTGAGATAACCGCCCTCACCGCGCGCGCCTTCTGTGATCAGGCAGCCAGCGCCGTAAATGCCGGTCGGGTGGAACTGCACAAATTCCATGTCCTGCAATGGCAGGCCTTGCCGTGCCACCATCCCGCCGCCGTCACCGGTGCAGGTATGCGCAGATGTGGCGCTGAAATAGGCGCGGCCGTAGCCGCCCGTGGCCAACACGACTGTCTTCGCATTGAAGACATGCATGGTACCGTCATCCAGCTTCCATGCAATCACGCCCTGACAGATGCCGTCATCGGACATGATCAGATCAAGCGCGAAGTATTCGATATAGAACTCGGCCTGCTGTTTGAGCGACTGACCATAGAGCGTGTGCAGGATCGCGTGGCCGGTCCGGTCAGCGGCGGCACATGTGCGCTGTACTGGCGGGCCTTCGCCGAACTCGGTCGTGTGGCCGCCAAAGGGGCGTTGATAAATCTTGCCCTCTTCGGTACGCGAGAACGGCACGCCGTAATGCTCCAGCTCATAGACCGCCTTGGGCGCTTCGCGGGCCAGGTACTCCATTGCATCAGTATCACCGAGCCAATCCGAGCCCTTTACCGTGTCATACATATGCCACTGCCAGTGGTCAGGGCCCATGTTCGACAGCGACGCGGCAATCCCGCCTTGCGCTGCAACAGTATGCGACCGGGTCGGGAACACCTTGGTGATGCAGGCCGTGCGCAGACCCTGCTCCGCCAGGCCCAAAGTCGCCCGCAGACCAGCGCCACCTGCCCCTACAACAATCGCGTCATAGGTGTGCGTTTCGTATTCATAAGCTGCCATATTGAGGTTGCTCCGGTCGACTTAAAGCGCGATGCGCACGATTGCGAAAATGGCAAATGCGGCTGCGGCGTAGGACACACAGATCATCGCGATGATCAGAATTTTGCGGGCAAGGCCGTGCACGTAGTCCTCGATCAGGGTCTGCACGCCAAGGCGGAAGTGGAACCAGCCCACAAGCATCGTCAGAATGGCAACCACAGCGGGGAACGGACGCTGATAATAGGCGATCACCTCGTCATAGGATGACCCCAGGATCCAGCCGAATGTGAACACAAAAAGCGGGATCAACACCAAAAGTGCGACCGAGGTCACCATCATCTGCCAATGATGCTCCGTCCCGGTTTTGGCCGAGCCGAGGCCCATGGCGCGCTTGCGATCTGTCAGAAATGCCATGCTCTTGCCCCCTTAGACCGCAATAACCGTGAAGATCGTCAGAAGGACGGATAGAACGATCATCATCTGTCCGGCCAATTCCGATCTTTCAACATCCAGCATTCGGCCACTGTCCCAGACAAGGTGCCGCAATCCGCCCAAAGTGTGATACCAGAGACCAAGAACGGACAGGAACAGAACCAAATCCCCAAACCAACTGGTCAGGAACCCGTTTGCCGTCGCAAATGCCTCTGGCCCCGACGCGGCAGCCACGAACCACCACACGATCAACAGCCCCGCAACGATCATTGCGTTACCGGTGATCCGGACGAGGATTGACGTCATTGACGTCCATTGCGGGCGATAAACCGTCAGGTGCGGCGAGAGGGGGCGATTGCCCCTGTTCACATCAGCCATTTCTGTTTCCTTCGCTGGCTTGCGCTGCCTTGGCAGGCAGTTGCTTGCGCATTTTGTGCACCATTCCATATCGAGAGTCACGTGGCCGAATGGGTCTGAGACGCGAAAAATGGTCGCGATTGCAAGGATTTTCACTTATGTGATCACAGCTGAAAAACCTGTGATCACATTTGGCGGCATCCCCGTTGCTTGAGTGATGGAACTTTGGCACTTTCGTCTACCTCGTCCCGCTTTGTGCGACAGCTTGTGTTAACTCGCGATAAAGCTTGCGCCGAATTTGCACCGGATAATCGTCAAAATGATTGGCCGTGATCGCAAATGAGCCTGGTCCCGTGATCACCTCTCGCTCGAAATAACCCGTGAGGCCCGGCACGCTTTCCTCGATCACCAGTGCATTCACGGTCACACCGGCCCTCTCCAGATCAGCCCAAGTGGCAGAGGGTAAGCGGCCTTCATTGCTTTCGCCGTCGCCGGAGATATCGACGATGTAGCGCAGGCATTCGGGAACCTGGGCAAAATAGCTGAGCGACAGCGCCATCGCTTCGCCAATGGCGGTTGAATAGTCGCGCCACAATCGCGGCTCGCCAATGATCTGATCGGCAAAGGCGCCCACATCAGCGTAATGCGTCATCTCAGTCCAATTGATCACAACCGCCTGCCGGCCCGACCCCGTCCATTGCATCAGCGCGACCTTGGCCTTGCCCGCCACCAACGCGTCGGCAATCGGTGGGTCAATCAGTGCTGCGGCAAGCCCATCCATCTGCACCCGGTATTCGCGCGCATCGACCGAGCCCGAGACGTCCACCGCCAGCATCAAAGCGACATCGCAGGCAGATACTGAACCGCCCCACCCGATCAAACCTGCCAACAGTGCCCCGCGCATAGACGCCACCCTACGCGGTATGGAACGGAGGACAAACAACAACAATGTGAGCCGAACGCGCTTTCTATTGCGCGTCAAAATGAACCGCGAGCTTCTCACCTATTCTGTGCAGCGCTTTGTCGAGCGCTGGGTCTTCCTCATCAAAAAGCGATGGCGAAAGTGTCACCTCATCAGGCGCGATGGTATCGACGAAAGCACGCCGATAGGCATTGGGTGGATGAGTGACATCAACCGAGAGTTTTTCTTGATCGTTCTGCGCCAAAAGCGTCGCGCGGCGCTCCGCGTCCATGTCCGTCAGGCATACAACCAACCGCCGCAGAACCGCACGGCCCGACACGTCGGCCATCCCGTGTATCTTGTTCCACTCCGTCTCAAGAATGCTTGCCAGTGACGATGTATTCAGAAGACTGGCAATCGCATCCGACCCCGCGACCTTCGCCGCAAGCGCGTCCGCAAGGTACTCCGCACGCTGGCTTTGCAAAAACATCATCCGCAAAAGCGCCTGCTCCAACGCGGCGATCAGTAATCGGAACGGCAGCAATGCGATATCTGCAAAGACATTGCCATGCCAGTCCGGGGCAACCAGATCCTCCCACCGGGCCAGGGTATCTAACGCGTAGCGTATCACCTGTCCGCGCGCCGGGTCATTGTTGACGAGATGCGCGATCTCATGGGCGACAAGCGCGCGCTTTTCATTGGCCGATGCTGCCTCCCACAACAAGCCGCCAATCCCGAGAACGGTCTTGCCACCTGTTTTCGTGACGAAGGCGTTGAACTCCTCGGTCACCGCGACATGGCTGATCCGAGGTGCAGACAAGGCATCGGATACCTTGTCCATTTGGGCGAACAGGATGGGTGCCTTATCCCGCGTCAACGCATCTTTCGGTACGCGGTAACGCGCGGGGAGCAGGACATAGCCCGCCGCAATCAAAACCGCGCCGAAAAAAACACCACCCCAAGACGGCAGGGTAGAGAGTATCAGCGCCACCCCACAGAGCGCGACAGCAAAGGGCGTGGCCAGGATCAGGACGGAGAGGATCTGCGCACCGATCAGGCCATGGCGTTTTGCATCAAGCGTACCGCCCGCATAATCACGCAAAGCATCCAGAAAGACCTGCTCTCCCTGCGCGCGCTTGCGCTCTTCCCACCAGTTCGCCGCGATCATGTGGGCATCAATGCCCAATAGTCGAGATCGAGCAGTACGTCAGGCAGGTATTTGCCATCGTCGCCGCGCAGCGCCCCGGCCGCGCCCTTGGTTGCCACAAGGCGCAGGCGGATGGCACCGACGCCTGGCGCATTGGTCTCGGCAATTTCGAGAACCTCAGACCATGCCCGCACCGTATCGCCCGCAAAGCAGGGGTTGGCATGCGCCCCGGCATTCAGCGCCACAATCATCTGCGCATTGGCCAGCCCGTTAAATGACAAAGCCCGGGCGAGCGAAATGACATGGCCGCCATAGATCAACCGTTTGCCGTCTGGCCTGTGCGTGGCGTCAAAATGCACCTTCGCCGTGTTCTGCCAAAGGCGCGTGGCGAGCATATGCTCGGCCTCTTCCACAGTCACGCCGTCCACATGGTCGATGATCTCACCCACCTGATAGTCGCCTAGGCGGTGCGGTTCTCCCGCCAGAGTGAAGTCATACTCCGCAAAAGACAGCCCGTCCGGGATTACAAGATCGCCCGGTGCCACAGCATCGGCGAGCGTGGGGATCACGGCCTCTGGCGCTTCGCCCTCGCCCCGCTTGCGCACCATGACCCAGCGCACATAGGTCAGCACATCGTCTCCGCGCTGGTTTCGCCCGGTCGTGCGCACCCAAACGACCCCGGATTTCCCGTTGGAGTTTTGCTTGACCCCGATCACCTCGGATCGCGACGTGAGCGTATCGCCCGCATAGACGGGCCGCAGCCATCGCCCCTCCGCATAGCCGAGATTGGCCACGGCGTTGAGCGAGATATCGGGTACCGTCTTGCCGAACACCGTGTGAAACGTGATGAGGTCATCGACCGGGGAGGCGAGCAGACCGCAGGTCTGCGCAAATTCATCCGAAGAATAAAGTGCGCCACGCGCCGGATAAAGCGCGTGATAGAGCGCTCGTTCGCCGCCGGAAATGGTCCGCGGCACCGCATGGGTGATCACATCACCAACGGCGTAATCCTCAAAGAAGTGGCCCGGATTTGTCTTGCTCATTGCGCGCCCAGTTTCATGTCCGACGCATAAGGGGCGTCGACCTCTTTGGTCACCGCCTGCCCGCAGCGCATCACGCCATTGGCGTGGTCGTAGGAATAGGTGGGATCGCCATAAAGCTCCCACCCTTTGGACAAGGCGTCTGACACTTTGTGGCAGAAGGCGGCGGTGTCATCCTCGGTCAGCAGACGGTAGAGTTTGGTCATCTTATCCCCATGGTGTCACGCCCAGCGCGTAATGGATGCCCATCACAATGGCGTAAATGACAAGCGTGATGACAATCGCCACCACCTCTTTCTTGAAAGGTGCGCGTGGTGGGCGTTCCCACGGGCCGTCTTGTGTGTTGATCAGGAGAACCTCGACAATGGCCCAGGACAAAAGTCCGCCGAACAGCACGAATGACGGCAGATCGCCATTGACCAAGAGATGCGCGACAGCCCAGATCGAAAAGCCGGTCAGCTGGGGATGCCGCACCTTGGTGCCCAGCCAGATTTTGGCACCCTTCGCACCGCTGGCGGCGTAGAAATAGAAGGCGAGCAGCATCAACAGGTTGTTGATGCCCACCCACATCGGGTCGCGGCCCCAATAGACCGGCCCGTCCGCCGCGCGGTAGCCCAGCACCATCAGCACCACGCTGATCACGATCAGGACCGCGAAGATCCCCTTGCCCGGCTCGCCCAGCTTGGCGCGTGTTGCCGGGGCCAGTCGTTTGAACAAATGCGCCGCCCACCAAAGGGCGATACCGGCGATGAGTGTGGTCATGTTGTCTCCAGCGCGGCGATGGCTTCAGCTTTCGCCAAAGTCGCCCGCGCGGTCACGATATGCAAGTTCTCAACGATGCGTCCGTCGACGACGGCCACCCCCTGCCCTTCGGCCTCTGCCGCCTCAAACGCTGCGATCTGACGGCGGGCGAGGTCGATTTCCTCCGCAGTGGGCCCGAAAATCTCATTCGTGATGGCGACCTGCGCAGGGTGGATCAACGTCTTGCCGTCAAAGCCCATATCGCGCCCTTCCGTGCATTCGGCCCGCAAACCGTCCTCATCCTTGAAGGCGTTATAGACCCCGTCGAGCGCCACGATACCCGCCGCGCGCGCCGCGAGGACGCAGAGCTGGAGTGAGGTTGTGAGTGCCGCGCGGGTCCGCGAATTCAGGTCCTTCGCCAGATCGTTGGTGCCGAGGACGAAACCGGCAATCCGGGGATGATTGGCGATTTGGGCGGCGTTCAGGATGCCCTGTGGCGTCTCCATCATTGCCCAAATCGGTTTGTCCGGCACCAAAGCGGCGAGTGCATCAACGTCTTCGGTGCCGTTGACTTTGGGCAACAAGATCGCATCGCAATCCATCGCAGCGACCGCTGCTGCATCCGCGCGACCCCATTCCGTATCCAACCCGTTGATCCGCACGATCCGCAGTCTTTGGCCATAACCACCATCCGCCAACGCCACATGCAGCGTATCGCGCGCGGCGATCTTGGCGTCGGGTGCCACCGCATCTTCAAGATCAAACAGGATCACATCGACGGGCAGTCCGCGCGCCTTCTCAAGCGCCCGATCCTTTGAGCCGGGGATGTAAAGTGCGGAGCGATAGGGGCGATTTTGCATCGAATCCTCCTTGAAATATTATTGCGCGGAGATGGCCAGAATTTCCCAGATCATTCAAGCCAGAAACGCCGCGGCGCAGCATTTCCCCTCCGTCACGGTGTATTAACCAATTTACGTCAGGTTGGACGGACAATTTCTCTACTTGCCCGACTGCGACGGAAGATCAGCCGCGGTCCCCCAATCGCAATAAGGTGTAGAATATGAAACGTAATCTTTTTCTGATGTCCTTTGGCTTTGGTGCCATGATGCTGGCGGCTGGTCAGGTCAACGCGCAAACCCGCAATTGCGCAGCCCATGCGCAGGTGGTCGAACGGCTTGCCGAACGGTATGGCGAAAGCCGGCAATCCATTGGCCTGGGAAGCGACAATTCCATGGTTGAAATGTTCGCCTCGTCCGAGACCGGCACATGGACGATCACAATCACCCGCCCCGGCGGCCCCACATGCCTTGTTGCTGCGGGACAGGCCTATCAGCATGTGAACGAACCGCTGCCTGTGGACGATAATGGCGCGTGATGGACATGGGGTCGCCAGCTTTGGCGGCCCTTCTATGACATGGCGACCCAAATCAGGCGTAGACCTGTGATGATCAGCAGCACGTAAGTCAATCCGAAGAAAACGCGTTCACTGACAATATGATGGGCCTTGAGGCCCAGCCACGTCCCCAAAAGGGCAAAGGGTGTCAGAACGAGGCTGCCCATCAGGCTCTCCCAGCTGAAAATGCCGAGAAAGGCGTAGGGGACCGCCTTCATCCAGTTCACAGCCCAGAAGACGACGACTGTTGTCGCCTGATAGGCCGTTTTGCTCAGGCCCTGCGACAGCAGGAACACCGCCGCAGGCGGGCCGCCTGCATGGCTGACAAAGCTGGTAAAACCGCTGACAAGCCCCGCAAACCACGCGACGGGTCGCGAGAACGGCATCACGCGCACCTGCAGCCAGCCCAGCGCGCGGCTGAGTTGAAAGGCGACAAAGGCAAGGCAAATCACCCCGATCAGCAGCCGAAACACGTCAGCCTCCACTGCCGTGTAGAGCCATGCCGCGATGATGCAGCCCGGCACGGCGCCGATCATCAGCCCCTTCGCCGATGGCCAGTGCCACTTGCCCCAATAGGGGCGCAACGTGGCCGCATCCACCAGCATGAAAAGCGGCAGAACGATCCCAAGTGCGAGGCCCGGCGGCACGACAAGTGCCAGAATCGCCCCTGCCGCAAATGCAGCACCTGAGCCAAATCCGGCCTTGGATATCCCGCCGAAGACGATGGCCGGGATACCAACCGCAAAGAATTCCCACCCAAATTCAACCACCTAGCGTCCCTGCCTTATCCCGCCTTCCGCTTTCGGTAGCGCGTCGGGCCCGCTTTGGCCACGCCCCATCCCCTTTGCGCCGCATCGCAGCACCCTTGCACGGGCCCGCGCAAACCCTTACCCAAAGCGCCAAATCCAAACCACCAAAGGATCCATTTCATGGCCAGACCCAAGATTGCCCTTATCGGCGCCGGACAGATCGGCGGCACGCTTGCGCATCTCGCTGCCGTCAAAGAGCTTGGCGACGTTGTGCTTTTCGACATCGCCGAAGGCATTCCGCAAGGCAAGGCGCTCGACATCGCCGAATCCGGCCCTGCCGCGAAATTCGATGGCAGCTTCAAAGGCACCAACGATTACGCCGATATCGCCGGAGCCGATGTCTGCATCGTCACCGCCGGTGTGCCACGCAAGCCGGGGATGAGCCGGGACGATCTTTTGGGCATCAACCTAAAGGTTATGAAATCGGTCGGCGAAGGCATCGCCGCTCATGCGCCAAACGCGTTCGTGATCTGCATCACCAACCCGCTTGATGCGATGGTCTGGGCGTTGCGCGAGTTCTCCGGTCTGCCCGCCGAAAAGGTCTGTGGCATGGCAGGGGTGCTGGACAGCGCCCGTTTCCGCCATTTCCTGGCTGAGGAATTCGACGTCTCCATGCGGGACGTAACCGCCTTTGTGCTGGGCGGCCACGGCGACACGATGGTCCCGCTGACCCGCTATTCCACCATCGCCGGTATCCCCCTGCCCGATCTGGTGGAGATGGGCTGGACCAGCCAGGAAAAACTCGACGCCATCGTGCAGCGCACCCGCGACGGCGGGGCCGAGATTGTGGGCCTTCTGAAAACCGGCTCGGCCTTCTACGCCCCCGCCACTTCTGCAATCGAGATGGCCGAGGCATACCTCAAGGACCAAAAGCGCCTGCTGCCCTGCGCGGCACATGTTGATGGCGCTTACGGCCTGAACGGATTTTACGTGGGCGTGCCAACCATCATCGGGGCCGGTGGTATTGAACGCATCGTCGAGATCAAGATGAACAAGGATGAGCAATCCATGTTCGACAAATCTGTTGATGCGGTCAAAGGTCTGGTCGAGGCCTGCAAAGGGATCGACAGCAGCCTTGGCTGACAAAAGCTCGCGAAATGCAATCTGAAGCGCATCGGTCGTCTTTCTGGATTGATCCGCTGTTGGACCTGATGGGCGCCCGATCTGGGCGCCCTCTTCTTTTGCAAAGAGCTAGAAATTGCAGTCGGCGGTCTTCACATAAGCCCAAACTTGAACTATGTTCATGAACATTGATCAAGAATGAAGACACAAATGCGCTTTACCACCCCTACTCTCACAGCAGCCGGCATGGTGATGTTGATGGGAACGACTGCGCTCGCAGAAGACTATAGCGATCAGTTCGGTACGCTTGGGATCGCCGGTACGATCTCTGAACTCACCGCAATAGAAAATCCCACACCGTCGGATCGATTTGCACTGGGAGGTGCATTGTTCTTACGGGGCATCGAAACGGCGTTTCAGGAACGTTACCGGGTCGGACTTGCCGAGCTTGATATTGATCTTCCGGGACTTATGACCGAATTGAATGTCAATCCCACGCCCGAGCCATTTACACCCGATGTCATCGCTGATCTCTTCGCCGAAATTGGCTCTCACATGGATCAGGCACAAGCTGCCATGGCGCCGATAAACGCAACTGACCAGGTTGCCGTTACCCTGGACCTTGGCCAGGTGTGGTTCGACATCAATGCAAACGGCACGCGCGAAGACAGTGAAGACCTGCTCCCCGTCATGGTATCACTTTTCGTCAGCCAGAGAGAGTTGCAGCATACACTGGACGCCATCAATGCAGCGGGCGGCGCACCGACGATCACCTTCGATACGTCCGATGTCGCATGGCTTCAGGCCTATACCCATGTTTTTGCGGGAACTTCCGAAATGGTGCTCGCCTTCGATCCGACAGACATAATCGCCAAAGTACAGACCAACGTAGAAACGATTGACACACTGCGCGGCGGTGCGCGCCCTCGCATGTGGTTATCGCCTGACGATGAAAACCTTGCCGACCTGATCACAATCGTTCTCGGCGCTCTCGAACAGGATCCAGACCCGGAGCATACGCGCGCCGCACTTGCCGATTTTCAAGCGGTGATTGCCCACAACGTTGTCTTTTGGGATCGGGTGCGCGCCGAGACCGACAATAACCGTGAGTTCATTCCGAACGCGTCGCAGGATAGTGCCTTGGGCCTTCTTTTCCCGCCGAATATCGACCGCGCTTGGCAGGCAGTATTGACCGATGCTGAACAAGTGCTGTCAGGTGAGTTGCTGATCCCCCATTGGCGGACCGGTGATCAGGTTGGCATCAACCTGAACGCCTGGCTTAAGGATCCGGCCCCGCTCGATGTCATTGGCGTCTTGGCCGGTTCAGACTTAGCACCTTACATGGAACGCGGACCAGTCGCTACGACGCGGGCCATTTCGGAGTTTGACGAGATCACCGGCGGCAACTTTGCCCTTTTTGCATTTACCTTAAACTAGGTGGCGCGACTGAACCTAACAGCTGATCACAATGGTCCAGACCTGATTTGCGGCATCATATCTGTCCTGACTGGACAAACGGCTGAGGTTGCGGGTGCATCCACGCGATTGAATATAGGCCGCGGCGGCAGAGCTGGCACGCCGCTGGTCTTGCCCAAAAGTCAGCGATCTTTGGGCAGGACTGACGGTGATGAAAAACCGCTCATCGCCCGACACGACGTAGGTCCTCATGTCGTAACGGTCACCGGTGGGTGAAAGAAAGCTGTTCGCCCGGTTTTCAGTAATCTCCACTGCGTCTTCGGGCAAAATCCCGCCGCCGCTGGAACAAGCTATCAGGCCCACAAACCCAATTATTGCCAATATCGTCTTACGCATGCTCGTCATCCTCTGGTGGTCTTTTGGGCAGGTTAACGGGCCTATGGCATCTCATCAATCACCGGCATTCAGACCGAACTGACGAAAAAGCGTGGGCCTGCGCAGATGAAGCCAAGAGTTGAGGTGCGCTGGCGAGAGGTCAAAGTCATGATCTGGCCAAAGCGCCTGCATCGTCGCCTCCGGTACGAAATCAGGTTCGAGGAGCAGCGCATTGTCCGCCAAATGCTGCTGCGCCATCGCATCCGGGCGTTTCAGCCGATCATGAATGGCCATGGCATCTTCCGGAGCGGCTAAGACCGCGTTGATCTGCCGTTGACGATGCCGGGTAGGCGGCATGCCACCGTGATTGGCGACGGCATCAGCTTTGCGCAGAATTTTGAAAGCCCAATGCGCGGGCGTCAGCCCATCGAAATGCAAGAGTGTCAGGTCCTGTGCCTGTTCTGACGGAACGTCCGCACCCTTTTGCTTTGGCCGGTGGATTGACGGGGCTGCCTTCGCGCCACGCCGTAGAAAGCTTTTGCCAATCGCGTGGCCCGTCAGCCCACGTTGCGTCATCGCATAGCCACGGCCAAATAGCGCCCGCCCCATGGCCGGATTGCCTGCAAATGGGCGGCGGAACGACCCTGCGAAAATGGACGCGTCAGCGGTGTCATTCACATAGAACCGCTCGGCCACCGGGGTGATCAGGCAATGAGCCTCGGCTCCGGCCCTATCCAGGCTTGCCGCAACTGACGACACAGGCCAGAGAAATTCATCGCCGTCGCAATGCAGCAGCCAATCTGCCTGTGTTGCCGCAAATGCGTCGCCAGCGTTGAGCACCTGTCGCAATTGATGCTTGTCGGGCCGTCGCTTGCCCAATGTCTTCCAAAAGGCGGCGTCGCAGCGTGTCACCTGCACCTGCGGAATGGCGGCCACCAGATCGGCCGTCGGGTCGTCTGGCCTATCAAAATAGAGATGCATCTCAGAGGCACCCAGCGACAAATGCCATGCCACAAAGGCCGCAACCAGTATCGGCGGCTCATCCAAGGTCGCAACGACCGCCCAACTGCAAGTCTGTGCCTTCATCGCACCTACATAGCACCCCACCGAATCCAAGAAAACGGACTAAAGTCGATTCAGATTTACCAATTGACGTTTTGTGATCACACGAAAAAAATCTGTGATCACAAATGTACGATTATTCGCCAGATCAGAATTTTTCGCTTAGAAACCCCAGATTTTCTATGATCTAACCCGAGGGAAATGTAG
The DNA here is from genome assembly GCF_033963905.1 of Cognatiyoonia sp. IB215182. Classification (NCBI taxonomy): domain Bacteria; kingdom Pseudomonadati; phylum Pseudomonadota; class Alphaproteobacteria; order Rhodobacterales; family Paracoccaceae; genus Cognatiyoonia; species Cognatiyoonia sp. IB215182. The sequence continues at coordinate 328,787 of NZ_JAXBMB010000002.1, forward strand.
CCGAATTGGGATTGCCTTATGAACATTCACGAATACCAGGCGAAAGCCTTGCTGCGCAGCTATGGCGCTCCTGTGTCCGATGGTCGCCCGGTCCTGAAAGCCGAAGATGCAAAGACCGCCGCCGGTGAGCTGGATGGTCCGCTTTGGGTTGTGAAGGCGCAAATCCACGCCGGTGGTCGCGGCAAAGGCAAGTTCAAAGAGGCCGATGCCGGTGAAGCAGGCGGCGTGCGCCTTGCCAAATCCGCCACTGAAGCTGCCGAGGAAGCCAAAAAGATGCTGGGGCGCACGCTGGTCACACACCAGACCGGCCCAGCGGGCAAACAGGTCAACCGCATCTATATCGAAGACGGATCAGGCATCGAAACCGAGATGTACCTCGCCCTGCTCGTCGATCGCCAAACCAGCCGGATCGGTTTTGTCTGCTCGACCGAGGGCGGGATGGATATTGAGGAAGTCGCGGCCAGCACGCCCGAAAAAATCCTGAATTTCACCGTCGACCCCGCCACCGGCTACCAGCCCTATCACGGGCGGCGCGTGGCCTTTGCCTTGGGCCTGACCGGCAATCAGGTCAAACAATGCGTGAAACTGATGGGCCAGCTTTATACAGCCTTCGTTGAGAAGGACATGGAGATGCTGGAGATCAACCCGCTGATCGTGACCGATGGCGGCGATCTGAAAGTGCTGGATGCCAAGGTTTCGTTCGACGGCAACGCCGTCTACCGCCACGCCGATGTGGCCGCCCTGCGCGATGAGACCGAGGAAGACCCCAAGGAACTCGCCGCGTCGAAATTCGACCTCAACTACATCGCGCTCGACGGTGAAATCGGCTGCATGGTGAACGGCGCAGGGTTAGCCATGGCAACGATGGACATCATCAAACTTTACGGGGCCGAGCCCGCCAACTTCCTCGACGTGGGCGGTGGGGCGACCAAGGAGAAAGTAACCGAGGCGTTCAAGATCATCACCTCTGACCCCAACGTCAAAGGCATCCTCGTGAACATCTTCGGCGGCATCATGCGCTGCGACGTCATCGCCGACGGCGTGGTGGCAGCAGTGAAAGAGGTCGGCCTGCAAGTCCCCCTCGTCGTGCGTCTGGAAGGGACGAACGTGCAGCAGGGCAAGGACATCATCAACAATTCCGGGCTCGACGTGATCGCGGCAGATGACCTGAAGGACGGGGCGCAGAAGATCGTGAAGGCGGTGAAGGGCTAATGCGTAGTCAAACGATATCCTTATTCGTCTCGCTATTCGCGTTGTCGGGCTGCATGACGGATCAAGAACGTATTATTGCGGACCCGGCACCAGCCTCCCGCATCGCGGAAGGACGAAAAGCCACAAACGCATGTGTGTCAAACATGCCTGATACATCTAGAACTGAGGCTGCTTTGGTTTCCGCAGGCTTTGCTAAGACAACGGAAGAAAGTACCGGAGCAGGTTCGCTTAACTTCGCAAACTCATATGCATCATCTGATGGGACTGTTGTTGCCACTATCGGCAGCCAAGGACAGAATGAAAAGCTCTGCTTGGTCCGCATTGCCGGAATGACGCCGGAGCAAAGCCTCTCACTCGCGCAACCTTGGGCGCAGGCATACGGCGCTCAGACGAATGCTGAGCGCGGCCAAGGGCTTGCCAGAAATGCCGTCCAAGCTTGGGGTAGCATGGAGAACGACCGTATCGTTTTCATTGCAGCCCTTAAGAACTGGCGGGCAGATGACGTGCCAGGTGGTGCTGTCAGAATGATCCACATCCAACGTTAGTACGCGAAACATAATCACGTACTCGGCCGCAGGCCTGCAAAGTAAAGAATTGGAGAAAGCCAAATGGCAATCCTCGTAAACGAAAACACCAAAGTCATCTGCCAGGGCCTCACTGGGTCGCAAGGCACGTTCCACTCTGAACAGGCCATCGCCTACGGCACCAAGATGGTCGGCGGCGTGACACCCGGCAAGGGCAGCACGACGCATCTGGACCTGCCTGTCTTCAACTCCGTCCACGAGGCGAAGGCAAAGACCGAGGCAAACGCATCGGTCATCTACGTCCCCCCACCCTTTGCCGCCGACAGTATCCTTGAGGCCATCGATGCCGAAATGGAGCTGATCATTTGCATCACCGAAGGCATCCCGGTCCTCGACATGATGCGCGTGAAAAAGGCGCTGGAAGGCTCTGCCTCCCGCCTGATCGGCCCCAACTGCCCCGGTGTCATCACGCCCGACGCCTGTAAGATCGGCATCATGCCCGGCCATATCCACAAACGCGGGTCGGTCGGCGTTGTCTCCCGCTCTGGTACGCTGACCTATGAGGCGGTCAAGCAGACATCCGACAGCGGCCTCGGCCAATCCACCGCCGTCGGCATCGGCGGCGACCCGATCAAGGGAACCGAGCATATCGACGTGCTCGACATGTTCCTCGACGATGACGAAACGCAATCAATCATCATGATTGGTGAAATCGGCGGGACAGCAGAAGAAGAAGCCGCCGAATTCCTCGCCGAACAGAAAAAGAAGGGCCGCTGGAAGCCCGTCGCCGGTTTCATCGCCGGCCGCACCGCCCCTCCCGGCCGCCGCATGGGCCATGCGGGTGCCATCGTGGCAGGCGGCAAAGGCGACGCCGAAAGCAAGATCGAAGCCATGAAATCCGCCGGGATCGTCGTGGCCGACAGCCCCGCCACGCTGGGCGAGGCTGTATTGGAGGCGATTGGGTAAAAATGCTGCAACGGTTGGTCAAAGCACAAAGGGCAGCGACCGACCGCGGGCGTCGCGCTGGAAGCGCCCGCCCGGGGGGGCGGTCGGTCGCTGCCCGGCGGTGCCGCCGGGCGGAATGGCCAAGCCAAATTTGGCGTTTATTGATCGTCTGGGGTTTTTTGACGACAAGTACCGTCCAAGCGCTGGCTTTATCGAACGAACAGCTTGAAGACCTAGCCGACCTTTGTGCCCGTCCGCATGAAAGCTTTCAACATATCGAAAATTCTTTCATTGATTCCGGTTGGAACAATATCGACCTCAACAGCGCAAATCCTTTCATCAACGATCTGGCGGTTTTGCAGGTGCTGGATCGCGCGCGCAATCACTACACTTTGCACTTCCTCGAGAACTTCTCGCAAGATAGTGCAAACCTCGATCCCAATGCACCAGACGCAGAGGTCATGCGTTGGGTATTCGAAGACAGAGCAGCATTGCGACAAAGATTTTCTGCGCTTTGGGAACAGCCTTCATCAATATACAGTCCGTCCGATGGAAGCACCGCTAGAGTGCGTGTATCGTTCACGCGAGAAGGAGCGCCGGGATGGCTTCAAGTATGCGACATCGTTTCGACACAGTCGGACGAAACTACAAAAGCACTTAACGAAGTACTTCACGACTACGAAACACGCCCTTGGAAAACACGCGGCTTGGTCACTACATCGCAATACGAGCTACCAACTCATTCGCTACATCCCTATGCAGCCACACCTAAGGCATATGCCAACATGTTTGTGTTGGAAGACATGATCGCCGCTACCGGCGTGCCGCTGCAAGCCGATGTTTGGCTGCAAATAAGACTATCAATCCCTGCACCAACTGATCCCGCCTTATCGGAGGTCCCCCAATGACCGAACAATCCCCCAATGACGTCTTCCACGCCTCCTCCTTCCTGCAGGGGCATAATGCTGAATATGTCGAACAGCTTTACGCCCGCTATGCCGACAACCCCGGCGCGGTTGACGAGCAATGGCAGGCCTTTTTCCGTTCGCTCGGTGATGCGCCGATGGAGGCGAAGGCCGAGGCGGCAGGGCCGTCCTGGGCGCGCATGGATTGGCCGCCGCAGCCAGCGGATGACCTGACGGCTGCCCTGGACGGGCAATGGCCTGCGGAACCGGAAGCGGCGGGCAAGAAGATCAAGGACAAGGCCGCCGAGAAAGGCGTGAACCTGACTGAGGAGCAGGTGCGGCACGCCGTGCTCGACAGCATCCGCGCGCTCATGATTATCCGCGCCTACCGGATCCGGGGACACTTGATCGCCGATCTCGACCCGCTGGGGATGCGTGAGAACACCCCGCATCCGGAGCTCGACCCACGATCCTACGGTTTCACCGAAGCCGATATGGACCGGCCGATTTTCATCGACAATGTGCTCGGCCTGGAAATGGCGACGATGAACGAAATTATCGCCATCGTCCAACGCACTTATTGCGGCACTTTCGCCCTGCAATACATGCATATCTCGAACCCTGAAGAGGCCGGCTGGTTGAAAGAGCGGATCGAAGGCTATGGCAAGGAGATCGCGTTCACCAAGGAAGGACGCAAAGCGATTCTGAACAGTCTCGTCGAGGCCGAAGGTTTCGAAAAATTCCTGCACGTCAAATACATGGGCACCAAGCGTTTCGGCCTTGATGGCGGCGAAAGCCTGATCCCCGCGATGGAGCAGATCATCAAACGCGGCGGCCAGCTGGGGCTTGAGGATATCGTCATCGGCATGCCCCATCGGGGCCGTCTTTCCGTCCTCGCCAATGTGATGGAAAAACCCTATCGCGCGATCTTCAACGAATTCCAGGGCGGGTCGTTTAAGCCTGAAGAGGTGGATGGCTCTGGCGATGTGAAATACCATCTTGGCGCATCCTCTGACCGGGCCTTTGACGGCAACAACGTGCACCTGTCACTGACGGCGAATCCCAGCCACCTTGAGGCCGTGAACCCTGTGGTCCTCGGCAAGGTCCGCGCCAAGCAGGACCAGTTGAACGACACCGACCGCACCAAGGTCATGGGCGTGCTGCTACACGGCGATGCGGCCTTTGCGGGCCAGGGTGTTGTCGCTGAAGGCTTTGGCCTGTCAGGCCTGCGCGGGCATCGCACCGGCGGCACGATGCACATCGTGGTCAACAACCAGATCGGCTTTACCACCGCCCCGCATTTCAGCCGGTCCAGCCCCTACCCCACCGACATCGCCCTGATGGTCGAGGCGCCGATCTTCCACGTGAATGGTGACGACCCCGAGGCGGTGGTGCATGCCGCGCGCGTCGCCACGGAATTCCGCCAGAAATTTCACAAAGACGTGGTGCTCGACATCATCTGCTACCGCCGGTTTGGCCATAACGAAGGCGATGAACCGATGTTCACCAACCCGATCATGTACAAGAAGATCAAAAAGCAGAAGACGACGTTGACCTTGTACACCGAACGGCTGGTCAGCGATGGGCTGATCCCCGAAGGCGAGATCGAGGATATGAAGGCCGCGTTCCAGGCGCATCTGAATGATGAGTTTGAGGCGGGCAAGACCTATAAGCCCAACAAGGCGGACTGGCTGGACGGGAAATGGTCGCATCTCGATCGTAAGGAAGAGGATTACCAACGCGGCGTGACAGCCATTGAAGAGGCGACGTTCAATGCGGTCGGCGAGGCGCTCATCAAGGCGCCTGACGGTTTCGCATTGCACAAAACCGTCGCGCGGCTCTTGGACGCAAAGGCCAAGATGTTTGACACGGGCGAAGGGATCGACTGGGCGACGGGCGAAGCACTCGCCTTCGGTTCGCTTCTGACCGAGGGCTACCGGGTCCGGCTGGCGGGGCAGGATTCCACACGCGGGACGTTCAGCCAACGGCATTCGGGCTTGGTTAATCAGGAGACCGAAGAACGATACTATCCGCTTAACCATATTCGCGATGGCCAGGCGCATTACGAAGTCATCGACTCAATGCTATCGGAATATGCGGTGCTGGGTTTCGAATACGGCTATTCATTGGCCGAGCCCAACGCGCTGACCCTGTGGGAAGCGCAGTTCGGCGATTTCGCCAATGGCGCTCAGATCATGTTTGACCAGTTCATCTCTTCGGGTGAATCGAAATGGCTGCGTATGTCGGGCCTCGTTTGTCTCTTGCCCCATGGCTACGAAGGCCAAGGGCCGGAGCATTCCTCGGCCAGGCTGGAACGGTTCCTGACAATGTGCGGCGGTGACAACTGGATCGTCGCGAACTGCACAACGCCTGCGAACTACTTCCACCTGCTCAGGCGGCAGTTGCACCGGACGTTCCGCAAACCGCTGATCCTGATGACACCCAAATCACTCTTGCGGCACAAACTGGCAGTTTCCAAGCGCGAGGAATTCACGACCGGCTCCAGCTTCCACCGTGTGCTCTGGGACGACGCGCAGCAGGGAAACTCTGACACCAAGCTCGTGGCCGACAACAAGATCAAGCGGGTCGTGATGTGTTCGGGCAAGGTCTATTACGATCTGCTCGAGGAGCGTGATGCGCGTGGGATCGACGACATTTACATCCTCCGCTTCGAACAGTTCTACCCGTTCCCCGCGCAATCTGCGGTGAACGAGCTTGAAAGGTTCAAAAACGCCGAAATGGTCTGGTGTCAGGAAGAACCCAAGAACCAGGGGCCCTGGTCGTTCATGGAGCCCAATATCGAATGGGTGCTGACCCGGATCAAGGCCAAGCACACAAGACCGATTTATGCGGGCCGTGCTGCGGCCGCCTCGCCCGCGACCGGCCTCGCCAGCAAACACAAAGCAGAACAAGCGGCGCTCGTGAATGACGCCCTGACCATCGAAGGAAAGAAGTAATGAGCACCGAAGTCCGCGTCCCCACCCTTGGCGAATCCGTCACCGAGGCGACAGTTGCCACGTGGTTCAAACAGCCCGGCGATGCCGTGGCGGTGGACGAAATGCTGTGTGAGCTGGAAACCGATAAGGTGACGGTGGAGGTGCCAAGCCCCGTCGCCGGCACCCTATCAGAAATCGTTGCAGCCGAAGGGGAAACCGTGGGTGTTGACGCCCTGCTCGCCCAGATCGCCGAAGGTGACGCGGCCCCCGCCCCGAAGGCCGACGCACCCAAAACGGCAGAAACACCCGCACCGGCCGCCGTAGCGGCACCTGCGCCTGCCACCGCGCGTACCGATGTCGAGAATGCCCCATCGGCGAACAAGCTGATGGCCGAAAACAACCTCAGCGACGTCCAAGGCACCGGCAAAGATGGCCGCGTGATGAAAGAGGATGTGCTGAACGCGCTCTCATCAGCCGCTCCCGCGCCCGCCCCGGCGCCACGCGCACCGGTCCCTGCCGAACAGGCGGACCGCGAAGAGCGTGTGAAGATGACAAGGCTGCGCCAGACCATCGCCAAGCGTCTGAAAGACAGCCAGAACACGGCGGCCATGCTGACCACCTATAACGAGGTCGACATGACCGAGGTCATGGCCCTGCGCAACGAATACAAGGACCTGTTCCTGAAGAAGCACGGCGTGAAGCTGGGCTTCATGTCCTTCTTCACCAAGGCCTGCTGCCACGCCCTGAAAGAGGTGCCAGAGGTCAACGCCGAAATCGACGGCACCGACATCGTCTACAAGAACTACGTGAATATGGGCATCGCCGCTGGAACGCCCACGGGGCTCGTGGTGCCGGTGATCAACGACGCCGACGCGATGTCCTTCGCCGCCATCGAAAAGGCAATCGCCGAAAAGGGCGCGAAGGCACGCGACGGCAAGCTGAGCATGGCCGAAATGCAAGGCGGCACCTTCACCATCTCCAACGGCGGGGTCTACGGGTCCCTCATGTCCTCCCCCATCCTGAACCCGCCGCAATCCGGCATCCTCGGCATGCACAAAATCCAGGACCGGCCCATGGCGATTGGGGGAGAGGTTGTGATCCGTCCGATGATGTATCTCGCCCTCAGCTACGACCACCGGATCGTCGACGGCAAAGGGGCGGTGACGTTCCTCGTCCGGGTGAAAGAGGCGCTAGAGGACCCACGGCGGTTGTTGATGGATTTGTGAGGCTCCGAAATTGCGTACGCCCGAGTTCACCGAGCAAGACGTAGCTGCCTTGGAGCACAACAACAGATTGTTTTGGGACAAGTTGAATAATGAGTCTGACTTGGGAATGGTGCTGTCAGCTGGTGCTTATTTTGAGAACCTTCTTTCGCGATGCACTAAGCGGTACTTCCTTGCAGGCGACGTTTCAAAAGGGGTAATGGGAGCGGGAGGACCTCTTGGCAGCTTCTCCGCTCTATTAGACTGCAACTACTTGCTTAGAATAATTGATGCGGATCAACGAACTGCACTGAAAAAACTTGCCAAGATACGCAATGTCTTTGCTCATGAGCTTCAGTCAAGTTTCGACGAAACATCAATGGCTGATCGTGTAGATGACTATGCGGCAAGCTACGTCGCCCCCGAGATAATCAAGGATATGGGTGAAAGTAAGAAAAGTGCTGGGGAGAAGTTCAGCTTTACCAGTTTCGTCATCAGCATGGACCTTAGTCACCGAGAGATCGATGTATGGATGCATACCTTGGGTTATAGCGACCTAATTCCACCTCATCTGGATGACGAGATTCGCAGATCGGAAAGTTCGTCATGACCCCAGAGCTGACCGTCCTCGCCCTTGCCGCAATCCTGCAGGCTGTCCAATTCACGCTCTATTCCATCGCGGCCAACCTGCAGGTCGGACCCAAAAAGGCGATGAGCCCGCGGGATCAGAAAATAGACCTGACCGGTGGCGCAGGTCGCCTCCAGCGCGCGATGAACAACCATTTCGAAGGGCTGATCCTCCTCACCATCGCCGTCGTTGTGATCACGCTCGGCGACAAGGGGACCGGGTTCAGCGCCGCGTGTGCGTGGACCTATCTTGGTGCCCGCATCCTTTATGTCCCCGCCTACTATTTCGGCCTCTCCCCCTGGCGGACGCTGATTTGGATGGTGGGGTTTCTCTCAACCTTGCTGATGATACTCTCAGCCCTGATATGACACTTTGTACGTACAGCATCCCAACAGGTTCTGTACGCGTTCTGCATGACTAAAGGAGACCCCATGTCCAGCTATGATGTCATCGTAATCGGTGCCGGCCCCGGCGGCTATGTCTGCGCCATTCGTTGCGCCCAATTGGGGATGAAAGTCGCCTGTGTCGAGGGCCGCGCAACGCTGGGCGGGACCTGTCTGAACGTGGGTTGCATCCCGTCGAAAGCGATGCTGCATGCGACGCATCTCTTGCACGAGGCCGAGCATAATTTCGCGACCATGGGCCTAAAGGGCAAAGCGCCTTCGGTCGATTGGAAACAGATGCTCGCCTATAAGGAACAGACCATCGGCCAGAATACCGGCGGCATCGAATTTCTATTTAAAAAGAACAAGATCGACTGGATCAAGGGCTGGGCCTCGATCCCCGCGGCGGGCAAGGTGCAGGTGGGCGACGACGTGCATGAAGCCAAGCATATCGTGATCGCGTCGGGGTCAGAGGCATCGTCTTTGCCTGGCGTCGAGGTCGATGAAAAGACGGTTGTCACGTCAACTGGTGCTTTGGAGCTGACCAAGATCCCAAAGAAGTTGGTGGTGATCGGCGCAGGTGTGATTGGGCTGGAACTGGGCTCGGTCTATGCTCGTTTGGGGGCAGAGGTCCAAGTTATTGAATTTCTTGACCATATCACGCCTGGCATGGATGCCGAAATCGCCCGTCAGTTTCAGAAGATGCTCACCAAGCAGGGTCTGAAGTTCACCTTGGGCGCTGCCGTGCAAGGCGTGTCTGTCAAAGGTGGCAAGGCGACGGTCGACTACAAGCTGCGCAAGGATGACAGCGATCACCAGATGACGGCAGATACCGTGCTCGTCGCGACAGGGCGCAAGCCTTATACCGATGGGCTGGGTCTCGACGCGCTGGGGGTGGAGATGTCGGACCGCGGACAGATCAAGACGGATGAACGATTTGCCACGAATATCCATGGTATCTACGCCATCGGCGACGCGATTGCGGGACCGATGCTGGCCCATAAGGCCGAGGATGAAGGCATGGCCGTTGCCGAAGGCATCGCCGGGCAGCACCCCCATGTGAATTACGGCGTGATCCCCGGTGTCATCTACACCCATCCCGAGGTCGCCAATGTGGGTGAGACCGAAGAAAGCCTGAAAGAACAAGGGCGTGCCTACAAGGTCGGCAAGTTCCCGTTCCTTGGCAATGCACGTGCAAAGGCCAACTTCTCCGGCGATGGCTTTGTCAAAATCCTCGCCGATGCGACCACTGACCGGGTGCTGGGTGCGCATATTATCGGCCCTATGGCCGGTGACCTGATCCACGAGATCTGCGTGGCCATGGAGTTTGGCGCTGCAGCCGAGGACCTCGCCCGGACGTGTCATGCGCATCCCACCTATTCCGAGGCCGTGCGCGAAGCTGCTTTGGCTTGCGGCGATGGGGCCATTCACGTCTGACCCAAAAGGACGATCTAATGATCATCGGAGGGCCCGCATATTGATGGCCCTCCGGGCAAATAGCTCCGCATTCTATCGATTTGGAGCCATCGCCACGTCTTCAAAGATTAACGCGTTAACAAATACTTAAGATTTTCAGCCAAGAAACTGTTGCCAAATTGCTACCAATTCACTGTCCACGCGGAAATTGCCGCAGACAAGGTCCCAGTCAAACACAAGTGCGCCACAATTCTAGGGTTGTTTCGGCGCGATACCGAGTACTCCGATCCGAGAAGCCCATGAGAGCGCGCATTCTATTAACGTTGTTTCTGGCCCTGATCTCCTACCCAGCGCATGCGTTCACGAATGATACCGGGTATTTTGACGGCCTAGAGTTCGTGGCCGACACAACGATTCCCGGCCCGGACATCAACGCGATGTCGCTTTGTTATGTAACGCGCGACCTCAAGATACTTGGCCTGACGCTGACCAGCGACATCACGGGCTATGCTTTGGCAGACGATGGGTGTGTGTCCGAACCTTTGCGCCCTTTCAGCGAAGAACAGATGATTACGGCACAATCGCTTGAGCTGATTCCGGCCGATATTCCAGCGCAAGCGCGCAACGATCTGACACGCAATCTGAAGAATTATGGACTGTGGGCTGCAATTGGCCTCGCACTGATCGCGGTGATCATTCGCCGCATCAAGTCGCTTCTGGGTTATGATCTGCGTGGGCCGCTGCGCGCCAAGGCATCAAGCCGGATTCTGACGACCATGTGTTACGCAGGCAGTGCTGCAGGCGTGATGGCGTCAAATGATATCGCGATTGTGGCGCAGGCCGCACGCCGTCTGACCCGCCGCAATTATCAGCCCCAAGACATCATCCGCATCGCCGATCATCTTGATCCGGGACTTGATGCTCAGGATTACATCGATTTTGGTCGTGGACTGCGGGACCGCGAAAAGGACATCATGATGCAGGGTGTGCTTTATGTTGCGATGGCCAACGGGCGGATGCTGCCCGGGCAATACGCCTTCTCAACCGAGTTGGCCCATGGTTTGGGCATGCCAGCCGAAGACTTTCGCCGCGTCATGAAGAACGCAATGATCGACCTCGACAGGTTCCCGCCTACCCCTTCAACATCCTGAGGCCTTGCGTCGCATCAGTGCGCACCGCAAGACGCAGGCCCGGCTCGTCGCCTGCTTTCAGCGCGCTGATGATCAGCTTGTGGTGATAAGGCGGCTCCGTCCGATTTAACCGACCGTAGAGCGCGCGCATGGTGGGACCCAATTGCAACCAGACCGTCTCGGCAATGGCAAGCATAGCCGGTGCCTGGGCTCGCAGATAGAGCGTGCGGTGGAATTCGAGATTCATCCGGATATAGCCCGTGGCGTCATGGCGCGCGATCATCTGGCTGACGCCCTGATTGGTCGCTTCAAGTCGCTCGATCAGGGCAAAGTGCGCCCGTGGCAAGGCGCGTGAGGCGAGCTCCGGTTCGAGCAGGGCGCGCAAACTGGCCAATTCCTCAATCCTGTCGTTTGACAAGGTCGGCGCCGAGACGCGACCGGACGATGAAAGAAACAGCGCCCCTTCCGCCACAAGCCGCCGCACGGCTTCACGCGCAGGCGTCATTGACACATCGTAAGTCTCGCCAATCCCGCGGAGCGTAAGTGCCTCACCCGGTGCAATCTCGCCATGCAGGATACGCGTTCGCAAGGCGCGATAGACCCGCTCATGCGCAGCTGTGGTCGGGTCTATCGGACGTGGCTGGATCATCATGTGGCAATTGTGATCACAAATCGGAGGGTGGTCAATTATCGAAGCGGAAGCGATGCAATTGGTCGCCATTGTTGCGCAGCCACTGACGCGCACGTTGGTAGTCGGGATAAAGCGCCCCGACGACATCCCAATATGCCGGCGAGTGGTTCATCTCAACGAGATGCGCGACCTCGTGGGCCGCCACGTAGTCAAGCACATCCGGTGGTGCCATAATCAGGCGCCAGGAATACATCAACGTGCCGTTGCTGGAACACGAGCCCCAACGCGACCTCGTATCGCGCAGTGTCAACCGCGTGTAATGACGACCGACCTTGGCCGCATACCGGTCCGAAGCCGTCGCCAACGCGTCACGCGCTAAATGGCGTAGCTGCGCCTTGATGCGCACTGCAGCCGTCGCCTGATCCGGCACACAGATCTCGGACGTCGTAATCTGAACGCGCTTTGTAGTGCCCACCACAATCGGCAGCATCTGTCCCCGCACCATCAGCTCTGCGCCGACTGCGACGGGTGCCGGCTGCGCAACATCATCCAGATGCGCGCGCAACCACGCCTCTTTCGCTTTCAGAAAGGCGATCCCCTCGCGTTCGGCAGTAAAGCGCGGCAAGGTCAGCGTCACCCGCCCATCGAGCCGCGAAATACGTAACGACAAGCGCCGTGCGCGGGTCGATTTCCGCAGATTCACCTCAATCGGGGGGTTGCCTTCAAGCGTGTGACGGCCCATATCCAGCTACTCATATTTCCATGTGCCAAAGGCTTTGACACAGCCCCCTGCTTATGGCAGTTGGCACCGATCACCCGCAAGGGTCCGTGCAAGATTTCGAAGGGACAGCCCATGCCAAAGGAAGAATGGGGTACAAAACGTCTTTGCCCTGAAACCGGCAAGCGCTTTTACGACCTGAACGCCACCCCGATCATCAGCCCCTATACCGGCAACGAGGTCACAATCGACACCTCAAAAACCCGTACCATGGTGGCGGATGCCGAGGACGCGCAAAGCAAGAAAATGAAAGAGGTCGCCGAAGAGGACGATCTGGTTCTCGATGACGATGATGACGGCGACGATGTCGATCTGGGCGATGATGTGCTCGAAGATGATGATGACGACGATACCGTCTCGCTTGACGAGTTGGCCGATGTGGCCACAGGTGACGACGAGTAATTGAAAGGTTCGGGCGCGATTTACTCTTGATCTCGCCCGGCCCGCTGCATAGACAGCACCTCGCAACGGATGTTGCACCGGATGGGGCCTTAGCTCAGTTGGGAGAGCGCTTGCATGGCATGCAAGAGGTCAGGGGTTCGACTCCCCTAGGCTCCACCATATCTTTTAAAATCAATGACTTAGGTATGCAGAAGTCTGGTGTGTCAAAAATGGTGGAACACAACGGATGAAGATTGCATTCTCCGTAAACCCTTCACGACATGGGATTTTCTACTTTCGGTATTCCTTAGCCGAACGGGCGGCGCTCAGCTGCGACAGCTTTGATTGCCTTACGCGCATCAGCATCTTCCGGCCGCACGCCTTGATACCGCACGCTGGATCGATCGGCACCCAGAACTGAACACACCTGCCGCTGGCTCATTTGATGCGCTTCGCACAGAAGCGCCGCTGCTCGCCGCCCGAACACCAGTTTTGACAGCACGACGGCCTAATTTGCCGGATGATGTTTTTCGCAAACCGAGCCAGCTATGGCGCAAAGAACCGCGCAGCAGACCGAGCGGTGCGCGAAGACGGGACCACACTATCGCGGGCTCTCAACCATCGCCCCCAGCAAACGAGAACCGCTATTTAGCGGTCGACGCCTTCGTGCGCCATGCCCGTGGCGGAACGGTCAAAAGCACCGTTGAGCGGCCAAAGATGACCATGGTTCAGAAAGACGCAGGGTCGACGTTGCCCTTCTCATACTGTGCTCGGACTACACTGTCCGCGATCATCGTCGCTCGATAACGTACGACTGGATCATGAAGCGCGCGTCAGGCGATTTAGTCGTTCACGCAGGATACGTCTGCAGCCCCACGTTAGCTTTGTCGACTATCACAACCTCCTTACCTGATCGGCAGCAGAGTACGCATAGCGAGGTGAATGTCGGCCGCTCCGCGCCAACAGATGTTTGACAGGTCGGTGTGTGGCGCACGTGCGCGTTCTAGGGTGGTCAAGACGGTTCAAAAAATGAAAGCAACATATGTCGCAATGCAACGATTGACTATGCGTAGCCGCCATTCACCAAGAGTGAAAGGTGGTGCAGCAATCACGCGTAGCTCATGGATATGACCAGCATTCGTGGCCTTGTGCGAATGACAACCCTGGAACCGACCAGCCAGAACAAGTCGGGTGCGATCGCCCTATGTTTCGTCAATCCTGTTGAAAAAATCTTAAGGACTGTGCCGCAGTTTACGCCCGTCAGGAGTAAGGGGTATAAAATGATGTTGAGAGCTTTATTTTCGGTGGTTTTTGTCATCGCCAGCGCTGTAGCCGCGCTGGCGCAAGACTGGACGCTTGAGCGGGCGTCGGGTGATGTTTTGGTCTCAATAGACGGGCAGACATGGAACCCGGCCAGCGCTGGCGCGGTGCTTCAAAGCGGAAGTTGGATCAGGACCGGACAGCGGAGCAGGGTCATCCTGGCACGCGGAACAGACCGGATTATCTACCGCGCCAACACTTTGGCTGCGGTTTCCACGTCAATGCCAACTGGTCAGAAGACCCGTGTTACACAGCAGCGTGGCTCTATCTTTGTGTCGGTCGAAACGCGGCAACAGGCGCATACGAGCGTCGTGACCCCGCATCTGGCAGCTGTGGTGAAAGGCACGGTCTTTGAGGTGACGACTGATCGTGACGCTTCGACAGTCCGTGTCGATCAGGGAAGGGTTGAAGTACGCGACGATAGCGGCAGAGCAGATGTTTCTCGCGGGCGGCAGGCAACGTCTTCAGGTGAATCTCTGGCCGTTTCCGAGGCGCAGGTGACCAGCCAAATCCCTGGAATGCCAAATACCTTCGGGCTTGAGCTACGGCCAGTCAATGCGACACGGAACGGGAATGCCCCCCCATCCGCGCCAGGTCAATCAAATGGCAACGGAATTGGAAATGGCCGAGGAAACAGCAATGGCAATGGCGGCGGCAATGGGAACGGCAACGGCAATGGCAATGGCAATGGTGGCGGCAATGGCAATGGTGGCGGCAACGGCAATGGGAACAGGGGTTAACCTCTCAAATGCCCTTTCTCCGCAGCGTCTGCATCGCCATCCTGATCGTGGCGACGACGTTCGCGGCCGAGCGGAACGGATTCTTATCTCATCTCAACGCGAGTCTTGAAGACGTCCGTTCCGCCAATGCAGTGCGCGATGCCAGCGGGCAGTTTGTCTTTGTCGCAATTGATGCAAAAAGCCTGCAAAGCGTCGGCGCATGGCCTTGGTCGCGGCAGGTGTATGCCGACATTCTTGATCAGCTGACCGACTCAGGGGCGCTTGATGTCTTTTTTGATATCGATTTTGCGTTTCCGGCAGATGCCGCCGGAGATCGCGCTTTCGCCGAGGCGCTCGAAAAATCCGGCAATGCCTATCTCGCCGTCTTCCAGCAACCAGAGAGTGTGGACGGTGCGGGGTTGCAGACAAACAGGCCGCAGCCACTCTTCGCCACGCAGGGCTGGCCGGTTTTGGCCAATGTCTTCAGTGATCAAAGGGGCCTGGTGCGCTTCTACCCCTTCGGTCGACAGATAGAGGGCCAGTTCCTGCCGTCAGCGGCTGCCTTGTTGTCTGGCCGTTTCTCACAAAGCGAGGAAACCTTCCGTATCAATTTCGCGATCCGGCCAGATACCGTGCCGACATACTCTGCAAGCGATGTGGCTGCAGGGCTGGTTCCGGGCGCGGTGTTCGAGGGGCGCTCCGTCATCATCGGTGCCTCGGCCATCGAGCTTGGCGACCTTTTCGCAGTTCCCGTACACGGCATCGTCCCGGGTGCGCTGGTTCACACTCTGGCAGCTGAAACCATTGCGGGCGGCATCATACCTGTTGAGTTGCGCGCAACATGGGTATTTGTCTCGCTCTTCGGCGTGCTCCTGCTGCTACAGACCAGCCCGCTTCAAAATCCGCGGCGGACGCTGACCGCAGCAGGCGGCACTCTGATTGCAACCGAGGCTGGCGCCTTTGCCATGTTCCTGCACGGATCCATTGTCGTGCCAACGGCCGCCTTCTATCCGGCGCTGGCGGTCCATGCGGGCTGGTACGTCATACGGCAATTGACCCGTGATTACTGGATCATCCGGCGCCAGCGGCGGGAGGTTGAGAGCACGACGGGACTCCTGCAGCAAGTTTTTGCGGACAGTTCAGATGCCATTGTTGTGCTGGAGGCCTCGGGCGCGACGCGCATATGCAGTCAGTCTGCGGTGCGGCTCTTTGGCCTTGATCCAGAGGGCAATATCACCCTTCCCGATGAGTTATGGCGCGAAATCAATGCGGTGCGTGACGGCGAATGGCAGCGATCATTACAGTCGCGCTTCGTAAACTGCGCTGGCCACCGGCGCCATCTGGAATACACACTGACCCCTTCGCAAACGGTTGAAATCGACGGCGGCGAGGAACGATCTACACAGATCATCACGCTGTCCGCGCGCGACGTCACCACAATCAAGGAACAGGAACGGCGTATCGCCCAATTGTCCAACTTCGATGAATTGACCGGCGCGATGCGGCGAAATCGCTTTCTTGGATCGGTCGAACGGCGCCTGAAGACAAGAGACGCTCTCGCAATCTTTGTCTTCAACCTCAGCCAGTTCAAAGCGATCAATGTCGTCCTCGGTCGGGATGTCGGGGATGAAGTGCTGCGCCACGTCGTCAAGCGTATCGATGAAGCGGAGCTGGATGTGACTGACGTCGCACGCCTCGGCGGCGACACCTTTGCCTGCTGCGCAATCGGGCCGATGGATCATGCACAGACATTAGAACGAGCCAGAAAAATCGTCGCAACAATCTCAACCACCTATGATTTGGAAACGGCCAAGGCCCAAGTCGGCGCACGGATCGGCTTTGTGACGATCCGACCTGAAGAGGCACTCTCACCCGCCGACGCATTGTCCCGCGCTGAAGAGGCGCTTGACCAGTCCAGAAGTTTGAAAGACGGAAAACCGCAGCACTATGATCCCGTCCAGTCCAAACGGCAGTTCCGGTTCCGCCAGATCGAGCGGTCGTTGAGTGGAGCCTTGGATCGGGGCGAATTCCAGGTCTGGTACCAACCGCAACATCGGATCAGCGACGGGCAATTAATCGGCTCGGAAGCGCTGGTGCGCTGGAACACGACGTCCATGGGCCGCGTCTCACCCGACGAGTTTATTCAGATTGCGGAATCCACGGGTTTCATACGCGATGTCGGTCGTTTCGTCCTGGAACAAGCGGTCGAGGATGCATTGGCCATGCCGCAAGAGTTGAGCGTCGCCGTAAACGTCTCGGGCGCACAGCTGATGGGCGGCGACGTCTGCGATGACGTAAGACGCGTCCTGCGAGAAAAGCGGTTCCCGGCATCCAGATTGTGCCTCGAACTCACCGAGTCGGTCTTGCTTGATGGCTCCCCCGACCTGGAAGAAACGATGCGCGACATCCAATTTCTTGGGGTCGGCTGGGCGCTTGACGATTTCGGGACGGGCTATTCGTCGATGGCCTACCTCACGCAATTGCCCTTGGAGAAGATCAAGCTCGACAAGTCGTTTGTGATGTCTCTTGGCCAAAGTCGCGCCGCAGAGCCCATCGTTTCCGCGGTGCACGATCTGTGCAAGAGGCTGGGCATGAAGTTGCTCTGCGAGGGTGTCGAAACCGAAGCACAGCTTGCCTTTTTGCAGGCAAATGGATGCGACGAAGTGCAGGGATACCTTTTCGGCAAGCCCATGTGCCTGACTGATTTCCAACGCTATGTGTTGGCGCATACAAAGGAAAAGGAAGCTGCGCGGGTGGTGGGCCAGTAGTCGAGGTCCATGGTGCAGATTGATCGCGGCTACTCGATCGAGGTAGCGCTTAGGCTGCTACAGCCTACGCCACGGGGCAATGTGTTAAATGCAAGGCCGTTCTCAGAGTACGCCGCCGAGTTCCAAGGTTCTCTTAAGAGGTTGAAGTTGGTTTTCGTATCTACGCCACTTTTCCAGTGAAGAGGAATAAAGAGGCTGCCGGACCTGCGTGATGCTCGCCGTTTTCACGCGGCGTTTGGATTTGTAGAACTCAAGGCAGGCAGGCTCGAACGCTAGACCAACGTAGTCCAATAGTCTTCGTGTATTGGCCTCAAAATCATGGACCAGGTCTTCATATTGGACCGTGAGAAAAGCGTCGCCCGGCAGTGTGGACGACCAATGAACCATCAAACGGCGGTAATCAACGTAGTATCGACCCAGTTCGACAAGGTCGTAACTGTTTAACTGGCTGCGTTCAAAAAGCCTTGTGTAGCATGACAGGCAGGTATCCATGGGATTGCGCGCGACATGGACGATCTTGGCGTTTGGCATAAGTGCGTGAATAATGCCCAGCATTTTGAAGTTTGCGGGCATTTTGTCAGTGACGCGAGGCGCTTCACTGCCCAATTCGTCCAAACGGTTGACATATTTGGAGATCAGGGTCTGAAAGTCGCGCGGGGTGAGCGCCTGCAGGTTTTTGGGGAACGGCGTACGATCGCGCGCATTAACATCGAACAGCGTCTGGAGATCATTGAGTTCACCTGCGCCGAAAACTTGCGAGTGGCTCGCAAGTATCGTCTCTGTCAAAGTGGTGCCGGACCGCGGCATACCCAACACAAAGATCGGCTTCGCTGATGAATTGGCGCTGCGTCGCAGGTGCTGAACGAAATCAGGATCGAAGGTCTCAATGATATCCCGGGTGACCTCTTCATGCTGATCAGCGTCGTATGAGATGAGGGTGCGTTTCTTCTGCGCACCGATATCATAGGCCTGAAACGCGGCCTCGTAGTCACCAACCGCATCATAGCAATCGCCCAACGCAAAATAATAGCTGGCCGCCTTTTGTGCCGAGAATGCAGGTGCGTCCTTCTCCAGCGCGCGCAGCGCCGCGAAATGTGGGTCATCGGGTGACTTGGGTTTCTTCAGAGACGTAAGCGCTATCCGCGGGGACAGATCGTCTTGCCCCTTTGCAAGTGCTTGTGCGAACCAGTCTTCGGCAGTTTTCAGTTCGCCCGCCTCCATCGCGGCATGACCTTTGGCCAACAACGCCGGACCAAAGGCCTGATCCAATGCGAGTGCGGCATCGAAAAACTCGGCAGCTTTCTCGACCTCTCCCAGATTTGTAAGTGTGGCGCCAACCTGCTGGGCCACCAGTTTCTCATTGGCGTTGAGGCGGTATGCGTCTTCGGCGACCCGCAATGCGAGATCATGCCGGTTCTTCTCCGTCATGACTTGGCTCAGACCGACCATTGCCAAAACATGCGCCGGATCACCCTTTAACACAGTTCGGAACCGAAGCTCGGCCTGGTCGAGTTCATTTTGCATCAGGTGAAGGCGTGCTTGAGATCGATTGGCTTCAGGATTGTCGGGAGCCACGGCGAGCAATGCGTTCAACTCGTCTTGCGCACGGACGAAATCATCTTTCTCCAGCAAGACGGTGATCAGATTGTTCCGTGCTTCAAAGTGTCTGGGCCGAAGCGTCAAGACATGATCATAGTATCCAACAGCCTTTTCCAGATCCCCCTCGTCTCGGGCAATCGTGCCAAGGTTGTTCAGAGATGCCAGGTGATTGGGGGCAGTCGCCAAGGCTGACTCATGCAGCCGCTTCGCGTCATCGATCTTGCCAAGATCGTACTTTGCCAAAGCCAGGTTCGCCACAAGCACCGCGCTTACCGGTGGTGCTTGCACCGCCCTGTCGCCAACCGCCTCTGCCTTGGTGGGTAGGCCGGAACTCCGATAGACCTCAACAGTATTTGCCGCAAACAACTGGTTATGAGGAGCGTGGCGGAGCGAGGCCTCAAGGCAAGCATATGCGTCATCGACGGCACCCAGTTTGTGCAGGCCAAGCCCCTTCAAATGAAGCGCTGCAGCGTTGTCCGACTTCGCTTCCAAGACGCGGTCGCAAAGATAGAGACTGGCTTTCACCTCTCCGGCTTCAAAGTGCTTTGCGGCCATGTCCAACGCACGTTCAATAGACAAAGTCTGTTCATTTGACATTGTTTGAAGCCTGTCATGCATATGCGCGCCGGAGCAGTCTTGTAGATCGTGAACGGCTTCAGGTCCAGATGAGGCCAACGCCCCCTTCGCAAGACACTTGACGTTTGGTCATCCTTCGATCGCGCATTGGTTTGGTGGCTGATATTGCATTTTGATCGATCCACGTTCGATCTATGCATTGACTAAACAATTGTTTTTTATGGCATTAACCTCTTGCCCCAAAGAGCACGAAAGCACCCAAGCGATACATGCAAACTTTCTTTGCAAGGCACGACTTTTTCCTTTTTTTGCCTAAATTAGCCACTACCCGTCGCCTCCGCCGGTGTGCGTTGCCACCGAGCGCCACAGCAAAAAAGATAAGAAATAGGTCGGTAATGTCTCCTGATTTGCGCGTCGGCGGACGCATGACGAAGTATAAAGGGCAGGTTGCGAGCATCGCGCCGTCGATGCTGTTTGCGGCAATGTCGGTCATGGCTTTGTCTCCAGCTGTTGCAACGGCAGAGACGATCAGCACAGCACGAACAACGGAGTTCGTGACCGCGGATGACGTTGATCACACGATCACATCCACCGGATCTGTCGCTGTCGACCCAACCGCCGAAACCGGTGTCGTGAAGATCGACATCGCAGACTACACTGCGGCGCTCACGAACGATGGCGTGATCAGCGGGGTCAATGGCAATGGCACGCGCCAAGCGGGCATCGAAGCGACCGGCAACCTCAGCGGTACCATAGACAATGCGGGCCAGATTGATTTATCCGCAAACCCGGTCGCCGGCGATACGACGCGGGTCGAGGGTATCTCCGTCGATGGCGAAGTCAGCGGAACCGTAGATCACTCAGGCGTCTTGAACGTCACTGCCAATGGATCGAATGGTGGTGATCCAACGGGGAACCGTTTATTCGTGAACGGCATCCAGACTGGCGATGTTTCAGGCACCCTGAACAGTTCCGGAACAATCACTCTGACATCAACGTCGACATCGAACGTTGGCGGGACCGGGATCGAGACCGAGGTGCTTTCGGGGACCTTCACTTCAACCGGCGACATCACAATTGTAACGACATCCACGGGCACCGGGAGTTCCGCAGGCGCAGACGGCAATGGGATTCAGATCAACAATGGGCTGAGCGGCGTATTCGAGAACCACGGGAATATCTCGATTACCTCAATCGCGGTTGGCGGGGACGTAAATGCTCAAGATGGTATCGAACAAACCGGCGACGTCACCGGATCGCTGCTGAACACCGGCAATATCTCCATGTTGGCCAGAAACAACGGCACCTCCGTAGGGAGTGCCGATGGCGTCGAACTCGGTGATATTCATGGGTCGGTCCGAAATGATGGTATGATAGACGTGGAGGTCGAAGCCAGCCGGGCGACCGTTGATCTCTTTGACGTTGGGACGATCGAAACAGACGGTGCGTTTGTGAACAACGGTGCGCTGATCGGTTTGGCAACCGCGATTGGGACGGCTGGAACCACCGCCGGACAGGCGTCAATCGACGGAATTGAAACCAGGGATGTACTTGGAAGCTTTGCGAACACCGGGGATATCAGTGTTGAGGCCGTTGGAATATCTGCGGCAACTGCTGACGGCCTTGATCTTGACACCGTTGCCGGCACTGCAACAAACACGGGCGCGATCAGTGCAATCGCCAGCAGCTCGGACCGTGCTGCCGAAGCGTCTGGCATGAATATCGAAGAAGTTGGCGCAACTGGAACCGTTCAAAACGATGGAACAATCACAGTTGAAGCCTCTGCCGTAAGTCGCTCAGCAACGGCGACGGGTATCGTGGTGAACACCCTAGACGGTCGGCTGACAAATAACGGGACGATCACCGCCACCGGCATCGATACGTTCGGTACACGCACTGACGGTTACGCCAGAGCCTTTGGCTTCGACATCAATACGCTCGCAGCAGGCAGCCAATTGACGAGCAACGGCAGCCTCGTTCTGACAACCATCTCAGACAGCGCCACAAGCGACCGGGTTCGCGGGTATAACATTTCAAACCTTGAAGACGGCGCGAGCCTTCAAAACTCTGGTTCGATTTCCCTGAACGGCATTGGCAACGAGATCGATGCGAGTGGCTTCTACATCAATACCGTGTCTGGAACGCTCAACAATGATGCGGCGATTTCCGCAGTCCTGGATGCAGACGACGGTTTGGAGTTCAATGGTTTCGACATAGTCAGGCTTGGCACAACCGGAGTGCTGATCAACAGCGGGTCGATCTCTGCAGAACTCAGTGCTGACGGATCAACCAGTATTCGAGGCAGCGGATTTTCGATCAACACGATGCAGGGCACTGTTCAGAACAGTGGAGACATTAACTTAGCAGTCGCAGCGGCGTCATCTGCGTCAACTGGCTACTTGGCAGGCTTCAGACTCTCTAGGTTTGGTGCGGACTCAAGTCTGACAAATGCGGGCGACATTACTCTGACGGCGAATGCAAGCGGCTTCAGCTACGCGACTGCAACGGGCATCGACCTTCAAATTGAACTTGCGGGAACTCTGAACAACAGCGGGACCATCACCGTTGTCGCTGACTCAAGCGATGGCGCCGTTGCAAGAGCGTTGAGCGCTTTCGATATCACTGCAATCTCGTCTGATATCACCAATACAGGTAACCTTTTGGCCACGGCGAGCGGCGGGTCTTCCGCAGCAGCGATTGGGGTCGAGATGTTCAGCATTACGTCTGCCTACACCGGCACTTTTGAGAATACGGGCAACATTCAGGCACGCGTTTCCGGCGATAGCTCAGGTCAAGCGACCGGTATGTACATGTCTGCCTTAGATGGAATTGTGTCCAATTCTGGTGACATTACCGCCATTGCCGACTCCAATTTCGAGTTTGCAGAAGCGTCAGGCGTTAGAATTGGACGTACTGGCGCTGCTTCCGAGTTGACCATATCCGGCGATATCATCGCGGTTGCTAATGGGTCTACATCAGCCGAAGCAACCGGCATATACATTGGCACACATGAAGGCACATTGTCGGTGAGCGGGGACATTTCTGCGACAGGCAACGGCACCAACTACGCCATCAATCTGGATGGCGGATCAGGAACGCTCAACATCGTGTCCTCTTCGGCAATCGACGGGATCATCCGTGTGGGCGATCATGATGTGAACCTCAGCCACACGGGGGAAAGCGCGGTTTATGTGTTCGAAGATGAGGATGCGGCAACCGGCGCTTTTGATACGACTGCTGCATCGCCCGAATTTGTCTGGGCTATCGATGGTGCTGGCACGAATGCGCCCGTCTACGCGGCAGTCAACGGGTCAGATTTTGTTTCAAGTGGCACGAGTACAGCGGTTTATGGCGCGTACATGTCCGAGCTGATGGGTGGTATTGATACGACAATCGATGCGGCGACCCGCAATCGTTCAGCGTTTGACACCGGCTTCGACAAAGTCGCAGGGTCCGCCTTTGTGCGTGCTGACGTCACCGAGGAGTCCGATCGCTCAAGCGACGACAGCGCCAAGCTGGCCGGGCTCACTGGAGGATATGCCGGACGTACAAATTCAGGTCACAGCTTCTCCATTGGGGCCAGCCTGCTGGATCTCGACGGGCAGAGCGGCAACACCGACCTTGAAGCGTCAGGCATCCTTATCAGCGGGACATATGGCCTTGCATTCAACAACGCTTCTCTGACTTTCGGTCTGGGCATAGGCCGAATGGACCACTCCGACACCAGAAGCATCGCGGGCAGTCAGGACGCATTGGCTGAGTATACCAGCACCGTCGCAGTCGCGGCGCTGGACTTTGAGACAGATCTGGCGGCCGTTACAGCGGTAGATGTCAACCTCATTGGCGGGCTGCTAGCCGGCATACAAGACAGCGAAGGCTACACTGAGACAGGATCGCTTGCGAATGCGACCGTTCCCGACCGCACCAATGAATTTGCAGAAGCATCCATCGGACTCAAGCTGACGGAGACCATTTGGGGTGGGTTAGGTTGGGCGTCTTTAGAGGCCGTGCACTCAGAGGTGTTTGACACGGACGGTTTTGATGTATCCGTTTTTGGCACATCCGTCTCAACTGGTCAGGCTGACGGCACCTCTTCGACCAATGCCAAACTGGCGGTTGGCTTCGAAAGGTCATTCGGCGCACGTGGGACATTCACCTTCCAAGCATCTGCAAGCTCTGGGCAAGAGGCCACACGCCGGACTTTGGCAGGCGCCTACAAGTTCGCGTTCTAGGTTCGAGGATTGGTGAGAGTTGTGGCGTTTATCTCTGCACGGGAAAACCAACTGAAGCCGATGCAGTCAGGCCAAAATGCTACTCGTCTAACCCAAAAGCCACCGTCAAGATCGAAATGACTACACGGTTATCCGCGTTTGGTTTCTCGGGCGTGGCGGCATCGAAGGCACGGTTCGGTATCGAGCGAAATTGCTGCCGACGAAGGGCCGCTTTGGCGACGATAACCGTATCGCAGCAGAGCCTGTGTTGCGCCGCATCAGACGAGAGCTGCTCAACGGCACATTTGGGCTGGAGGTGACGAGGCTTGAACCCGCAATGAGTTAAATGCTGTGCCAGATCTGCGGTCTGTCATCATCGAAATCTAGCTTGCTTTGATCGAGTATTATGGCACGGATATGCATTCTCAGAGGCCTGCAAACTAGGCAGGCAATGCCAGTAATATGCCTGTGTTTGGAGAAACGGCCAATTCCTGATCGGCAAAATGACAAGGCCACATAGAGCAGGCACAAAATGTGTCAGGCCAACCTGTCCGCTTGGCTCGGAAGCATTCAAGCCATCATGAAAACTCCTTCCGGAGGCACGAGCTGGATGGATGCCGCAAGAATCGTCTATTTGTGTGGAGACGCAAATAAGGACAAAGGATCAATGAGAATACGACCAACAAACCACGATGACATCGCCGATGTTGAGAGCAAGAATCTGATTTTACGGAACTTTTCTCCAGGGACATACGTCCTGACATAACGAGCCTTGAAGATTGGGCGACAGAATTTCCAGTTTGCCGAGGTCACAAATGGAATCTTTGACGGCAGCACCCTCACTGTCCGCACAAACAACTCATTGACCACGGATATGCCATGGTCGAACTTGCCGTCCTGCACTAGCGGTCGCCATCTTCCCATGGATCTGCAGCAAGAATTCCACCCTCTTACTCTGACCAATGGGCCATGTTTCAATTCCGAAGAACCAGATGACCTGCCTCAAAAGTTTCGTATACAGAGGGCGTCGGTGCATGGTCGCGTAGGTGCATCGGTGATGGGATCGGTTTAAAGCGCAATTCACTTTCAAGCTGCGGCGTTGCCGGGTCTGCGATCGGAACGGCCCGCAAAAGTGACTTGGTATAATCATGCTGCGGGTTTTCAAAGATCGCTGCGCGCGGGCCGATTTCCACGATCCGGCCAAGATACATCACGGCCACCTGATGGCTGACCCGTTCGACCACGGCCATATCGTGGCTGATAAACAGGAATGACAGACCCAGATCGGCCTGCAGCTCCATCATCAGGTTGAGCACCTGTGCCTGAACCGAAACATCGAGGGCCGAGACGGCTTCATCCGCGACGATCAATTGGGGTGAGACTGACAAAGCGCGCGCGATGGCGATACGCTGGCGTTGGCCGCCTGACAATTCATGCGGAAACCGCTGCATGAAATCGCGCGGCAGGCCGACCCGGTCAAAAAGGCCTGCCACACGGTCTTCTACGTCGGATCCGGTGGCAATTCCGAAATTCTTCAAGGGTTCGGCGACCTGAGCGGCCAGCCGCATATAGGGGTTGAGCGACGCAAACGGGTCCTGAAAGATCATTTGCATGTTACGCCGCATCCGTCGAAGATCACGCGGCCCGGCAGCCAGCACATCCGTGCGGTCAAGCAGGACCGATCCTGATGTGGGTTCAACCAGCCGCAGGATCGACCGTCCGCAGGTCGACTTGCCACAACCCGATTCCCCGACCAAGGAAAGCGTTTGTCCCTTGTTAAGTGTGAATGACACGTCCTCGACCGCGTGGATATTGGCCACGTGACGAAGAAAGACGCCGCTACGGACCGGGAAATAGGTCGTAAGTCTTTGTACCTCCAGCAGTGGTTCGATTTTTTGCTCAGGCGCTTGCGGCGTTTGTTCGGCGACCTCGCCAAAGGCTCGCAACGGCTCTGGCGCGGACTTACCCCGCATTTCGCCCAGACGCGGCACGGCGGCCAGAAGCGCCCTGGTATAGTCTGCCTGCGGGTCTGCAAAAATCTCGGCTACAGGACCCTGTTCGACCACATTGCCTCGGTACATCACCACAACCCGATCAGCGATCTGCGCAACAACCGCCATATCGTGGGTGATGAACAGAACGGCCATACCCCGTTCGCGCTTCAGCCGATTGATCAGGGCCAGAATTTCCGCCTGAATGGTGACGTCCAGTGCCGTCGTCGGTTCATCGGCGATCAGCAGGCGGGGTTCGCAGGCCATCGCGATGGCGATAGCCACGCGCTGCCGCATGCCACCCGAAAGCTCATGTGGATATTGTCGCAGCCGCCGCTCTGGTTCGGGGATCCGCACGTCCTTTAGAAGTTCCAGCGCTTTGGCGCGGGCGGCTGAGGTGCTCAAATTGCGATGAGCTTTCAACCCATCGGTCAGTTGCCGTTCAATGGTAAAGACGGGGCTGAGCGATGTCATCGGCTCCTGGAAGATCATGCCGATTTCATCGCCCCGAATGTCACGCATCTTGTCCGGTGATACTTGGGCGAGGTCCACAGGGCCATCTGCGCGCTGCAGCATGAGGCGCCCGCCCGCAATCGTTCCACCACCGAATTCGACCAGCCGCATCAGCGATAGCGATGTGACCGATTTGCCGGACCCACTTTCACCAACAACGCAGACGGTTTCGCCGGGATTGACCGTCAAGCTCACATCCTGCACCGCGGTCACCGCGTCGGGGCCTTCGCCGAACGTCACCCGCAGGTTCTGGATTTCGACAAGGGCATTCATGCGCGGGTCCTTGGGTCAAGCACATCGCGCAGCGTATCGCCGAACATGTTCAGGCCCAGCACGGTGATCGCCACCGCCACACCCGGCACAAGCGCTGTCCATGGGGCCACATCCAGATAGTCGCGGCTGGCCTGGATCATCAGGCCCCAGCTTGCATTGGGCGGCTGTGTCCCAAGACCAAGAAACGACAAGCCTGCCTCCGCCAGGATTGCAAAGGCTAGACTGATCGTGCCTTGCACGATGATCGCTGGCATGATGTTCGGCAGGATATGGCGCAGGATGATCCAGAAATCGGTCGTACCTGCCGCCCGCGCACCTTCGACATATGGCATCTGGGCCACGCGCAGCGCCTCGCCCCGGATGATCCGGGCGAGGTAAGGCGTAAAGGCCACGCCAATGGCGATGATCGTATTGGTGATATTCGGCCCCAGCACCGCGCTGATGGTCAACGCCAAAAGGAGCGCGGGAAAGCTAAGGAGCGTATCGACAAGCCGCATCAACACATTGTCGAGCGTCCCGCCGTAATAGCCTGAAATGATCCCCAATGGCAGACCGATCACGATGCTCATCAGCACGGCAGCCCCTGCGATCATCACGGAGGTCTGCGCCCCCAGCACGACACGGAAAAACAGATCACGGCCCAACTGATCGGTGCCGAAAGGATGTGTCCAGGTCGGCCCCGAAAGACGAGCGCGGATATCCATGCGGGTCGCCATCTCCTCGGCGACGAAAACAGGCGCAAGCAGGGCGATCAGCAGCATCGTGACGACGATACCCCCCCCGATCACCCCCTTGGTGGACAGAAAGCGCCGCATCAGGTGGCCCGCAGCCGCGGGTCGATCACCATGTAGATCAGATCGACAATCAAGTTGGTCAGCATCACGACCGCTGCGATGACGAAGACGGTGCTTTGGATCAGGGGGATGTCGCGGTTCAGCAGCGCCTGGTAGGTCAGCCAGCCCATGCCGGTGAAATTAAAAAGGCTCTCAATCACGATGATGGAACCAAAAAGATACCCCACCTGCAGCCCGGCCACGGTAACCACTGGCCCAATCGCGTTGCGTAGCCCATAGCCCCAGATCACCGAGCGCTCGGGCAGTCCCTTTGCGCGGGCCACGCGGATGAAGTCCTGCTGGAGGATGCTCACCATCGTCGCCCGTGTCATCCGGGTGAGATGCGCCATCAGGCCAAGACCAAGGGCCAGAGACGGCAGGAAAGCGTGCCGCAAGGCCCCAAAGAAATCCTCCGCCGGATGCACGAAACCGCTCGACGGCAGCCAGCCCAAAACGCTCGCAAAAAGCAGGATCAGCATGATCCCCCAGAAGAAGTCAGGCAGGCTGACCCCCACAAGAGCCGAGGCGCTGGCCGCATTGTCCTGCCAGCGGTCGCGGTGGATCGCAGCCCAGACCCCAAGCGGGATCGCCGCCGACAGCGCGATGGCCATCGACATGACCACGATCAGCGCACTTGCCACGACTTTATCAGCGATCAGCGGGCCGATCGGTTCCTTGAAGACAAGTGACGTCCCCCAATCCCCCGTCAGTAATCCGCCGATCCAGCGCGCGTATTGCACGAAGAGCGGATCATTCAGGCCGAGACTTTCCCGCAACCCGGCCAGAGCTTCGGGGTTTGACTGGGTGCCCATGATCATCATCGCCACATCGCCGGGCAGGATGTTCGTGACCGCGAATGTGATGATCGAGATCAGGAGCAGCGTCAGAAAGACCGACAATAGGCGATTGACGAGGAAAAGCATGGTTGATCCAGTGCAGCGCAAGGGCGGCCCGGCCAATCTGGCCGGACCCGTTAAGAGATCAGGTCGACAGCCAGACCTTGTGGAAGTCCAGGTTTGACCCGTTAGGATGTACGACTGTATCCAGCCCGCCGACATTCTGCTGCGCGCCGATGGTGCCGTTGCGGAACCACAGGATGATGTCATGGGTCTCATTATAGACGCGCTGCTGCACGGCCTTGTAAATCTCTGCCCGTTCTGCCGGATCAACGGTCACCCGGGCCTCTTCGGTCAGCCGGTCAATCTCCGGGTCCGAGATATTGCGATAGTTGAAGGCACCGGTCGTATTCCAGAGCGAGTAGTAGAGAAAATCAGGCTCCCACAATGTGAAGAAATTCATCATTGTCATCTGATAATCGCGATCGACCCAACATTGTGACAGCCAGTCCGCCCAGGTCAGCTGTTCGATGCTGAGGTTGACCCCCGCCATGCGGAACCATTCGACAAGAATCTGTGCGCTTTCGATGTGATAGGGGTAGTTCGTCGTGGCTTTGAACACGATATCAAGGCTGCCCTCTGGATACCCGGCCTCGGCGAGCAGCGCCTTTGCCGCCTCGATATCCTGGCCTCGTTGGACGAGGTCCGCATTATAGCTCGCTGATGTCGGATAGCTGGGCGACGCCGTGGTCGCACCCTGACCCCAAAGCGCACCTTCCAGCAGGATTTCCTTGTCGATGATCAAGTCAAAGGCCTGCCGCACCCGTGCGTCCTGAAACGGTTCGAAATCGTGGTTCAGGTTCACGAAGTCCCAATTGAGCGGGAACCATTTGACCACCTGAATATCGCCCACCTCCTCAATCTCCGTCATCCGGTCGGCAGGGATGTCGTTGATCATGTGCAATTCGCCTGTGCGCAACCCGGTCAAACGCACAGTCGGTTCGGGGATTTCGCGTGCGATGATCCGGTCAAGGTAAGCGGGGCCGTCCCAGTAATCATCAAACCGCTCAAGCTCGACCTCGTTCCCGAATTCACGGCGGACAAACCGAAAAGGACCTGCGCCAATCGGCGTCTCGCCCTGCACATCGCCTGACCCTTCGGGCATGACAACTCCTGCGCCGTTCTCTGCGAGACGCGACAGGAAGGGTGCATTGACCTGATTGAGCGTGATCACAACCGTCAGCGGATCGGGGGTTTCGATGCTTTCAACGGCATTGAACACCTCGAAATTCACCGCACCGGTTTCAGGGTTAGCGCATCGCTCAAACGAATACTTCACGTCGGCCGAAGTCATCTCTGCCCCGTTATGGAACATCACACCGGGCCGCAGGCGGAACGTGTAAACCAACCCGTCATCGCTTTGCTCAAAGCTTTCCGCCAGCATTGGAATGACATTCAGGTTTTCATCCACCGTAACGATGGAATTATGCACATTCTGCAATACGCGCCCCGTCGAAGCTGTGCCGGTCTGGTGCATATCCAGGTTCTGCGTCGTCTCGGAATGCCCCCAGATCAGGGTGCCCCCGGTCACGGGTTCGGTTTGGGCCGTGGCCATCATCGGGGCGGCACCTGTGAACAATGTCGTACCGAACAGGGCAGTCGAATGGCCAAGGAAACTTCTGCGTTTCATCTTCTCTTCTCTCCATGTTGTGGACGCGTGACGCGCCTCGGTTCTTGTCATTGGCCCGCTTTCTCGCGGGTCTTTTGCGAATTTCAGGACGGGAAAGTGGGCCGTCTGTCCGCGACCCCCATTTCCCGTTCAAGGGCCTGCCCAAGGTTCAACAGCGGCCCTTCATCAAAAAGCTGCCCCCAAAGCGAAATGCCGTGCGGGACGGTGAATGTCTTTTCGCCTTCCGTCTCTCCGGTGGTCAGCTTGCCCGTGCCGAGCGAGGCCATGGTGCGGCTCGCAAGATCCTCAAACCCCGCGCGCAGATGCAGGCAGGGATGGCCGGTGAAATTGGAGGCGACGAGCATTGGCCCGGTCGAGAACGGACCGATCAGCGCATCGACCCCCGACATCAGGTCACTCATCGCTTGCAGGACGCGTGTGCGCAAGCGGTCAGCCTGTACAAGATCAACGGCTGAGATGAACCGCGCCTTTCGGAATGTGTTCGGCCAGGCGCCGTCATCCTGCCAGCGCAGCGTGTCGTCGATATCCTCTAGGGTCAGGTGTTCAAAGGCGGCTGCCGCCTCGGCATAGACGACCGTCATCAGGGACCCGTAAGGTAGGTCCTCGATGGCGACCTCCTTCACCGTGATCCCCAGTGCCTTTGCGGCCTTCAGCGCATCGTGATCGACTTGCGTCGCGCCTTCCTCAAACGCTTCGGGCAGATAGCCCAGCGTCATGCCGTCGATCCCGGCACTGGCGTGGTAGTGAAACGGTGCCTCAATGGCGCCGGGATCGGCCACATCACCGCCCTTCATCGCCGCGAGGACAAGTGCCGTATCTTCCACATAGCGGCAGATCGGTCCAACCTTATCGAGAGACCAGCAGAGTGCCATGGCGCCCGCGCGGCTAACCCTGCCAAAGGTCGGGCGCAGGCCCGTCGTTCCACAACGATGCGATGGGGAGGTGATTGATCCCAGCGTCTCGGTCCCGATGGAAAAGCCGCATAAACCCGCGGCCGTGGCCGAGGCTGAGCCGGCAGAGGAACCGCTCGACCCCTCGTTCAGGTTCCACGGGTTCCGTGTCCAGCCATCATACCACAGGTCATTATAGGCCAGTGCGCCGACGCTGGTTTTCCCGATCAATACGGCACCTGCAGCGCGCAAGGCCCGTGTCACAGCGGCGTCCTGATCCGGCACCCGGTCGCGATAAGGTTCGGCGCCCCACCCAGTGACGATATTCTTCGTATCAAACAGGTCTTTGAGGCCGTAAGGGATGCCATGTAACGGGCCTAGCCAGACACCCGCCGCCAACAAGCTGTCCATCGCGGTTGCCTCGGCGCGGGCGAGGTCGGCGGTGACGGTCGCGAAGCACTCCAGCTTGGGATTAAGCACTGCGATCCGGTCAAGATAGAGTTCCGTCAGTGCGATGGACGTGATCTGTCCGGTCCGCACCCAATGGGACAATTGGGTCAGCGGGGCGAATGCGATATCCTCCGCATCGCCTGGCAGTACCTCCGTGACCTCGGACAAAACCAGCGCATCGCGACCATGCGGCATGGTAAAGCCCGGCAGACGCGGGTCAAACCTGCAGGCCATCGGTGTCGTATTGTCAAAGGTCAGCGCACGTCTGGCGGCCGCAAGATCCCGCTGGCCATCAAGATTGTCCAGCATCTGCGACCGCTCTTTCACCGTGTAGGCGACGCCAAGCAGCCTTTCAGCGCCCGCAATGTCCGCTTCGGTAATTCTGTTTGTCATTGTTACCCCACAGGTATTGAAGGGCCACTTTTGCCCAATGTCACGTCTTGGACCGCCGTCACCCCTAAGACGGTCGATCGAATGGTCACTTTTTCAGCGCTACCGATGGGTTTTGTCCCTGCTCGCCCAGTTCTGTGGCAAAGGATCGGCTCACACGGCCTTCGGCCTTGCGCCGGGCCTCTTCCGCGGCGATGGCGGCGTCGATACTTGTTCTGTCGGTCAGGCCTGAAAAATCCGCTTTTGTCGGCATGATCTCGGCCACGTGCAAAAACCGCTCCCCGGCGACGTCCAGAAGCCTGCGCAACTCTGCCAGCGGATCGGGATGGTCGTCAGCGCGCAGGTCGATCCATGGGTAATCTTCGGTCCTGTGGATACGGAGTGCTGCGGACTGCGTGCCGCGTTTGTCGCCACCTGCGGCCGCCCCGGCCTCCATGGCGGTCAGCAACCGCTCGGGCAGGGGTTCGTCCATGGCGGCCTGATAGGCGGCAAGGGTTTGTTCGACGACCTGTGGTCCGGCCAGCATATTGCCCGCGACGGACACCCCCTGAGCGGCAGTATGACCCGCCCAGTCGACGCACTCGGCACCCGTATGAGCCGCTATCTGACCATTTGCATCGATCATATGCACCTGGCGCTGCAAACGCCCGCCGTCGCGGGTGATCATGTCGGTAAGGACTTGCTCTGGCGCCTCACCCTTCGCCAGCCGATCAGCACCTTCAACACCCAGCATCGGGTTGATGAATGCCTGCGTTGCCACCGCTCCTTTGCCTCCTCGAATATGCGGAACCAGCGCGCCGACAGCGAAAAAACGACTGGCGACTGCGATGCCCAGATGGTCTGTCTCAGGATCACGTGCGACGATGGAATAGGTCATCCTATCGCCCCACCGCGTAAGCTTGCATCAGCCTTGGCGTGGCGGCGGCCCGCATTAGTCCAGAGGGGTCCCGCGCTGCGGCGGTCAGGCGGCCGACGGTCCATGGTTCTGCCACCTCCACGCCATGCCCGCGGGCGCGCAGATCGGTGATGACCGCGTCGCCAAAGGCAGGCTCGACCATCAGATGCCCGGGCTGTGCTGCGCGGGGGTAGAACGAGCTTTGGAAATGCGCGGTGTGGAAGAGCGGTGCATCAATCCCGGCCTGCAGGTTCATCCCACCATGCACCAACCGCAGGAACAGGATCAGTTGCCATTGATCCTGCTGATCCCCACCCGGCGTGCCAAAGGTCAACGCTTGCCCGTCCGGACCGCGTGCCATGGATGGTGACAGCGTGGTACGCGGGCGCCGACCGGGCGCGAGCGATGTCGGCAAGCCTTCGGTCAGCCAGAACATCTGTGCGCGGGAGTTCAGCGGCATCCCAAGCCCCGGCACAACGGGCGAGGATTGTAGCCAACCACCCGAAGGCGTGGCCGAGATCATGTTTCCCCACCGGTCGATCACGTCGATATGGACGGTATCGCCGCGCTTTTCGGTCAGATGCGCCATTGTCGGCTCTCCAGCACCCGCACCGGGCGTATCGACTATGTCCTGTGAGGCGCGCGCGACAGCCGCACTGGCCCAATCCTCAAAACCCGCAATCCATCCGGGCTGCTGTTCCAAGGATGCGGTGTCGCCAATCAGCTTTTGCCGCGTGGCCGCGTAATCCCGGCTGAGCAGGGTATCAAGCGGGATATCCGTATGGTCGGGATCGCCGTAGTAGGCCTCGCGGTCCGCGAAGGCGAGCTTCATCGCCTCGGTCACCTGATGGACGAAGTCTTCACCCGTCAGGTCTGCCTGACCAATCCCGGTATTCTCAAGCAACCGAAGCGTCTGCAGCATCACCGGGCCTTGCGTCCAGACACCGGCCTTCCACACTGTCCATCCGTCATAGTCGACAGAAACGGGTGCTTCATAACTCGGCTGCCAATCGGCCATGTCCTGCCCGGTCATCACGCCCTCGCGACGCCCGCCTGCGGCGTCCATCACACAGGCCTCGCGCAGCCATCCGTCAATGGCTTCGGCCAAGAAACCTTCGTAGAAGGCGCGCCGTGCCGCCTCGATCTGGGCTTCGCGACCTGATGCGGCCTCAGCCTCTGTCAGGATACGGTCATAGCTGTCGGCAAGTGCTGGGTTCTTAAACAGGCTTTCAGGCTCTGGCGCGGCACCACCCGGTAGCCATGTCGCATAAGATGTCGGCCATTCGTCGCTAAAGAAGTCGGCGAGACTTTTGATGGTTGCCGACACACGCGGCAGCGTCGGATGTCCGTGCCGCGCATAATGGATCGCCGGTTCGAGGATATCGCGCAGGGGCAACCGCCCGTGGTCGCGCAGCATCAGCATCCAGGCACCAAAGGCGCCGGGGATCACAGTGGCAAGCAGCCCTGACCCCGGCACCAGATCGAGCCCTTCATCCTTGTAATGCGCAATCGTCGCACCCGCTGGTGCGGTCCCCTGACCGCAAACGACATGCGGTGTATCCTCGCCCGCCAGATGGATCAGCGCGGGCATGTCGCCCAATGGGCCGCAAAGATGCGGCTCCACCACTTGCAGGACAAAGCCCATCGCCGCCCCTGCATCAATCGCGGTGCCGCCCTTTTCAAGGATCGCCATACCCACGGCTGACGCAATCCAGTGGGTCGAAGTGGCAACGCCAAACGTGCCAAGGATTTCGGGCCGTGTGGTGAACTGGGATGTCTGCATTGGTCGCCCTTACGTGTCACGGGGGTCGAGCGCGTCGCGCAGCCCGTCACCCAAAAGATTGAAGCCCAGCACCACGAGGAAAATCGCGATGCCGGGCCAGAACGCCATCCATGGCGCCTGTTCCATAAACGCCTTGGCCGTGTTCAGCATTGCCCCCCAGGATGGCGCCGGGGGCTGCTGGCCAAGGCCAAGGAAAGACAGGGAGGCTTCAGCAATGATCGCCGCCGCCACTGTCAGCGTCGCCTGCACCAAAAGCGGCGGTGTGATGTTGGGCAGGACGTAGCGCCAGATGATGGCCCCATGCCCCAGACCCACCGCGCGGGCGCTTTCGATGTAATCCTCGGTCAGCACGTTCAGCGTCTGTCCACGCGCGATGCGGATAAAGATGGGCACCGCCGACAGGCCAATGGCAATCATTGCGTTGGTCAGCGATGGCCCCAAAAACGCCGCCAGTGCGATGGCGAGGATGAGGAAAGGCGCGGCGAGCAGGGCCTCGGTCACGCGACCGATGATCGCGTCAGACCAGCCCTTGGCATAGCCCGCCAACACGCCAAGGGGAATACCGATAGCCATCGCAATGGCGACCGAGACGACACCGGCCAAAAGCGAGGCCCGCGCGCCCCAGATCATCCGGCTAAGGATATCACGCCCAATTTCGTCGGTCCCCAGCCAATGTGCGGTCGAGGGTGGTTTTCGGACAGCACCCCAATCGGTCTCCGCCGGGCCGGAGATCGGCAGAACCGGCGCAAGCAGCGCCACCATGACAAAGAACCCCACAATCACCACGCCCGCCATCGCGGCTACATTACGCCGCAGCTTTGCCCAGACACGGTTGCGGCGGGGCGGCAGCGCCTCAGCGGGCGTGGCGAGATCAATCGTGGTCATGGCGCCCCGATCCGCGGGTTCAGGACGCGGTAAAGCGCGTCTGCCAGGATATTCATCAGGATGAACGTAATCGCCGTGCAAAGGACGATCCCCTGAACAACCGCGTAATCCCGGTTGAAGACGGCATCGACAACCAGCTTGCCAAAGCCGGGGATGGTGAAAATCTGCTCGGTCAGCACTGCGCCAGCCAGCAATTCACCAAACAGCAGTGTGATAACCGTCACCACCGGCACTAGCGCATTTTTCAGCGCATGGCGCAGCACCACGACCTTTTCGCGGAGGCCCTTGGCGCGGGCGGTGCGGACATAATCCGATTGCAGCACGCTCAGCATTGCCGAGCGCGTATGCCGCATCAGCGTCGCGGCGATGGCCGTTCCCAGCACAAAGGCGGGCATCAGCATGGTGCGGATGGATTGCAGCGGATCATCGCTAAAGGGCCGATAGCCGGATGCGGGCAACCAGCCAAGGTTCACCGACACAAGCAGGATCATCATGATCCCCAGCCAGAAATTCGGCACTGACAGCCCTGACAGGGCGATGACATTCGCCACCCAATCGATCCAGGTGCCTTTGTAATAGGCCGAGATCACGCCCGCCGGGATGCCGATGACCATCGCAAAGACCAGCGCCATCACAGCCAATTGCAAGGTCACCGGCAGCTTTTCCCCGATCAGTTCCAGAACCGGCTGCTGCGTGCGCAGCGAAATCCCCAAATCGCCCCGCAGCGCGTTACCGATCCATTGGAAATACTGGACATAAAGCGGATCGTTCAGCCGGTATTTCTCGCGCAGATATTCCAGGATCTCGGGGTTCCGGTCCTCCCCTGCCAGCGCGAGAACCGGATCGCCCGGCAACAGCTTTTGCAGGAAAAACACGAAGATCGAGATCAGGATGACCGTCGGGATCGCGACCAAAAGACGGCGTCCGATGAAAAGCAGCATGGGGGCCTCTTAGGGATGAAAGGGCTGGCCCGGCGGTGTGACCCGCCGGGGACAAGGTGCTCACTCGGTCTTGGACACACCGACCAGACGGATCATGCCATCGGGATAGGGGACGTAGCCCGCAACGGCGTCGTCAATCGCCCAGATCCAGGTCTGGTGGTAGAGATAGATGATCGGCATCTCTTCCTGCAGGATGGCGAGGGCCGCGTCATAGCTTTCCTTGCGGGTCGCCACATCGGTCGATGTTCGGGCGGCGTTCAGCAGCGTATCAATTTCGGGATTGCAATAGCCACTGTCATTGATACCGCCTTCACAGGTCATGAACTGGTGGATATTGCCATCCGGATCGACCCGGCCCGACCACCCGATCTGGCTGATCTCGTAGGCGCCTGCTGTCTGTTCAGACAAGAGTGTGGCGAATTCCTTGGCCACGATGCTGATATTGATGCCGGCCTCTGAGGCCATCGCCTGAACGACCTGCACGACCTGCTGCGCCACCGGGTTGGTTGAGACCTGAACCTCAACACTGATCCCTTCTGCACCTGCGTCCGCCAGCAGTGCCTTTGCCGCCTCAACATCGCGGGCGGGCACGGGGAAGTCGCTGTTATACCAGGGCGAGGTCGGTGGATAGGGCTGGTTGCCGGGTGCAAAGACACCTTCGAACACCACCTGGTTCAGCACCTCGCGGTCAATGGCGAGCGACAATGCGCGGCGCACTGTGGCATCCTGACCCATCGGCGTTTCGGATCGGTCTGTGTTTGCGACGTTCACCGTCAGGCCCTGATAGCCCAGTGAAACAGCCTGTTCGAGTAACAGGCCATCATCCGCCTGAACCGAGGCAACATCCGTCGCTGCCAGCCGTTCGATCATGTCCACGTCGCCCGCCCGCAGATTGGCCAGGCGTACAGTATCGTCCGTGATCGGCAGATAGGTCACCGTGTCGAAATTGATCTCGTCCGCGCGCCAGTAATCTTCGAACTTGGTCAGCACGATCCGGTCCTGCTGAACCCGCTCGGTAAAGCTGAAGGGCCCTGCGCAAACCGGAGCGTTCCCGAACCCGATCCCCATTTCCTCTGCCGCTTTCGGCGACAGCATCATACCAGAACGGTCCGCGAATTGCGCCAGGAGCGTCGCATCGGGGTTCGCCAGCATGATCTCGATCGTATATTCATCCACCACATTGGTGCCACTGATCGATGCCACTTCGGACTTGCGGCGGCTTTCATCCAGGGTTTTTGACCGATTGATGTTGTAGGCGACGGCTTCGGCATTGAAGGGCTCGCCATCATGAAAAGTCACGCCCTCGCGCAGGGTCATCGTCAGGGTCATGCCGTCGCTGGACCATTCCCATCCGGTTGCCAGCATCGGGATGATTTCAAGGTCGGGCGTGATATCCACGAGTTTGTCACACATCGCCGCATAGACGATCCGGCCCACGAATGTGCGGGACTGATCGGGGTCAAGGATATCGGGATCTTCGGCCAGGCCGATCCTGAAATCCTGCGCCAAGGCCAGCGAGGTGGTGAACATCAGCGCAGCTGTGGTTGAAAGAAGGTATTTGGTTTGCATCTGTCTTACTCCCGTGTTGGTCTTATTGTGGTGTCGTTGCAGCGGTTGGTCCGCCATCGGCCCGCGCCCTTGCGGCGCGGCAAAGTTCCATGCGGGCGGCGGCTTTGGCGCTGCGGCCCGTTTCAGCGTCTTCAAGCCCCTTGAGGTGCAGTGTGTCGGCGTGGTGGCACGCGACCGCTCCGCCACCTGACCGCGGAGACAGTACCGGACGTGTCGCCCGACAAATTTCAGTCGCGTGCGGACAGCGCGGGTGAAACCTGCAACCAGAGGGCAGATCAATCGGGTTGGGTGGATCGCCTAGCAACGCGGTATGTGCCCGCCGCGCACCCACTTTCGGAATGAGGATCGCCGCGATCAAAGCGGCTGTGTAGGGGTGCTGTGGCGCGCTGAACAGTGTCTCGACAAGGGCGGTTTCGACAATCTCGCCCAGATACATCACCGCCACCCGGTCCGACATGTGGCGCACAACGGCGAGGTCGTGGGCGATGACGATCAGGGTCAGCCCGAATTCGGCCTTGAGGTCTTCAAGGATATTGAGCACCTGCGCTTGGATCGACACATCCAGCGCGCTGACCGGCTCATCCCCGATTAGCACCTTGGGTCCACTGGCCAAGGCACGTGCAATACCGATCCTTTGACGCTGGCCGCCGGAAAATTCATGTGGGTAACGATCCGCACTATCGCTGGGCAGGCCCACGCGGGCCAGCAGCTGCGTCACCTGCGCCTTGCGCTCTGTGCCGGATCCTAGCCCATGCACCTGCATCGGCTCTTCCAGCAATGCGCCGACGGTCATGCGCGGGTTGAGCGACGAAAACGGGTCTTGAAATATGAATTGCAAGTCGCGGCGCAGGCGTCGCATCTCGGCCTCTGGGATGTCGGCGATGTTACGCCCCGCGTACCGGACGGCGCCCTCCGTCGGTTCGATCAGCCGGACAAGCAGCCGGGCAAGCGTGGATTTCCCGCAACCGGACTCGCCTACGATCGAGAAGGTCTCGCCACGTTGGATTTTCAGATCGACCCCATCCACCGCACGCACGACCGTTGGCGCGCCGAAGAGCGGGCGTCTGGTCACGAATTCCCGCCGAAGTGCAGAGGCCTCGAGGATGATCTCTGGCGCGGTCATGCCGAAATGCGCTCTGCGGGCAACGCCTCAAGCGGGGCGTGCCAGCACCCGACACTATGGCCGGCGGCGACGGTCGTATCCGGCGGCATGTCGGCGCAAACATCGGTCGCAAAAGGGCATCTGGGCGCAAACCGGCATCCGGCTGGCATCCGGGCGGCTTGCGGCACGACGCCGGGGATGGTGACAAGCTGGTCGGTCCGCGCACCATAGGCGGGCATCGAGCTTATCAGGGCAATCGTGTAAGGGTGCTGGGGATCATCAAAGATCGCCGCCGCCGGGCCAATCTCAACAATCCGCCCAGCATACATCACCGCAACTTTGTCGGCCATTTCAGCCACGACACCCAGATCGTGGGTGATCAGGATCATCGCGCTGGCACTTTCGGCCTGAAGTGTCTTCATCAGGTCAAGCACCTGCGCCTGGATCGTGACATCAAGCGCTGTCGTCGGCTCATCTGCCAGGATCAGTGCGGGATCATTGGCCAGCGCCATCGCGATCATCACCCGCTGGCGCATCCCGCCCGACAGATTGTGCGGATAGGCCGCCATCCGCTGCTCTGGTGCGGGGATGCCGACGCGGCGCAGCATGTCGAGCGCACGTTGCCGGGCCTCAGTCGTACTCACGCCCTTGTGCCGTTCGACGGCCTCCGCAATCTGGTCGCCAATCCGCATTGTGGGGTTGAGCGACGACATCGGTTCCTGAAAGATCATCCCGATCCTGTCGCCACGCAAATCCTGCAAAGCGGTGCGTGGAAGCCGCATCAGATCGGCCCCCTGAAAAGCTGTCGTCCCGCCGGTGATCCGAAGGGGCGGGGTGGACAACAAACCCATCAATGCGAGCGCCGTCAGGCTTTTCCCGCAGCCGGACTCTCCGACGATGCAGAGGGTCTCACCCGCGTTCAGCGTGAACGATACATCCTCGACCAGATCCCGCTCTGCGCCGTCAATGCGGATCGACAGGCCGCGCACATCAAGAAGCGGCGCATTCATGGCAGCACCTCAAGAGATTTCTTGAGGTTCGCGATCAGCGTCTCAAGATGCTCGGTCATCGCCGCCCGCGCGGCATGACTATCGCGGGCATCGATGGCGGCGATGATCCTGTCGTGTTGGGCGGTGTATATTTCGCGCGTTTCAGGCGTGCGGGCGCGTTGGCGGCTATGTTGAAAATCCTCGCGGGCGCGAATGGCTTCAAGCACGTCAAAGGCGGTGGACAGGATCGGATTGTCGGCAATCCGCGCGATCATCCGGTGCATCGCACCGTCCCAAAGCTCTGATGCGTCTGAGTCAGCAGCCTCAGAAAGCCGCACCGCAAGGTGGCGCAAACGCTCAACATCCTCAACCGTAGCACGGCGGGCGCAAAGGGCGGCCAGTTGCGGCTCAATCCCCAGGCGCGCCTCCATCACCGCCAGCGCATCCACTTCATCCACAATGTTCGCCGCGATCTGAGACGCGGGCTCTGGCGGTTTTCCGGCAAAGGTGCCCTTGCCCTGTTTGCGCCAGATCAGCCCTTCGGCCTCAAGCACCTCCAGCGCGCGGCGCACGGCACGCCTGCTGATCCCAAATTCTTGCGATAACTCCCGTTCCGTTGGCAGGCGCCCATCAGATGGCAAGCTACCGGAGTCGATCAGCTGCCTGATCTGGCGCAGGGTCTGCGTCGTGTTCTCGGTAAAGCTGGTTTCGATATTCATCGCACCCCCGGTTTCGAACCATTTATAAATTGGTTCGCACCAATTATGATTTGGTTCGATTTACGTTAGGTCAAGTAAGATAACGTCAATCACGAGGCAGAGGGGCACCTCGCGCCTACAATTTGATCAAACGCTCTGATGCGGGCGACACATCACCAACCTATGGCTTCCGGCAGCCATGTCGCAATCGCCGGGAAGTTGAACAGCATCACGAGTGCTACCACCTGAATCGCGATGAAAGGCACAACACCCCGATAAATCATGGCCGTCGTGACCTGTGGCGGTGCGGCCCCTTTCAAAAAGAATAGCGCCCAGCCAAAGGGGGGCGTCAGGAACGACGTTTGCAGGTTCAACGCGATCAAGGCAGCCAGCCACACCATGTCAGTTCCAGAGGCTACAAAGAACGGCAGCAGAAGCGGCAGCGCGATATAGCTGATCTCGATCCATTCGAGGAAAAAGCCCAGTACGAACAGAAGCAGCATCAGAAAGATCA
Source organism: Cognatiyoonia sp. IB215182 (assembly GCF_033963905.1). Taxonomy (NCBI): domain Bacteria; kingdom Pseudomonadati; phylum Pseudomonadota; class Alphaproteobacteria; order Rhodobacterales; family Paracoccaceae; genus Cognatiyoonia; species Cognatiyoonia sp. IB215182. The sequence continues at coordinate 370,293 of NZ_JAXBMB010000002.1, forward strand.
GCGCACCGGTTTCGCCGCCGGGCAGCAGGGCCAGTGTGTCCTGCACAATATCCTCACCATTCAACCCCCGGAACGCGACAGAGAAGACCTGTGCCGCGATCAGGATGAAAAAGATCATGGCCGAGATGCGCAGCGCGGATTGCGCGGCACTCCAGATCATCGTGAAGGTCAAACGGCCATAGATCACTGCAATGACGATAGAAAGCACTGCGCCGACCCCCGCGGCCTCGGTCGGCGCCGCGATGCCACCGATGATCGTGCCCAGCACACCTGCAACCAGCAGAAGGGGTGGGGCCAGCGAATAGACCGCCTTGCGCGCCAATGCCCAGCCACGGATTTCAGCACGTTCCGCCTCGGGGATGGGGGGCATCAGATCGGGCCGCAGACGGCCCAGGATCAGGATGAAGCCGATATAAAGCCCCGCCAGCATCAGCCCCGGCATCATCGCAGCGGCAAAAAGTGTGCCGACGCTTTCGCCCATGATATCGGCCAGCAGGATCAGCACCAACGATGGCGGGATGATCTGGCCCAGCGTACCACTTGCGCAAATGGCACCTGCAGCCAAGCCACCATCATAGTTGCGTTTGAGAAGAATGGGCATTGTGAGCATGGTCAACGTCACAACGGTCGCCCCCACAATCCCGGTCGATGCACCCATCAGCACACCAACCACGATCAACGCAACCGCCATCCCTCCATTCATGCGACCGGAAAGGCGCCCGATCACCTCCAGCATGTCCTCGGCCACGCGGGATTTCTCCAGCATCACCCCCATATAGACGAATAGCGGGATGGCGATGAATTCGTATTTCGTGACCACGCCATAGATGCGTGATGGGACGAGGTTGAACAGAAAATCCCCAAAGCCCATCCAGCCAAAGGTGAACCCCGCCACCGCGATGCCGATGCCCACCGGCATGCCGATCAGAAGCGCGCACATGAAGCCAAGGATCATGTAAATGGCAAGCATATCGTCCATCGCGCTACCCTCCGACGCGGCGCAGGGCGGCGGCATGCCGGATCGCATTGGCCACGCATTGCAGCGCAAAAAGACCAAAGGCGACCGGGATCATCGCCTTGACAACGTAACGCGCAGGCAGCCCACCAGGATCGGGCGATCCTTCACGGATCGACCAGGCGCTATCCACAAAGCCCGCCGAATATTTGATGAAGAGGACCGCAATGATGGCGCCGCACAGCATGGAAAACAAATCGAGCGCGTGCTGGGCGCGTTCAGGCAAGCGCTCAAACACCATATCCACACGCACATGTCCCTTTTCCAGCATCAGCACAGTGATCCCAAGAAGCGCGATCGGTGCCATCAGATGCCATTCCAACTCTTGCGCCCAAACCGGGCTGGCCCCGACCACGTAGCGCCCAAAGACGTTGAAAAAGACAAGGGCGATCATGAGGAGCAGAAGGGCAGACGCGAGCGCAGAGGCCGCGCGCGTCATCCGATCGACCGCATCGGCAAAAGCAAGTGCTTTATTCATGGGATTGGTATTCCGGTATTCATACATTTGGGCGACCCGGCCTCGGATCGCCCATGAGTCCTAAGAAGGATCAATCAGGCGTCGCGCAGTTGCGAATGCCAAACCTGTTCCGATGCGGATGCCCAGATGTCATGCTGTTCTTTGAAGGCAAAGTAATTGTCCATCACCTTCTTGAACTGCGGGTCTTCGGCGGCGAGTTCATCGTAAACTGGACCCATCTCGACCTTCAGCGCTGCAATCACGTCATCCGGCAACACGCGCACTTCTGTTCCGCCCGCGCGGAACTCTTCCAGCGCTGCGGCATTATTCGCCTCTGCCCAGCTATGCGAAATCACGTTACATGCCGCCGCCGCGTTCGAGACGATGGCCTGCAACTCATCCCCCAGCGTGTCCCACGCCGCTTTGTTGATCGCAAGCTCTGTCACTGTCGTGGGTTCGTGCCAACCGGTGGTGTAGTAGTATTTGGCCGCCGTGTTCAGCCCCAGGATCTTGTCCTGCGCGGGGCCAACCCATTCGGCGGCATCAATCACGCCACGCTCAAGCGCCGGGAAAATCTCACCACCCGGCAAAAGCTGCACATCAACACCAACGCGCGCATAGCCGCGACCAGCGAGGCCCGGAATGCGCATTTTCAGGCCCTGCATATCCTCGATCGAGTTGATTTCCTTGTTGAACCAGCCGGTCATCTGCACACCGGTCGCCCCAACAGGCATCGCGACGAGGCCCAGCGGTTCATAGGTTTCATTCCACAGGTCGATCCCGTCCCCTATATAGAACCAGGCATTCTGACCTTGGGTCGACATCCCGAACGGGACCGCGCCAAAGAACTGCGCGGCGGGCACTTTACCAGCACCGAAATAGCTGACCCAGCCGTTCATTTCGACGATACCTTGCCGCACCGCATCGAACCCTTCGAAGGCCGGGACCAGCTCCCCCCCGTGATAGACGGTAATATCCAACGCGCCGCCCGACATTGCGCGGACACGATCTGCAAAGTCGGTCAGCGAACCGGGACCGGTTGAATAAAATGGCTGCCCCGGCGGGAAGGCCGTGGTCATTTTCCAACTGATTGTCTGCGCCCGAGCGATAGTTGGCGCGGCCAGCGCGGTGGCACTCGTGCCCACTGCGGCGGTTGTCAGGAACTTGCGACGATCCATACTTTTCTCCTGTTGTCACATTGTCTTTCGTTACCTCAGTGACGTGCTAGGGTCCGTTTGCCGCCGGGCGAGGAATCCGCCTATTTCGACTACCAAAACCGTCTGAAAACCCGCGAATGCCTGCGTGATGAGCGTCTTTTTTGCACGAACGGCGTTTTTTTGCGCGAGACAATCGCGTCATTGATCGCGAAGAAGAACGCGACAAACAAGAGGAGCGACAGCGGTGCCCAACCTGCCCCAGCATGGACGATATGCTTATTCAGCCATCACTGACCGACCCGATTTCGACTGGCCGGATGGGCGTAGATTGGCGGTCTATTTGGGCATGAATTTGGAGTGCTTCGCTTTTGGTGAGGGGCTCGGGGCGGAACTCGCGCCGGGTGGACCACAACCGGATGTGCTGAACTATGGCTGGCGCGATTACGGCAACCGGGTTGGCGCGTGGCGGATGCTGGAGCTGTTCGACCGTCTGTCCGTGCCAGCGACTGTACTCGTGAATTCCGACCTTTATGACCACGCCCCCGGCCTTGTCGAGGCTTTCCGAAACCGGGGTGATGAGATTGCCGGGCATGGGCGCACCAATGCGGAACGGCAGGGCGTCCTGGATGAAGACGCAGAGCGCGCATTGATCGAAGAGGCAACGAAAACTGTCGAACAGCATGAGGGCAAACAACCCAGGGGCTGGCTTGGCCCCTGGATCAGCCAGAGCGCCGTCACACCCGATCTGCTGGAAGAGGCGGGCTATGAATACCTGCTTGACTGGTGTCACGACGATCAGCCGATCTGGATGAATACAAGAGGCGGGCGCATTCTGTCAGTACCCTATCCACAGGAACTCAACGACATTCCCCAGATCGTCGGACGCAAGCGTGAAGGGGCAGAGTTCGGGGACATGATCTGTGACGCTTTTGAAGTCATGCTCGAAGAAAGTGCGCGCCGCCCGCTTGTGATGGGGATCGCGCTACACGGCTATCTTATGGGACACCCACATCGGCTCAAACACTTGGAGCGCGCGCTACGCCATATTCGCGACAATGGCGGTGATCAGATCTGGTGGACGACCGCAGGTGCAATCAATGATCACTACACGCATGTGGTACCCGACTGATCACTCGGCGGCAGAACCCTGATCGAAATGCTCTAGGGTCGGGACCCATTGATCTATGTGTGTTGTCGTGATTCACAAACCCCAAAATGAGCGGTCGATATGTCTGAACTCTTCTCGTTGACGGATGCTCAAATGGCGCGCCTTGAGCCGTTCCTTCCAAAGTCCCATGGTAAGCCTTGATTGGATCACCAACGTGTTCTGAGCGGGATTATCTTCATCAATTGCGATGGTTTACGATAACGCGATACCCATTGACGCATGAATCTCATATGACGCTGTGCAATCGTTGGGAGTGGTAGAGCGAAAAGGGCGTTTTCGCTCGGATGATGGCAGGTTTTGCCGCAGATCACTGCGAAGAGAAGACGGCCATGGTTGACGCTACGTATCTGAAGGCCCACCGGACAGCCGCCAGCACGGGGGCTGGAAAAGAGGGCCTGGACGTGTGATTGGCCGAACGAAAGACGGTACGAAAAGCGTCCCTGCAATCGGCGCAACCGAATCGAGATCATATTCGGCAGATCGAAGGATTAGAGACGCGTGGCGGCACGATGCGATAGGTGCCCAAAGGTCTTCCTCTCGGCTTTCGCGCTCGCCGCCCACGTCATTTACAGGCCATGCGTTCTGAACTTAGTAGAACTGGCTTTAGCAAGAAGCACTCTGGTCTGTTCCCTTTTTGAAACGGCGAGTTTCACAAGGCGCTCTTCTTTGAACCACTCGGACGCATCATCTCTTTCTTATCAAAGGAGGTGATTAACGCAGGTCTACGGTGACACCATCGCGATCGGCTTTTTGGAATGCAGACTGGGCAATGCGATTGAAACAATCTTCACCCGTATTCAAGTTTCCATGAGTTCGTGGCTGCAATTCTTGTTTCGATGAGTAGAACGAATACTTCCTGCTCCATCGGAGGCTCGCAATAACTCCTCTGATATCTGCAGCGCCAAACGCTGTACATTCAACCAAAAGTGGTTCTTTGCACCACATCAAAAAGAAACGAAAGGAAAATACCATGTCCATTAAATCATCCGCTATCGTCGCTGCCGCCGTCGCCATTGCCGCTTCGTTGCCAATCGTGGCATCCGCTCAGCAAGGCGAATTCCAAGGCCCCAGAACCGGTCTGAGCGGCCTTGAACTCAGCGTTGACCGTATCCTTGACGACTACGGGTTTGTCGACGTGGATCCCACCACACTTGATCTTAGCACGCTCGTCGAGATCATTGACGTCGAGAAGAATGATGAAGAACGCGCAGGGTCGACCCGCGGCGGCATCCAGGCAGCTCTCAACCGGTGATTTCAACAGAGCCAATAGCAAAGATGCCCATCGCCCTATTTTGGGCGATGGGCGTATTGTATTATTGAAGGCCACGTGAGCTCCCTCAACTCTCATGTTCCCTGGGTTAGTGACGACCTTATGCACTTCATACAATCAAAGCGTGCGATACAATTGGTCTCATGGCACTTCAGTACGTATCTGCGAAATGCATCTGTTAGTCGGCGCAGCTAACTAATGCATGAAAGACGCCGAACCAAATGAACAGGCTCAGAAACACCGAGTTATTAGTCATTCCTATTTTGGAATTCCTCAAAGCTCAGCTTTCCAGAATAAACCTATTCTAATTAATTGCTGTGAGGCATACTCATGGCTTTATGGACGGTATCGAGCAACGGTCGCCGAAACGGTGGTAAGCGGCATAGCTATTTTTTGGTTGGCCCTACATTTGCTGCGCATGCTCAACCAAGTAGTCAATCAACAGTCGTACCGACGGGATGCTTGAACGTCTGGGCGGAAATACAGCAAAGATTTCAATATTCCCCATACTAAACTCTGGCAGAATCGAGACGACGCCGCCGCCACGCACTTGTTCGTCTCCAAAACGAGCCGGGAGCATCGCAATGCCAGCGCCGGAGGCGATCATGCCGAGCGCGACGGTTGGATCACCCACCGAAATCTGCGGTGGTGTATCAAAAACAAGCTTCGTCGAGTCGCTGTCATCGGACAGAACCCAGTCTCGTGGCACCCCAGGCACATCGATACAGACCCGCGGAAGGTGGACGATTTCCGACAAGTCATCGACCGGATTTGAGCGCGCGAATTCGGTACCGCAGTAAAGGCGCATCGGGGTGGAGACAATCCGCTTCGCGATCAGGTAGGGCTCTTCTGGCCGGCCGAGGCGAAGGACCACGTCGAGGTCTTCGGTCAGTGGATCAGGGCCGGACCCAGCGACCTCAATATGTGCCTTCACTTTTGGAAACTCGGCCGTCAAACGTGCCACAACTGGGCCAAGCAGGTATTGCCCGCTCAAAGCGCTGGCAGCGACGCGAAGTGTACCGCGCGGCTGTTCCGTAACGGCCCTCAGCAATTCATCTGCTTGACTGCCTGCTTGCGTGGCCCTGCGTGCGACGTCGAGAAGTGTTTCGCCAGCAGCGGTCAGACGTAGACCCGTGCTGACCCGATCAAACAGATGTCCACGCGCTCGTTCTTCCAGTCTACTGAGAGCCCGTGAAAGCGTTGCTTTTGAGATGCCAAATTGGCGTTGTGCCGCACTGACGCCACCGGCTTCAGCGATGAGATAAAAATTCCGAAGATCATCGAGACCAATTGCTGACCTCATTGGCATGGTTGTTATCCTCCGGGCTTACGGCGGCACTGAACTGGTGCGTATCGGCGAATGAATGGGCCGTTGGTGAAGACCAAACGACGTAGCGCGACACGGCTTTCCGTTCCCAAAATGAAACACTAGAATCCTGAAGCGCGTTACTTCTGAAACAACCGAAACGCGTCTCCTCTCTCACTCTACGCTGATTTAGTGGCTGAGATGGGCGCAAAAAAGGGGACGCCAGCCAAAAATGGCGAGGAGTTCTATGCTCCTAGCAGAGGACTATGCCAAGTTGATCGGGTCTCAGCATATGAGACCTTGGGCTCAAGCGCAGTACTGATCAAAGCCAAAGCGAAACCATGTCGGATTTGCAACTGCCCGTGCGTCCTTGCAGCATGTAACTGCAGTGCGGAGGATAAGATGATCTATGCAATCACGATTTATGGCGAACCGGGCGTGTTTGAGGCACTGCCTAAGGAACGACAGGACGATGTCATGTCAGGGCACGGCGCATTGCAAGACGCACTCAAGAACCGGGGGGCGTTTGTGTCGATGAAGCTGATGCCGCCCACATCTGCGGTGATGGTAGAACCGGCTAGGAACGACAGTGCTGCACCGCTGATCGTGGACGGACCGTTTGCCGAGACCAAGGAAAACTTTCTGGGCTTCTATGCTGCCGATTTCAAAGACCTTGATGAGGCGCTGGAATACGCGAAAATGATCTCGTCGCCCATCGCGCGGCTTGAGGTGCGGCCTGTTGCCTGGGCGGGGGGTGCATTGTCATCGGACTAGGTCATGTCAGACTGGCTTGACGCCACATTCGCCGAACAACGGCCCCGCGCCATCGCGGCGCTTACGCGGGTGTTTCGCGATATCGATCTGGCCGAAGAGGCCTTTGCCGAGGCTTGCGTAAAAGCCCTGATCGTTTGGGGCACAGATGGCGCGCCACGTGACCCGCTCGCCTGGCTACTGACCACGGCCCGCAATGCAGGCCTTGACCATCTACGCAAATCGCAGCGCCGCGCCGCGATCCTTTCGCGCCATAGTGAAGAGTTTCAGCCCTTGCCTGCAGAAACACCTGACCCGGACGAATTGCGCGACGACGTTCTGCGACTGCTTTTCATCTGCTGCCACCCCGAGCTTGACCGGCAGGATCAGATCGCGGTTGCTTTGCGGGTGATCCTGGGGCTCAGCGTCGCTGAAATCGCGAGCGGCTTTCTCGTCAAGCCCAAGACAATGGAACAGCGCATCACGCGTGCCAAAAGAAAGATCGCGGAAAACCCGGTCGCCTTCGAAACGCCCACCCCGCAAGAGCGTGGCGTGCGGCTCAGCGAAGTCTCTTTGATGATCTATCTGATGTTCAACGAGGGGTGGTCAACTTCGTCCGGGCCGGTTCAGATGAAACTGACATTGTGTGAAGAGGCGATCAGGCTCGCCCGCCTCCTGGTGAGGCTGTTTCCAGCGATGGGCGAACAATCTGCGCTTCTGGCGCTATTGCTGCTGCAGCATGCGCGCCGCCATGCGCGGATTGACGGGGATGGAAAGCTGGTCACGCTCGATGATCAGGACCGCAGCCTTTGGGACCGTTCGAACATCGCCGAGGCGATGGCGCTTCTGCAAAAGGCACAGCGCATCAACCATCGGGGCATCTACATTATCCAGGCCACAATCGCTGCCGCGCATGCAAGTGCGGCAACATCCGAAAAAACCGACTGGGCACTCATCGAGTCTCATTACGCCGCACTTTACGCGTTGCAGCCGACCCCGGTCGTGCGTCTCAACCAGATTGCGGCGCAGGCCAAGCTGCACGGGCCACGTTTTGCAATCAATGCTTTGGAAACGTTGACGGAGGATCTGTCCACTTATCGGTGGTTTCATGCAATGCGGGGCGGTCTGCTACAGGAGATCGGCGATCACCGTGCCGCGATTGCCGCGTTTGAAACGGTCCTAACGCTCACCCCTACCGCGCCTGAACGCGCCGCCGTCACAGACAAAATCGCGATCAGCCAAAACGAACTGGGCCACCTGTAGGGAAGCCGGCTGTACGCGCGTCCTTGGATCAGACCCGCATGTGGCGGGCGCAACCAAGGGAGAGAACCCATGAGTATTCTTGAGATGACAACGCTCGGCAATTCCGGCTGGATCGGCCATTCCGGCCCGGATCAAAAGGAAGCCAAAGCGTTTTATCAGGACGTATTGGGATGGAAGATCAATGACATGCCAATGCAGGACGGGTCGAGCTATTCGGCCGCCGTGATTGGTGAAACCGCGATTGGGGGCTTCTCCCCAATGCCCGAAGAAAAGGGTGCCTGGACGATCTATTTCACTGTCGCAGATGTTGATGCCAGCACTGCCAAGGCAAAGGCCAAAGGGGCAACCATCATCCAGCCGGCAATGGATATGCCCGGTGTCGGGCGCATGGCGACACTGACCGATCCGCATGGCGCGCGGTTTGCGCTGATCACTTACGAAAGCATGGCGTCGTAAGGCACTTCACCGGAAAGGAGAGATCAGATGGAAAACCTGCCCCATATCACGCTTGCCGTCGTCGCCGTCCTTGTGTTGATGAGCATCCCGATGGCTATTGCGGTTGGCCTGCGCCGGGCCAAGACCGGGATCCTTCTGTTGCATGGTGAGGATGACCATCTGTTGCGACTGATGCGCGCGCATGGGAACTTTGTGGAATATGTCCCCCTTGCGCTCGTGGCTCTTGCGGCGGCTGAGATTGCGGGCGTCGCCCCTTGGCTGGTGCTGGGCTGTGGCGGTGCGTTGATCCTGGCGCGCCTTGTCCATTATTTCGGTCTGCGCAAAGCAGCCGACAGCATGGGCCGTCTGATCGGGGCAGGTTTGACCAACATCACTTTGCTCGTCTTGGGGCTGGCAATCCTGTGGCAGCTTGGCGTGGCATTCTGATGCCGGTTGACGAAGGTCTCAACACTCGTTTGCGCAACGCATTGGCCGCCCATGTCGGGATTTCCGAAAAACAGATGATGGGCGGGCAGTGCTTCTTTTTGAACGGCAACATGCTGTGCGGGGCGCGGCGGCACATTGACGGCGTCGGGCGTTTCATGTTCCGCGTAGGCAAGGCAAATGAAGCATCGGCGCTTCTTGATCCAAGCGCGAACGAGGTCATCCATGGAAGCCGCAAGTTGGGCGGTTTTGTACGTGTGGACGCTGCAGATTGCGATGACACAGCCTTGCAGCGCTGGTTGCAGCTTTGCCTCGCCCACGCGGCCGCCCTTCCCGCAAAAGACTGATCGAGGATGCGATGACGCAATTTGACTGTTTCTCGCCGGACGCTCTGCATTTTTTGAAAGAGTTGAAGGCCAACAATACCAAAGACTGGTTTGCTGCGAACAAGGCACGCTATGAGGCGCAGCTCAAGGCGCCGGGTCTGCAGTTCGCTGATGCGATAGTTGGGGCACTGGCCGAGATGACAGGTCAGGACCACACCAGCAAAGTCTTTCGGATCCACCGCGATGTGCGCTTTTCCAAGGACAAGACACCCTACAATGCCCATTTGCACATGGCATTCACACCCGCTCAACAAACTAGCCAACCGCCGATGTGGTTCTTTGGCCTGTCGCCAGAGAGGCTGACACTTGGATGCGGTGTCTTTCAGTATGACAAGGAGAGTCTGCCGGCATTTCGCGCCGCAATGGGGGGCGGGACGGGTACCAAGCTGATCGCGCTAACCGACGATCTGTGCAAGCAAGGCTTCAGGATCGGCGAACCTGATTTGAAACGCGTGCCTGCGGGCTTTGATAAAGATCACCCAAATGCCGAAGCCCTCCGGCGTAAGGGGTTTGCCACCTGGATCGACAATAGCACGCCCGCCTCGGTTACCGAACGAGGCCTTGTCGGTCGAACAATCGCAGATCTGCGCCAACTGATGCCTGTATTTCACCTAATGTCCGAGATCGCGGCCGCAATGCAGCCAGACTGATCGCACCGCTCTGTTGACACTGCGGGGGCGCCCACTAGTCTCATTCACAGCCAGGGGCGCCGCGAGGCTGAGACGTACCCTTTGAACCTGAACCAGATAATGCTGGCGGAGGGAGGCAGGGTCAGCAGCCATGGCGGCCCCCGTCTTTCCGCTTGAGAGGAAAGACATGACAACACCCAACGCAGCACTCCAATCATTGCGCACGCAAGCACCGCTCGTGCATTGCATCACCAACTACGTCGCAATGAATGTCGCGGCCAATGTCGTCTTGGCAGCGGGCGCGTCGCCCGCAATGTTGCATGCAACCGAAGAAATCGCGGATTTTGTGCCTGTTGCGGGTGCCTTGACGATCAATATCGGGACGTTGTCCGCCCCTTGGGTTGAGGCGATGACAAAGGCGGCGGAAGCGGCGAATGCTTCGGCCAAACCTTGGGTCTTTGACCCCGTCGCCCATTTTGCCACGCCCTATCGTGCACGGGTGGCGCAAGACCTTTTGGACCTGCAGCCCACGATCATTCGCGGCAATGCTTCCGAAATCCTCGCCCTCGCCGGGGAAGGTGCTGCCGGAAAGGGGGCCGATAGCGGTGACAGCGTTCCTGCTGCGAAAGGTGCTGCCATTCATCTTGCGAAAGAACACGGCGCCGTCGTTGCCGTCACTGGCGAAACTGATTTTGTCACTGACGGCACGCGGCACGCGGAGATCAGCGGCGGTGATGCGATGATGCCCAAAGTCACGGCCTTGGGATGCTCACTGACCGCGCTCATCGGTGCCTATGCCGCAATCTGCACCCCGATGGACGCAACCATCGCCGCCCTTACCCACTTTTCCGAGGCGGGTGCGCGCGCAGGGCCGGGCACCAACGGGCCCGGTAGCTTTGCGGTGGCGTTTCTCGATCAACTTGCCGCCATTGCGCCCGGTGATCTGGATGAGGTCCGCGTGACATGGCACTGAACCCCAACGATCTTCGGCTTTATCTGGTGACGGACCCGATCCTTTGCGCCGAACATGGCGTCATTGGAACGGTCGCGGCGGCCGTTGCTGGCGGCGTCACTTTCGTGCAGTTGCGCGACAAGACAGCCAGCACCGCAGATCGGGTTGCGCTGGCCGGGGCGCTCAAAGATGCGCTCGCCGGCACGGGTGTTCCCTTTGTGATCAACGATGACGTCACCGCTGCCAAGGCGGCTGACGTGGACGGCGTCCATGTTGGCCAGGATGATATGGCCGCAGCAGAGGCGCGCGCCATCTTGGGGCCCGGCAAGATCGTCGGGCTGTCCTGCGAAAGCGCCGCCGCTGTCAGCGCCGTTGATCCGCGTATCGTCGATTATCTTGGCATTGGCACGGTCTTTGCGACGGCCACAAAAGCAGATCACAAACCGACAATCGGGATGGACGGCCTTGCCGCGCTGTGTGCGTTGGCGCCTGTTCCAACAGTGGCAATCGGCGGTCTGAAAGCCACACATGCACGCGACGCCCAGATGTCAGGGGCGGATGGGATGGCGGTTGTCTCCGCCATATGTGGCCAGCCCGATCCGGAGAAGGCAGCCAAAGAAATCAACCAAGCCATGGGAGATCTCAGATGATCCGCAACGTCTTGTCCATCGCAGGCTCTGACCCATCAGGCGGGGCGGGCATTCAGGCCGACATCAAGGCAATTTCCGCCAATGGCGCCTATGCAATGACCGCAATCACTGCGCTGACGGCTCAAAACACGCAAGGCGTTTCATGGATTGAATTGGTGCCGCCGGATTTTGTTGCGGCACAGATTGCAGCAGTCTTTGCTGATGTTCGCGTTGATGCGGTCAAGATCGGTATGATCGCAACGTCGGATATCGCCGCGACGGTGGCTGACGCATTGACGAAACATGCGGACAATGTGCCGGTCGTGCTTGACCCGGTCATGATTGCCAAGGGCGGCGCACCTCTTCTGGCCGACGATGCGGTGAAGACGCTGCGGGATCGCTTGTTGCCCTTGGCCACGCTTGTCACCCCGAACCTACCCGAAGCGGCGCATCTGCTGGATGAACCTGTCACAATGACAAGGGACGCGATGGCCCACCACGCCCAAGCGCTCGCTGAGCTTGGGCCGCAAGCGGTGCTGATCAAAGGCGGGCATCTGCCGGGCGATGACAGCCCCGATGTGTTGTACGCGGCGGGTGAAACGCATTGGTTCGAAAGCAAACGCACTGCGACGCAAAATACTCACGGAACCGGATGCAGCCTGTCATCGGCGCTGGCCGCAGAACTGGCAAAGGGTGCCGCGCTGCCTCAGGCTGTCGGCGCCGCGAAGGCCTACATCACCGCGGCGATTGTGGCAGCGGATGATCTGAATGTCGGACAGGGCCACGGCCCCATTCATCACTTCACCAATCTTTGGAACCACGCACATGACTAAATTGCTCGCTTCACAAACTGTTCTCGTCACCGGCGCCGGGCGCGGGCTGGGTGCCGCTATCGCGCGGGCCTTTGTCCGAGAGGGTGCGAAAGTCGTGATCAACTACCGGCACAGCCAGGCGGCTGCCGAAAGCCTGGCAGAGGAGCTGGGTCCGCAAACCGTCGCGATCCAGGCAGATGTAACGAAACCGGATGCAGTCGCGGCGATGATGGATTTGGTCGCGGAGCGGTTCGGACCGGTCACCACACTGGTTCACAATGCGCTCGCAGATTACAGCTTTAATGGCGATGCTCGCGACACGATTGCCACCTTAACGCCAGAGGCCATCCGCGCGCAGCATGACACCGCCGTCCTTGGGGCGCTCAACACTATGCAGGCGGTGCAGCCGATGATGGAAAGCGCAGGCTTTGGCCGGATCATTCATATCGGGACAAATCTGATCCAGAACCCGGTGGTTCCGTATCACGATTATACATCCGCCAAGGCCGGCTTGCTGGCATTGACCCGCACCGCCGCGGCAGAGCTGGGGCCAAAGGGCATCACCGTCAACATGGTCTCTGGCGGATTGCTGCGAACAACTGATGCAAGTGCCGCCACACCAGATGCCGTCTTTGACATGATCGCCGCCAACACACCGTTGCGATCCGTGACAACGCCCGAGGAAGCCGCCGATGCGGTGCTTTTCTTTGCCAGCCCGTGGGCGCGCGCCGTGACGGGGCAGAACCTGATCGTCGATGGGGGATTGGTTTTTGGGTGATATGACCTAGTCGGCCACAGGTGTCTGGATGGCAATGAAGTGGCTGACATTGCCCTGGGAGTCCTTAATCGGGCGCAACGCACATTCGTGCACAAAAGGCGTCTTATCCTTGCGGTAGTTGGTGATGCGCACCGTGCCAGGCACCTGGTTCTCAATCAGAAAGCGAAAGTCTTCGACCGCCTGCGCTTCGGTCATTGGACCCTGCAGGATTGAGAGCGATTTCCCGATCACTTCGCTTGGCTTGTAACCCGTATGCGCCTCAAAAACGTCAGAGACATAGATGACCGGCACCCCTGGTGTTGCCAGACATATCACCGCAGAATGGCCCGCCGCTGCCGCGCGGGTCATATCATCGGCATTCTCCTCCAGGAACCGATCGTAACTCTCCAACACACACCCCGGTACTTACTCACCACCCCTCCCATGGGCCAAGCCTACTGCCTCAATCAGCTGAACGAAACGTAATTTTTCTTCCGCGTCGTCCAGCCCCACAAAAGCCGTGACCAATCGCGCAAGCAGGTCCGCCTCGCTCGCGATTTCAGTCTGAGGCAATGGAGCAATGCTGTTGTCTGGGCAATCTGGCAGAAACGCACTGACATTCACACCGTAATGACCTGCCAGTGCGATCAGATAGTTGAGGCTGCATTTTGAATGCGCGTCTTCATATTTTTGATATTGCTGCGGGCTCACATTGATCACACGCGCGGCCTGGGCCTGGGTCAGCCCCCGTTCAAGCCGAAGCTTGCGCAGTGCCCGCCCCACATACTCATAGGCGTCTTCATCCGCATGCGGTGTCAGATCGCTGACAGCTTCGTTCATGAAATTCGCGTCCTCATTTTCAGCCAATCTCAGCATAACTCTGCGTGAGATGCTACCCGCCCGCATTTTATAGGCGCTTCTCAGCCTGCCCTCAACCTACAGAGGAGACCCTCTTTTAATGATATAATTTCGGCACGGCATCTTATTTTTAAATAACAACATCGCTATTAGCTGCCATAATTCGCACATTATCTTAATTTATAAGAAACTGGTGTTTGTATGAGTATGTCGACGGTCAGTGGTACACCCATGAATAATGATCCTGATTTTTCACAGGCGCTGCCGGTCGGCACCACCCTTCTGTCTGGGCAATAAACCATAGACAGTTACCTTAATCACGGTGGGTTCGGCATCACCTATCTTGCTACCGACAGCCTTGATCGACAGGTCGTCATCAAGGAATGCTTTCCAAGCGCTTTGTGTCGCTGTAGCCACCTGTCCGTTCAGTTCCACTCAAGCACTCATGCGATGGATTTCCAGTCTGTCGTGCATCTCTTTCTGAAAGAGGCGCGCTCGCTTGCCAAACTCGACCATCCCAACATCGTCGGCGTGCACCAGATTTTTGAGGAGCACGGCACTGCCTATATGGCGCTGGATTACGTGCATGGGTCTGATCTCCTCGGCTATATTACCGAACCCGAAAAACATCTTTCGCCGACACAAATCAGGACGTTGCTGGGAAAAGTGTTGGATGCCGTGCGATTCGTTCATGATGCGGGCCTGCTGCATCGCGACATCTCCCCGGACAACATCATTGTGACCAAAACGCTTGAGCCAATCCTGATCGATTTTGGCGCAGCGCGTGAACAGGCGACGCAAGCAAAGCAGGCTTTATCCGCTTTGCCGGTCGTCAAGGACGGATATTCCCCGCAAGAGTTCTATCTGGCAGGTAGTACGCAGGGCTCGTCGAGCGATCTCTATTCTTTGGCCGCCACGTTCTACCACCTGATCGCGGGAGAGACCCCGCCAGACAGCCAGATGCGCGTTACACTGCATGTGACTGAGCAGATTGACCCCTATGTACCACTGGGTCAAAGAACCAAGGATTTTGACGAAACGTTCTGCGCTGCGATTGACCGTGCCCTCGCCATTCTGCCACAGGACCGTTTGCAAAGCGCTGCCGAATGGCAGCGGCTTCTGCAGATCAAACCGTCAAAAAACAAGACCGGTCGTGAACCGGAAGAAGGTGCGGGTCCGTTGCACCAAACGAAATGGGGGCACCCGATCAGATCACAAACGGTTGCGATCAATCGACCGCGACGCGCTTCACATCGGAACAAGGGCCTTCGTCGCCATATTACCGCTTTGTTGACAGGCAGCACCGCAGTTCTTGTGCTGGTCGGTGGCTCCTGTCTGACGCCCGGCGACAACAATGCAGCGACTGCGGGGCCCATGCCGACCACTCGGGTCGCAATTGAGGCGCGGAGTATTGATGCCGCAACGCCAGTGCAACAGGTCGCCAATGCTGAGATTTTCTCCATCCCAGCCGAGATAACGGCGGAAATTACCTCACCACAGCCCAGTGCGCCGACCCTTTCGAAAAGCTGGGCCGAAGGCTTGATTGCACTGAATTGGCGTACAGATTGGTCATTCACAATTGGCCCAGATCCCATTGTGAAGACGGGTACGCCGAGCGTGCCGACCGGTGCGCGGATCATGGCGATCGATGGTGAATCAGTTCAAACGCGGGCCCAGGTCGAAGCTGGTATCGCCGAAACGGCCGGTCGGCCCTACGGGACAATTGCACCCGTCAACGTAACCTCGATCGGCCTCAATGGCGGCGACAAGATGATGACCGAACTTCCCTTCAAGATCATCTACCACACCGCTTTCGACAACGGGCTCGCGTTTGAAACCCGTTTTGTTGACGATGCATGGCTCACCAAGGTGGTCGGTGCGCCGCCCGCCGCAATTGTGCGTTGTGGATCGCTGATCTCGAAGTCGCGGGTGAATACGAACCGGCCCGACGAATATCCATACACATGCGGCTGACAGCATGCCGCCTGAAGAACAGCCTCCGGTGACGACCGATGGCGCACAGGCCGCCAAACTCATCATGCAGCGACAGAAGGTCTGACCTTGGAAAACCTTCCTCGCATCGATAACTTTTGAATCACGACCAAACATGTGGCGTGAGGCGAAAGCGTTCCCCTGCACTCCCCATTTGAACTCGCGGACAGAACTGGAGCACATATCATGAACCTGACCCGCTTGGTCTATTACAGTCAGCGCAACCCGTCGATGAACGTGAATGTGGACGAGTTGTTGGCGGTTTGTCGGCGCAACAACGCGGCCATGAACGTCACCGGCATGTTGCATTACAACGGCACCAACTTCCTGCAAGTGCTCGAAGGCGGGCGCGCCGAAGTTAGCGCCATTTATCACCGCATTGCAGCCGATCCACGTCATGTGAACATCATTCTGATGGCCTGTAATGACGTGCGCGAACGTATCTTCCCCAGCTGGTCGATGGGCCTGCATGAGGGGATGAGCGACGAGACCAAACAGATCTTCCTGCGCTACTTCCCCAGCAACAAAGTGAACCCCGAGGCGATCAGTGTCGACAGTTTGCTGGATTTCCTGCAGGACGTCTCGACCGAGCTCACATAGGCCCGCACCTTTCCGTATTGGGTAGGCGCTGTGAAGTGGGATTGTCGGGTCAGGCAATCCCCCTACCTGCTGCTCTATGGATAGAAACGATCTGTCAGGAAGGGCCGGCGCGACCGCATCGTCGGCGCGCGCCATCTCGGTCCCCGCCAGCCGTGCGGCCAGGCTGACGCAGTTGGGCTCAATGACCGCAAGCGTTGCGGGGTCAATGGCGCTGAACGGTGTGGCGCAGCTAGGTAAGGGTCAGCGGCCCGCGCTGCGTGACCTTTTGCTGACCCCGCGCAATCTGCACAAGATCACCGATCAACTGGCCAAGATGCGCGGCGCGGCCATGAAGGTCGGGCAACTGATCTCGATGGACACAGGCGAGATGCTCCCGCCCGAACTGGCCGAGATCATGGCGCGCCTGCGGGCAGACGCGCATTTCATGCCACCTGCGCAGTTGAAACAGGTCTTGAATGCCGCATGGCCCAAGGGTTGGCTTGGCCAGTTTGCGAAATTCGATGTGCGCCCCATCGCAGCGGCCTCGATCGGGCAGGTGCATCGCGCCCGGCTGAAAGATGGGCGCGACGTCGCCATCAAGGTACAATATCCCGGCATCGCGCAGAGCATCGACAGCGATGTGGCCAATGTGGGTACATTGATCCGCATGTCGGGCCTGTTGCCCAAAGGATTTGACCTTGCGCCCTACATGGCTGAGGCGCGCCAACAACTGCATGAAGAGACTGATTATGAGTTGGAGGGGTCGCATCTGACCCGCTTCGACGCGCTTTTGCGCGATGACCCGCGGTTTCGCCTGCCCGCACTGATCGCAGAATGGACGACGCCGCAGGTCATGGTGATGGGTTTCATCAACAGTGTGCCAATCGAGGATGCGGTGGATCTGCCCCAAGGCCACCGCGACCGCATCGCCCGTGATCTGATTGATCTGATGCTGCAGGAGTTGTTTATCTTTGGCTGGATGCAGACCGACCCGAACTTCGCCAATTACCGCTACGATCCCGCGACGGACAAGATCGTGCTGCTGGATTTCGGGGCAACCCGGCAGATTTCTCCAGCAATTGCAAAGCAATACCGTCGGCTGATCGCAGCCGGGATTGCGGACGACGCTGATGCGCTACTCGCCACCGCGATGGAGATCGGGTTTTTCACCGCTGAGACTGACCCCACCCACAGCGCCCAGATTGTACATATGATGCGGCATGTTTTTCGCGCGTTGCTGGAAAACCCGCTCTACGATTTTGCCGACACAACGCTGTCGCAGCAAATGCAGGCGGAAGGCATGGCGCTCGCCGATGCCGGGTTCATCCCGCCACCCTTGCCCATCGATATCCTGTTTCTGCAGCGCAAGTTCGGGGGCATGTTCCTCCTGGCCAACCGGTTGCGGGCAAAGGTGCCGGTGGCCGAGATGCTACGCAATCTACCTTAGCGGCCCTTCCAGACCGGATCGCGCTTTTCGGCAAAGGCGCGCGCGCCTTCTTGCTGATCCTCTGAGCGGTAGAGAGTCTCAACCGTTTCAAACTGGCTTTTTGTGATGCGGTTGAGCGCATCCTGAAACTTCATATCCTCCGCCTCGCGCACGATTTCCTTGATGGCCGCGTTCACAAGCGGCGGGCCAGAGGCGATGAGCGCGGCCATTTCATGCGCCGTGCTCATCAGGTCGGCGGCGGGCACAACACGGTTGATAAGCCCCCAGCGCGCCGCCTCGTCCGCATCGACCCAGCGCCCGGTCAAGAGCATCTCCATCGCGATGTGGTACGGGATGCGTTTGGGCAATTTGATCGAGGCGGCATCAGCGACTGTGCCAGAGCGGATTTCGGGCAAAGCGAATGTCGCGTGCTCGGCGGCAAGGATAATGTCCGCTGACAATGCCAGTTCCAGCCCGCCGCCACAGCAGATGCCGTTCACCGCGGCGATGACCGGCTTGTTCATGTGTGGCAATTCCTGCAGACCGCCAAAGCCGCCCCGGCCGTAGTCCCCATCGACCGCATCGCCGTCAGCGGCGGCTTTCAGGTCCCAACCGGGGCAAAAGAACTTCTCACCCGCGCCGGTTAGGACCGCCACCCGCAGGTCCGGATTGTCCCGGAAATCAGCGAAGACATCGCCCATGATCCGGCTGGTGGCAAGGTCGATGGCATTCGCCTTGGGCCGGTCCAGCATGACCTCCAACACCTGTCCCAGAACCCGTGTCTTGATTGGGCCGTCAGTCATCACAAACTCCTTTCACAATCAGTGCATCCGCCGCAATCGCGCCGTCCTCTCGACAGATCAGCGGGTTTACCTCAACCTCTTGAGGGCGATGGGCGGTGACATAGGCTTGCACGGCCATCACCGCGTCAATGATCGCCGCGATATCCGCGCCCGGTTTCCCGCGATAGCCCTGCAGGACCGGGAATACCCGCAACTTACCCAGAGCGGATCGTACCATCGGCAGGTCGACCGGCAACAAAAGCGAGACGCGATCGTCCATCAACTCGGTCATAACGCCCCCGGCTGCGAGCGTCAGCACGTAGCCATGCGCCGGGTCGGAAACGACCCCGATCAAGAGTTCCGCCACCGCGCCTGCCACCATTTCCTCGACGAGAAAGCTCGTTACGGGCATGGCGGAGGCAGCTGCCATCACCGCCTCTGGCGTTGCGAGGTCAAGCGCCAACGCGGCGGCTTCGGTTTTATGCGCGAAGCCTTCGCCCTTTAGCACGACAGGATAGCCGACCCGCGCCGCAGCGTCGGTCACTGCGTCCATACTCTCTGCCTTACAAGATCGGGGCACGGTCAGTCCGTAAGTGGCAAGCGCATCCTTCGCCTCAGCCTCGCCCAAGGTCAGGACCTCGGCGGGTGTCTTCGCGGGGAGCAACAGGTCGCCGATTGGTGGCACGGCTTGCCCAATGGCGGCAGCCAAGCTGATGGCTTCAATCGCTTCGGATATCCCGCAAAACGGCAAGATACGACGTGCCACGAGGTCTTGCGCCACATCTTCGGGCATGTTCTCGACGAGGGAACTGAGCAGGGCGATGGGCTTACCCGAGGTTTCCTGCGCCTCTGCCACGGCTGCAATCACGGGCTTCCAGGCTGCTATGGAACAGCGATCCCCGCGTGGGAAATCCAGAACGACAAGACCCAGCGCCATGCGCGCGTCCATCATGGCGCCAAAAGTGGCGGCCATCGCAGACACGTCGCCCCAAATGTAGGTGTAGTAATCCAACGGATTGGCGAGGGCGACCATCGGACCGAGTACGGCCCGCAATGCGGTTGTTTGCGCATCAGACAGCGGAGGATAGGTGACGGGGCTGTCATGGGCGGCGTCAGCCATCAGGCTCGCCTCGCCACCCGAACAGGACATAGAGGCAACATTTGTTGATGGTAGCGGCCCCACGACATGCAACAGTTTCAGCGTCTCAAGAAACCCTGACAGCGTCTCGACCTGCCCAACGCCCAGCCGGGCAAAGAGCGCCTGCGCACCCGCATCACTGCCTGCCAGCGCCGCCGTGTGCGAGACTGTCGCGGCACGGGCTTGCGCAGATCGCCCGACCTTGAGCGCGACAATTGGCTTGCCCATTTCGTGCGCCTGTCTTGCGAGGCTCTCAAACGCGCGCAGATCGCCGATCCCTTCGATATGCAGACCCAGTGCAGTGACGCGCGGGTCGTCCAGAAGGGCCAGACCGACCTCGGCAAATGTCGTCTGCGCCTGATTGCCAACTGTGATGACATAGGAAATCGGCAGCCCACGCCGCTGCATCGTCAGGTTGATCGCGATGTTCGAGGATTGCGTGATGAGAGCGACGCCACTCTCCACCATCACTCCGCCATGCTGGTCCGGCCACATGGCAACCCCATCAAGGTAGTTGAGGAAACCATAGCAATTGGGGCCGACGATCGGCATATCCCCAGCGGCCTCCAGCAAAGCTGCCTGCAGGTCAGCTGCCGCCGCATCCTCTTGCAACGCTTCCTGAAAACCCGACGCAAAGCAGACCGCACCGCCCGCGCCCATCGCGCGCAGGTCGCGGACAACGTCAATAGTCGCATGCCGGTTCACGCCGACATAGACCGCATCCGGCGCGCGCGGCAGATCGGTCAGCTTACGATAGGGTTTCAGACCGGCAATCTCGTCTTTGGTTGGATGCAGGACCCACAGATCGCCCTGAAAACCGATCTTCTGGCATTGGCGCAACACCTCCGCGCCCCAGGTCCCGCCCCCGACCACAAGGATCGAACGCGGGCGCAGCAGCCAGTCAAACCGCCCCATTCAGGCCCCCAAGGGGCGCAGCAATTCGCGGCTGATGATGTGACGCTGGATTTCGGATGTGCCGTCCCAAATGCGTTCCACCCGCGCATCGCGCCAGAACCGCTCAATCGGGAAATCAGCCATTAGCCCCATGCCGCCATAGATCTGCAAGGTGGCATCCGTGACACGCGCCAGCATCTCGGTCGCGTACAGCTTGGCCGAGGCGATTTCGCGGTTTGCAGGAAGCCCCTGATCCAGCCGGTAAGCCGCGGCGAGCGTCAGGAAATCAGCTGCGTCAATCTCGGTGATCATGTCGGCGATCTGAAAACCGACACCCTGGAATTTGCCGATGGGCTGGCCGAATTGCTCGCGCTCGGCGGCATAGCTCAACGCATAGTCAAAGCATCGCCGGGCACGACCCACCGACATCGCGGCGACCGTGATCCGCGTCGCATACAACCATTCGTTCATCACCGCGAAGCCGCCGTCGACCTCACCCAAAACCTGCGCATCTGGCAGACGGCAATCATCGAAAGTCAGAATGCAGTTCTTGTAGCCCTTGTGACTGACAGATGCGTAGCCATCGCGCACTTCAAAACCCGGCGTGCCACGATCTACAAGGAACGTGGTGATCCGCTTCTTGGGACCGCGGGGCGTGTCATCTACACCGGTCGCCACAAAGACGATGAAGAAATCCGCATGTTCTGCCCCGGAAATAAAATGCTTGGAGCCGTTGATCACCCAATCGCCGCCATCCCGCACCGCGCTGCATTTCATGCCGCGCACATCCGAGCCCGCATCAGGCTCGGTCATTGCCAGCGCATCCATCCGCTCCCCCCGGACAGCGGGTACCAAGTACCGCTCTTTCTGCTCACCCTCGCAAGCCATCAGGATGTTCTGCGGGCGGCCGAAGAAATGCGTCAGCGCCATAGAGCCGCGGCCCAATTCACGCTCGACCAGCGCGAAATCCAGATGGCTCAGGCCCGCCCCACCGACGCTCTCGGGAAAGTTGCAGGCGTAGAAGCCTAGTTCGATTGTCTTGCGTTTGATCTCGTCGGCAATTTCGTGCGGGACTTCTCCCGTCCGTTCGACAAGGTCTTCATGCGGGTAAACCTCGTTTTCAACAAATGACCTGACTGTTGTCACGATCATCTCTTGCTCATCGGTCAGGGCGAACTGCATGGGCGCTCATCTTCAGGTCTGCCCGCCGACCCTAAAGCTGATTTTGCAGATTGCAATCCGCGTCAGGCGACCTGCCGACCTGCCGCCCAGACCTGACGAACCGCCGGTACATCATGCAGCATAGAAAAGCGCAGAAGATCCGCGCGTTTGCCGAGTGCGATCACGCCGCGATCTTCAAGATGGACGTAGCGGGCGGCGTTCGCGGTCACCGTAGCCATGCCTTTGGGCCAATTTCCCCACAGCTGCGCAAGATGCGCCGCACCCATCAAAAGCGCCGCCGGCACGTAATCCGATGACAGAATGTCCAGACGATCAATCTGCGCCAAATCCTTGGCCGCGACATTGCCGGAATGGGAGCCGCCGCGCACGAGATTGGGCGCCCCCATGATCGTGGCTATTCCTGCTGCGTGACAGGCCTCTGCCGCTTCGACCGTCGTCGGAAACTCCGCGATTGTCACGCCATGTGCCGCGCTGGTCGCTACATGTTCGGCGGTCGTGTCATCATGGCTCGCCAAAGTCGCGCCGTAGCGCTTGGCCGCTGCTACGGCGCCTGCTTCGTGGGCGGCACCGAGGCGTTCCTGCAACCCGTAAAGGAAGGCGATGTATTCGGCAAAACCGGCCCGGTCGAGATTGTGCTTGCCGCACACATAATCCTCAAACTTCTGGATATCGCGAAACTGGCGCTGGCCGGGTGTGTGATCCATGAGAGAGACGATGCCAACACGGTCTTTGTCACCAAATTCGCCCATTTCGTCCAAAAGCGTCTCGGAACAAATCTCTGCCCGCAGATGGATGTGATGCGAGATTTTCAGCGCGCCCGCATCACGCATCTGCAAAATCTCATCGGCCATCTGGCGGGCATATTTGCCATAGCGCTTGTTGCCATCCGAAATGATAGAGCCAACGCGGATCGCATCGAAAACTGTGGTGATCCCGGTGGCGGCCAGTTCCCGGTCATGGGCCATGATCGCCGCGCGATGGGGCCAGTCGACCTTGGGGCGCGGGGTGATATGACGTTCCAGATTATCGGTGTGCAATTCGATCAGGCCCGGGCAGACATAGTCACCTTTGCAATCCATGGCCGTCTTGGGCACGGAGGTGCCTTGAAAAATCTCGGCAATCTGGCCGTCGCGCAGGACCAGACCGCCCTGAACGACCTCGTCAGGCAGAATAATTTGCGCGTTGGCGATAATGATGTCTTGTGTCATGGATTTGTCATGCAGCCTTGGCAAAAGTCTTTGAATGTTCAAACGTTACGCGATTTTCTACACACCAACTGTCGGCCCTTTCGCCGACTTCTGTGCAAGTTGGCTGGGCTGGGATAGCCGCACTGGCGAGGCTGTGGCGCATCCCACAATCAGCGGTTTCGATGTGGGCACACTGACCGATGTTCCGCGCAAATACGGGTTTCACGGCACGCTGAAAGCACCCTTTCGCCTGGCCAATGGCCAGCGGGTCGAAGATTTGCAGACCGCGCTCGCGGCCTTCGCGGATGCGAACGCGCCTGTCACCGTGCCCGGTATGACCTTGCAGCACCATCATGGCTTTCTGGCTCTGCGTCCTGCGGGTGAGGCGGTCGCGCTGAACGCGCTGGTCGCGCGCATCGTCAGCGATCTGGACCATTTTCGCGCACCAGCCGGGGCGGATGAGCTGGCCCGTCGCCGCAAGGCCGGGCTGACCGAACGGCAGGAACATAACCTGATGACCTGGGGCTATCCTTACGTGATGGCCGACTTTCACTTTCATCTGACATTGTCGGGCCGGTTGGATGACGGCACCGGGGCCGCAGTGTTGGCTCAGTTGGAACCGATGCTGGCGCCTCTGGTCCCGACGCCTTTCGTGATGGATCACATCACCCTTTTGGGACAGGCGGAAGACGACATGTTTCATGAAATCCAACGCTACGCCCTGGCCGGTTGAACTGCGCGCAGGGCCGCGGTGACCGTGTCGTCCAGCGCGCCGCTATTGTCGATCTGATGCACTGGCAGATCGTCGGGCAGCGTGTAGGCGGCCTGCGCCAGACGCCGCGCGATCTCGGCCTCATCCTCGCGCCCTCTGGCGCGCAATCGCGCAGCAAGCACGTCAGGTGACGCTGAAAGAAGGATGATGGTGAAATGCGGGAACCGGGCAGCGGCCTCCTGCAGCACTTTGCGTGAGAGGTTGGCCAGCACATCGCGGCTGGCGTCAAGATCCCGCAAAACGGCCCTTGGGATGCCGTAGCGCAGACCATGGGCGGGCCAGGACAGGACAAAGGCTTCTTCGCGCAGCATCTGGTCAAAGACCGCATCTGTCACGCCGTCGAAATCCTCACCCCCCGCATCCGAAGGGCGGGTGATCACGCGGCGCGCCAGCACCATGTTCGGCATTGTGTCGACCATGGCGCGCATCACGCTGTCCTTGCCCACGCCGGAGGGGCCGACAACAGCGATCAAGCGTCCGGTCATGCGGCCTCTCTCGGCGCAAAACCGGCCACGTCAATCTCCCGATCGCAGACCTGCGCGCGCGCGGCATCATCGTGGAAGATACCAACGATCGCGGCACCCTGCGCCTTGGCCGCGTGGATCATGTCGAGCACGATGGCCCGGTTTGTCGCATCAAGGCTCGCTGTCGGCTCGTCGAGCAAGAGCGCAGGATAGTCATAGGCAAAGCCGCGCGCGATATTGACGCGCTGCTGTTCACCGCCGGAGAAAGTTGTCGGGCTGAGTGACCACAGCCGTTCAGGGATGTTGAGCCGCGCTAGCAACTCCCGCGCCCGGTCAAATGCTACGTCCTGCGCAACGCCGGTCACCAGTAACGGCTCAGCCACAACCTCAAGCGTCGGCACGCGAGGGACCACGCGCAAGAACTGGCTGACATAGCCCAAGACATGGCGGCGCAAATCCAGAATCTCGCGCGGTGCGGCGCTGGCGACGTCCACATCACCGATCAGGATACGACCCGAAGCGGCAAGGTAGTTGCCATAAAGCATCCGCATCAGCGTGGATTTCCCCGCACCCGACGCGCCGACCAGGGCCACGCATTCACCAGGTGCCACCTGCAGCGACGCCCCTTCCATCACCGGAATGACCGCCGCGGCCTGATTGTGCAGCGTGAAGGTTTTTGAGACATTTTCGACGGTAATCATGTCGTTACACCTGCAGAACGGAAGAGACCAAAAGTTGCGTATAGGCATGCTGCGGATCATCAAGCACCTGATCGGTCAGACCCGTTTCCACCACATACCCGTCTTTCATCACCATCAGCCGGTCGGCCAACAGCCGGACCACGGCCAGATCGTGGGTCACGATAATGGCGCTCAGGTTCATCTCGCGCACCAACCCGCGTAGAAGGTCAAGCAGCCGCGCCTGCACGCTGACATCGAGGCCCCCGGTGGGTTCGTCCATAAACACAAGTCGCGGACCGGTCACGAGGTTCCGGGCAATCTGCAAACGCTGCTGCATGCCACCGGAAAACGCGGTCGGGCGATCATCCACGCGGTCCGCACTAATCTCAACCCGGCCCAGCCAATCAACGGCGGCCTCGCGGATATCACCGTAATGGCGCGCACCCACGGCCATCAGCCGCTCACCTACATTGCCACCGGCGCTGACATTCATCCGCAGCCCGTCGCGCGCATGCTGATGGACAAAGGCCCAATCGGTGCGTGAGAGCATGCGCCGCTCAGGCTCGCTCATCGTAACTGTGTCACGTAGCCCGTCGACGCGGGTGTCAAAACAGACAGCGCCACGATCCGGCGTCACATGCCCCGCAAGGCAGTTGAGTAAGGTCGACTTGCCTGACCCGCTCTCGCCAACGATGCCCATGACCTCGCCACCGTAAAGATCAAAGCTGACATCTGCGCAGCCGATGCGCTGCCCATAGAACTTGGCGACGTCCCTGACTTGCAAAAGCGGTGTCATGCGCTGTCTCCAATCCCGTTTGAAAAGTCCGTGGGGGTCAGCACCATCTCCTCGATTCCCAGCACGAAATCACCATGCTCTGCGGACGTGGCCACCTTGATGTCCTTCCATTCCTGATCGGCCATGAAGGCGGCCCAGGCGTCTTTCATTTGTGTTTCGCTGTCCCAAGCCAGCAGATAGACGAACTTGAGCGCCTCATCTGTCTCGCTGGTCCACATCGCCTGAATGCGAAAGCCGTAAGTGCCCATGATCCGCGCTGCGTGATCGCGGAACCGGTCGAGAAATGGGCCGCGGTTATGTGGCGGGACGGTGTAGATGCGAAGCTGATTGATCATGCGGCGCTCTCTTCCTCGACGACGCCGCGCGCGCCCAGGAACCCGGCAGCGCGGCGTTTGGCGCAGTAATCTGTGTCGGAACACATGAACATCCGCCCACCTGCATCGTCGATGATCAGCTCGTCCAGATAGCTGTCGGTCGCCCCACACAGATCGCAGGCCGCATCGGCCTTCGTTGCCTCAAATGGGTAATCATCAAAATCGAGGCTGACGACCTGTGTATAGGGCGGGATCGCATAGATACGCTGCTCGCGCCCTGCGCCGAAAAGCTGGATCGCGGCCATTTCCAGTTTCGGATTGTCGAATTTCGGGATTGGGGACGGGTCCATGACATAGCGCCCCTCGACCTTGACCGGATAGGCGTAAGAGGTCGCGATGGCCCCGTGCTGGCTGATATCTTCGTAAAGCTTCACATGCATCAGTCCGTATTCCTCAAGGCTGTGCATCTTGCGGGTCTCGACCTCAGACGGCTCAAGAAACCGCAAAGGCTCAGGGATCGGCACCTGATAGACAAGGATCTGATCCTCGCGCAGCGCCTCTTCGGGGATGCGGTGACGGGTCTGGATGACGCTGGCCTCCGCCGTCGCCTCGGTCACGGCCACATTGGCGGTCTTTTCAAAGAAACGCCGGATCGAAACGGCGTTGGTCGTGTCATCCGCGCCTTGATCAATCACCTTGAATGTGTCGTCCGGCGTGAGCACGGCGGCGGAGACCTGCACTCCGCCGGTCCCCCAACCATAGGGCATCGGCATCTCTCGGCTCGCAAAGGGTACTTGATAGCCGGGGATGGCGAGGCCTTTCAGGATCGCGCGGCGGATCATCCGCTTGGTCTGTTCATCGAGATACGCGAAATTATAGTCTGTCATAGCATTGCCGCTTTCTTGGCGCAGGTTGGGCGCAGAAGAGGGGGAAGACCGTGTTTGAACCATGTTTGGGAACCGTTAGCATTCTCTACGCCATCGCCTTTGGCGCGGGCGATGCCTGTATCGAAATCGGCACCATGTCGATCCTGACCGCATTCGGGGCGTTCATGGTGCTCGTAGTGATCGCGCAGTATGTCGCGCGCAGGCTTTGGCGCAGTATCACCGGTGGTAGAAACGACCGCCCATCGCGCCGGGTTGGCACGATCTATGATGACGTGGGCGAGATCAATGAGCCGGTCGAAAACAGCCCAAGAAGCACCGTTACGCAACAAAGCGCCAATGACAGCGACAAGTTCAAAGACAGCGCGGTGTGGTCGGCGAAGCGGTAGGACAGCACTCATTCCGCCGCCTCCTGCACACCTTTCGCCTCGCGCCGGAGTTTACGGATCAGTTCTAGCTCGGCCTGGAAATCCACGTAATGCGGCAGTTTGATATGTTCGAGGAACCCGGTCGCCTGGATATTGTCCGCGTGATAGAGGACAAATTCTTCGTCCTGTGCAGGCGCGCCGACATTGTCTTCGCCCAGTTCCTTCCACCGCAAGGCGCGGTCGACCAAAGCCATGGAAATCGCCTTGCGCTCGGTCATGCCGAAGACCAGTCCGTAACCGCGCGTGAATTGCGGGGGTTCGGTTTTTGAGCCTTTGAACTGGTTGACCGTCTCACATTCGGTGAGCGTGATTTCCCCGATCTCGATAGCAAAGCCGAGTTCAGGGATGTCCATTTCGACCGCAACCGTTCCGATGCGCAGCTCCGCCACAAAGGCGTGGTTGCGGGCGTAACCGCGCTGCGTGGAATAGGCCATGCCGAGGATGAACCCCTCATCTCCCCGCGTGAGCGATTGCAGCCGCAGCGAGCGATCGGCGGGCAGTTCCAGCGGCGTGCGGGTTAGATCGGGTGGGGTTTCGTCGCCAACCGGCTCTGATTGGACCAGATCCTCGCGATCCAGAAAGTCCATGATATGCGGCGTATCCTGATCGCGTGCGTCAGCTTGCGGCACGTCGTCGATATCGCCATCCGCCGCGAGTTTGAAGTCCAGCAGGCGGTGCGTGTAGTCAAAGGTCGGCCCCAGAACCTGCCCTCCCGGTGCATCCTTGAACGTGGCCGATATACGGCGGTCGCAGGCCATCTTGTCGGTTTCAACCGGCAGCGAGCCACCAAATCGCGGCAGCGTCGTCCGGTAGGCGCGGATCAGAAAGATCGCCTCGATCAGATCGCCCCGCGCCTGTTTGATAGCCAGAGCGGCCAGATCAGGATCATAAAGCGACCCTTCGGCCATCACCCGGTTGACGGCCAGCGCCAGTTGTTCGCGGATCTGATCCAGCGACAGCTCCGCAATATCCAGATCGCCGCGCCGCTCTTCGGCAAGCCAGGCATGCGCATTGTCAATCGCGGTCTCGCCGCCTTTTACCGCCACATACATCAGGACACCTTTGTCGTGCGGGGCAAGGCCGCGAGGCGGTCCCCGCATGTGAAAATGAAATCAAGACCCACGGGGAAGAGCGTCGCGTTGCGCTGAAAGGCCTGCTGTTCCGGCAGTGACAATTGGGCCTGGTCTTTTATGCCCGGCCCCTCCAGCGTCGCGCCTATTGTGGTCAATGCGTCGGTCTCGACAATGCACGTGACAGAGCGGTCAGGATATTCCGGCGTGCCGATGGCAAACGCGTCGAGGGGCAGCTCATCCCACGCACCCAGCGCAAACATCGCATCCTTTGCGGAGGCAATCGGCGCGCCGGTATGGAACGTGATCCAACCGCGCGCCTCCGGCGTATCCCGGCTGGGCGCGAGATAAAGCGGCGTGTCGGGGTCGCACAGCGTCAAGATCACAACACCTGCGGCGGTCGAGAGCGGCGCAGGTGGCGTTGCCCCGGCGACCGTTGAGATCATGCCGGGCCGGGCCATCGCGTTCATGATCTGCCGGAACGCCGCCGCGGCGGCAATTGGGGCGTTCTGAAATCCGCCTTCGAGCGTTGCTGCCTGCATCAATCCTCTCCCCGTGCCACGGTAAAGAAATCCACTTTTGTCGCTGCCGCCTTGGCCGCGCGCCGTGCCTTTGTGGCGGTCAAGGCCTGCTCCAGCGGGGTCAGCACCGCCCGCCGGATGTCATCCGCGCGGTCTGTCAGCATCAGCGCATCGATCAGCGCCGCTCGCACCGCGTGGTCCTTGTTGCGTCCTTGCACATAGGCATGACCGACCGTGCCGCAGGCGAGTTTCAAAGAACAGCGGGTAACGGTCATCTCACCCAGGTTAAACGCAGCGCCGACCGCGCCAGCGCGCCCACGGACCATGACGCCGCCAATCTCGGGCGGGCGCAAGAAGGTGTAGTCCGGTGCCTCGACACCGCCCCAAAGCCGCGCGAGATCAGCCGCCGGTGCTTTGGCCAAAAGGCTCATCCAGGCTTTGCGGTCGGCATGCGGGTCGGCCATCACATTCATCTAGACACCTTGCAGATTTGTCGAAATAAATATACAACTAGACAACTATTAGCCGAAGCCCTGTCGGCTCACAAGTCCGGCACATGTGAAACTTTCGTGACAAAAATGCCCCGCACTGCGATCTGGACCTCAATTTCCAACACCCTGACGCGCGATATCGCGGAAGGGCGCTATGGCCCTGGAGACAAACTGCCGACTGAGGCGGCGCTCTCCGCGCGGTTTGGGGTGAACCGGCACACGGTGCGGCGGGCGCTCGCAGCGATGGCGCAGGATGGTTTGGTGCATGCGCGGCGGGGTGCGGGGGTTTTCGTCGCGCAGAAACCCACCGAGTACCCGATCGGGCGGCGCGTGCGGTTCCACCAAAACCTTGCCGCAGCCGGGCGCAGCCCCGCGAAAGAGGTGCTGATGTGCGAAACGCGCGCAGCGGATGCCCGCGAGGCAGCGGCGCTGGGCCTTGCTCCCGCGGCACAAGTCCATGTCTACGAAGGGCTTTCTCTGGCCGATAACACGCCGATTGCCGTCTTCCGCAGTGTCTTTCCCGCCGACCGCTTTCCCGGTCTTCTGACCGATCTTGAGGAAACACGATCCGTCACAACGGCGCTGAAACGGCATGGCATTGATGACTATACCCGCGCATCGACCCGGCTGACGGCCAAACAGGCAACCGCCACGCAGGCCTTGCATCTGCGGATCGCTGAGGGCGCGCCCATTCTGCGCAGTATCAGCATCAATGTGGACGAAACGGGCACACCAGTCGAATACGGCCATACCTGGTTTGCCGGGGATCGCGTGACGCTCACCTTGCAAGATGAGTGAATCAAAAGGATTTTTGTCACATCCGCGATACATGGCACTGCAATACACGGCCAACGTGTTATAAGGCCAGATCGATGATTGTCCCCCCATTGGCAGAACTCACACTAACCGGCGCGCGCTGTCTTGTGGATGGCGCGATGCAGGAAGGCATGCTGACCGTCCGCGAGGGATTTATTGATTTTAACTCCGGCGCGCAGCAACTCTCTCTCCCAGGTTACGACATCCTGCCCGGGATCATCGATCTGCATGGGGATGCGTTTGAACATCATATCGCGCCGCGCCCGACCGCCCCTTTTCCGATAGAGCTTGGCCTTGCCGGGACGGACCGCGATGCAGCCGCACATGGCGTAACAACCGCCTGGATGGCGCAAAGCTGGTCATGGGAGGGGGCCGCGCGCGGTCCCGATTTTGCCGAAGCGTTCCTCGCGGCTCACCAAACTCTTAAGCCCCGTTTGCTGACAGACCTGCGGGTGCAGATCCGCTGTGAGACGCATACCGTCGAGACGGAGGAACGGTTGATCAACGCCGTACGCGATTTCGATATCGACTATGTGATCTTCAACAACCACCTCGACGAAGCCATTGAGATCGCGCAAAAGCACCCCGAGAGGATCGGCGCATGGGCCTCGCGCGCCGGGCGCACGTCAGAAGAGCATATGGAGGTCGTGCGCAGAACCAAGGAAAGCGGGCCGCGCGTGCCGCGCTATCTCTGCAATCTGGCGGTGGCTTTCGACAATCTGGGCGTCCGCTATGGCAGCCATGACGATGGCGACGCCAATACGCGCGATTATTACTCGAATATCGGCGCGAAGATTTGTGAGTTTCCCACCCATCGCAGCGCGGCGGCGATTGCGCGGACCTTGGGCGATCCGGTCGTCATGGGCGCGCCGAATGTTGTGCGCGGCCGTTCGCAGGCGGGGAATATCTCGGCTACCATGCTGATCCGCGAAGGTCTATGCGACGCGCTGGTCTCGGACTATCACTACCCCACCCTCGCGCAAGCGGCGCAAGCCTTGGCAGATCAGGGGCTGTTGGGCTTCGCCGACGCCTGGGCGCTGATCTCGACCCGACCTGCGCAGATCATGGGGCTGACTGATCGCGGCACACTGGCCCAAGGCAAGCGGGCTGATCTGGTCATCCGCCACCGCGAAACCCGTCAGATTGAGGCTACGATGGCGGGCGGGCGCTGGTCCTATCTCAGCAACGGTGTCGCGCATCGGCTGTCGCAGGCACCGCGCGCCATGCGCCACGCGGCGGAATAGTCAGGCATATTTCTCCAAAAACGCCTCAGCCGAAAGCGCACGAAAATCGTCAAGCGCTGCACGTAGCCGGTCGTGCGGCCAATCCCACCAGGCGAGCACCATCATCCGTTCGGCAATCTCCGGCGCGAAACGTGTGCGCAAGGGGGCCGCAGGAATACCGGCGACGATCATGTAGGGCGGTACATCCTTGGTGACGATCGCCCCACCTGCGATGACGGCTCCATGGCCAACTGAGACTTCAGGCCTGATCTGCGCGCCATGCCCGATCCAGGTGTCGTGGCCGATGAAGGCGCGGCGCGACCGGCGGTGGGCGAACCAGGCCTCATCATGGGTTGCATCGTCGAAGTAATCGGCCGAGCGGTAGTGAAAATGATGCAGGCTCGCCTTGTCCATGGGGTGGTCGGTTGCGCCGATGCGGACATAGCTCGCGATGTTCGAAAATTTTCCGATCTCAGCATTGGCGATATCCGCGTAGCGGTCGCAATAGGAGTAGTCACCAAGGCGCGAATGCGCGATCCGGCTGCCGCGGCCAACTTCGGTGAACCGGCCAAAATCCGTTTCGGTAATCTCACAATCCGGATGCAGGAACGGCGCATCCTCCGTCAGTCGCGTCACTTAATGCCCGCCTTCATCGCCTTTGATCAGCTTGTTGCGCAACCAGCCAGAGAATGTATCCATCAGCATGACCATGATCACGATCAGGACGATGTAATAGGTCACCTCTTCCCAGTCTTTCTGGGTCACGATGGCCTGCGTGATCAAAAGCCCGATGCCGCCGCCTGTGATCGCCCCGATGATCGTGGCGGATCGTGTGTTGGATTCGAGGAAGTAGAGCACCTGGCTCAGCAGAATGGGCGTCACCTGCGGGATCACGCCAAAGCGGTAGCGTTGCAACGGCTTGGCCCCGGTCGAGGTCACACCTTCGATCTGCTTGCGATCGACGTTCTCGAATGCTTCAGAGAAGATTTTCCCGAATGACCCCGTGTCCGTCACCAGAATGGCGAGCGCCCCGGTCATTGGCCCCGGCCCAAAGGCGCGCGACAAAATGATCGTCCAGATCAACCCATCCACGCCGCGCAAGAAGTCAAACACGCGGCGCACGATGTAGCGGATCGGGCCAAGAGGCGTGAAGTTCTTCGCGGCCAAAAACCCAAGCGGCAGCGCGATGATCGCCGCGCCAAAGGTGCCCAGAAACGCCATCAGGATCGTCTCACCAATCGCCCAAACCACATCGGAATGGCGCCACATATTGTTGCCCCAGAAATCCGACCAGATGGCTCCGGCCTCGCCATCAAAAGCACGGCCCAGCAAGGCACCCGGCCCCATGCCGTGATAAGGGCTGTCGAGCGTGAAAAAGAACAGCTCCCACCCGCCGAAATAGCGGAACACCTCGCTCCGGTTACGGGTGATCGTCAGCCGCCCCGCCTCGGTCGTCACTGCAAGCCGGTTCTTGGACGCATTGATCCATTCCGGCACATCACCTTCGGGCAAGGTAGCGTTTACCCCGTCTGATCCGGGCCGCGCGGTGATCAGACCATAGCCCGGCACATCATACCGGATTTCTTCGGGGCCAAAGGTCACCACATGGCCGTCTTCCAGCTCAATAATCGTGGTTTCGCCCAACGTGACCCATGACGGTGCCTCGCCTTCGAGGTAACGGCCCTTCCGCTCCCCTTCAATCGCGACGCGCACCGATCCGTCGCGATTGTCCCGCGCGACATGTGTTTTGTAGCTGTAGCTGTCCGCGATCAGGATGCGGGCATCTTCGCCGTCCACGCTGCGGATCACTTCCGGCACGTTGAAGGCGAAAAAGACGTAAATCAGATAGGCGACAATCGCCGACAACAGGCCAAAGCCCATCAGTCGCTTGTTACGCAGATGTGTCACGGTTTCGGACATGACCGTATCGATTTTGGTCTGGGCCATGGTCATGCGCTTGGTTTCCCGTGTGTCAGCCGGTCGCGGACACGCGAGGACAGCTGATCGACAATCACAATGGTGACGAAGAGCAGGATGAAGATCGACGCGGCCTCATCAAACTTGCCCATCCCAAAGGTGATCGTGTTGCGCAGGTCGTAGCCAATGCCGCCCGCGCCCACAAAGCCAAGGATCGCAGACGCCCGAATATTGATCTCAAACCGCAAGAGCGCGTAGCTCAGGTAATTGGGTGCCACCTGCGGGATCACGCCCAGCAGCATCCGCTGGCTCCAGTTCGCACCGACTGACTCAAGCCCCTCAATCGGCCCAAGGCTCGCATTCTCGTTGATCTCGGAAAAGAGCTTGCCCAAGGCACCCGCCGTATGCAGCGCAATGGCGATCATCGCGGGGATCGGGCCACCGCCGAGGATAAAGATGAGCACTAGGGCGATCACAATCTCCGGGAAGGCCCGCAGAAAGTCCATGGTCCGGCGCACAACCGGCACAAACCGCGGATACTTGGCCAAGCCGCGCGTCGCAAAGAGCGATAGGAAAATCGCGGCCAGACCCCCGATAAGGGTCGAAACGGCGGCGATGTTGATAGTTTCAATCAATGACGGCGTGTATTGTGCCAGAAAGCCCGGCAATTGCGCGCGGTTTTGCCAAGCCTCAGCGACAACATCGCCCGGAAACTCCAGCACTTTCGGCAGGCCGGGCAGAAAATCCCCGGCGTTCCGCTCTTGCGCGATCAGGAAGCCGCCCACCATCAGAACGATAAAGACCGCCAAGATGATGCCCGACATCAGCCGTTTCTGGCGCGTCATCGCCATATAGGCGGCTTGAATATCCGGGCCGCCTTGTTGGCCTGCTTCGGCAAGTGCCATGAAAGATCTCGTGCTGAATGGAAAAACGCACTGACCCCGCCGGGATCAGTGCCAGATGAAGAAGATCGTCAGATCAGTTGATGACGGATTTCCGTGCAGCGATGATCGATTCGTAGACTTCATGCTCAACAGGCTGGAAGCCGAGGCTTTCACCGGCGGACACGCCGTAAGCGCATTCCTGATCTGTCTCCAGCAGGTTGTCGACGAGTTCTGTCATGGTCACTTTGACCTCATCAGGCAGTGCCTGACGCAGCACGATTGGACCCTCTGGGATCACGTTGGAACGCCAGATTTCAACCAGATCGTTCATGTCCACAAGGCCGGCATCCACCGCGCGGCGCAGCGCGCCAGAGTTGAAGCCGTCTTCCCAGTTACCCTGACCGTCGGCCCAGGTCACGCCGCCATCCACGTCGCCTGCATTCACCGCAACGATGGTCTGCTCATGACCGCCGGTGAATTTCACTTCACCGAAGTAATCGCCGGAGTCCATTGTCGCACCCGTGATCTGCGGGATTTCGATGGAGGGGATCAGGAAGCCGGAAGTGGAGTTCGGGTCACCGAAACCAAAGACCTTGCCCTGCATGTCTTCCAGAGATGTGATGCCGCTGTCCGCGCGCGCAAACCCGATGGAGTGATAACCGATAGAACCGTCGAGGTTTGTTTTGACCAGTACAGGCTCAACCGCGTCAGGGTCTTGGATGTAGATCGCTGCATAGGACGAGGCACCCAGCCAGGCCATATCGATTGTGCCGCCCAAAAGGCCCTGGATCACGCCGTTATAATCAGCAGGTGTAAAGATGTTCACGTCAACACCGCCCAGCGCCTCGGACGCGTAATCGGCCAGACACTGGTTCGCCGTCATCCGGTCCTGCGCGTTCTCACCGCCCAGAACACCGATATTGAATTCGGTGATACCTTGCGCAGACGCAGCCCCTGTCAACGCGGTTGTTGCCAGTGCGGCAGCAATCAGTTTTTTCATTGTCTTCTCTCTCGTTAAGCACCCCGTCCGCCGGGGCGCGGGGTTAAAAAGGAAAAAGGCTCAGGCGCTTTCCGCGACCTGAGCCAGTTTGACGACCTCAGCATTGAGGGCTTCGATTTCGGTGGATGTGGCCGCTTCGGAGAATGTCTCGTCTGCGCCGTAAATGTCGCGCGCCACACCTGTGGTCAGCTGCGCGGGCGTGCCGTCAAAGACGATGCGGCCATCACGCATGCCAATCACGCGGTCACAATAGCGGCGCGCGGTGTCGAGCGTATGCAGGTTCGCGATGACCATCCGCCCGTCTTCTTCATGAATGCGGCGCAGCGCATCCATAACGACCTGTGCATTCATCGGGTCGAG
This sequence comes from Cognatiyoonia sp. IB215182, assembly GCF_033963905.1. Classification (NCBI taxonomy): domain Bacteria; kingdom Pseudomonadati; phylum Pseudomonadota; class Alphaproteobacteria; order Rhodobacterales; family Paracoccaceae; genus Cognatiyoonia; species Cognatiyoonia sp. IB215182. The sequence goes on from NZ_JAXBMB010000002.1 coordinate 406,381, forward strand.
TGAAGCGATGGGCTCATCGGCCAGAATGATCTTCGGGTCCTGCATCAGCGCCCGCGCAATCGCAACGCGCTGCTGTTGCCCGCCTGACAATGCTTCGGCCCGTTTCGGCGCATGTTCAGCGATTCCCAAACGGTCAAGAATCTCAATCGCGGTGTGGATATCTTCGGTCGGATAGAGGTTGAACATCGTCGCCAGCGTGGACCGCCGGTTCAACGTGCCATGCAAAACGTTTGAGACGACGTCCATCCGGGGCACCAGATTGAACTGCTGAAAGATCATCGCGCATTGCGACTGCCAGTTCCGCTTGGCGCTACCGCGCAGTTGCGTTACATCCTGCCCTTCGAACATGATTTCGCCGGACGTGGCATCCGTCAGGCGGTTCAACATCCGCAAAAGCGTTGATTTCCCCGCGCCCGACCGCCCGATGATGCCGATCATCGCGGGTTGCTCAACAGCAATGGACGCAGCATCAACCGCCACGTTTCCGCCAAACGATTTCGTCAACTGATTGATGTGCAGCATATACGTCCCCAATGTCGGAGCGACATGTGACGATGCTGCTTTGCAGATTTGTATCAGAAAAACGAAATTTTTGTAACAGGCGCTTCCCGCCTGTGGATATGTTTTCTCTTTCCAGAACCGTTAACAAAGCTAGGATGACGTTGGGGAATCAACGGGACGGGTGTCTGGGTATGGAAGATTTTCGGCATGCAACGCAGTCAGCATCGCAAGAGGTGCTCAGCATCGAAAAAGGGGGCGCTGTGGCCTTTATCCAGCAGCAATTGCACGACCGATTGCTGCATGAGACGGTCGTCAAGCTGAACCAGGAATACCTGTACGGCACGCCAAATGAACGCGAAGACGCGCGCAAAGCGTTAACGCGTCTGGGGTTTGCCGAGGTTTAACGCCTCAGAAAATCTGCTCGCTTAACGACCATTTCCACCGATTGCGGTGGTCAGCGTCGCGGCGGCTTTCATGACAAATTCTGCAAGGCCAGGGATGCGATCCTCAGTTATCCGGCTTGTTGGGCCAGAGACGGATATGCCAGCAACCGCTTCCCCAAACACATTGTAAACCGGGGCCGCGATGCAGCGCATGCCAAGGTTGCGCTCTTCCCCGTCAATCGCATAGCCCCGCGCCTTGGCGCTATGCAGATCGGCAATCATCGCGTCCGGCTCTGTCAACGTATGGGGCGTGAACCGCTCCAATTTGCTCGCGGCGAGCACCGCGCGCTGTCGTTTGTCATCCATGCGGCTCAGCAACGCCTTGCCTATGCCAGAGGCATGCATTGCCGAGGCTGTGCCGGGCGGAAAAAACGCGCGGATCGTGGCGTGAGTTTCGACCTGACCAAGGAACAGGACCTTGCCATCGCGTTCGATACCAAGATTGGCGGTCTCGCCCGTCGCCTCCATTAAATCGCGCATAATGGGCCGCGCACGTTCCACAAGCGATGTGCGGCGTAGGAACTGTGAGCCAGTCAGAAACGCCGCAGGTCCGATGTTCCAGACCTGAGTTTCGTCATCGAAATCCACAAAACCCCGCGCCTTGAACGTGCTCAGAACCCGATAGACCGTCGCGGGTGATTGGCCCAGTTCCCCGGCAATCTCTGACAGGGTGCCCCCCTGCATCTGGCCAAGCTGCACCAACACCTCAAGCGCGCGGTCCAGCGACTTGATCGTGTTCTGTGCGGCCTTGTCATCCCAGGCTTTGGGCCGGCCACGCCCGCGTTTTGCATCCTCTTCCATCACACAAATATCATTTATGAAAATCACTTTCACAATATGAAAAATTCAAGATGCTGAAAATGCTGAATTTTTAGACGCGCCAGAAAAGTGAAACCCAATTTCAAAAAAATGGATTGCGGGGCCACGCTTTGCCAAAACACGCTCACCGTAATGGAGGAACGGCATATGAGCTTTCAGAATCCCGTCTTTATCCCCGGCCCCACGAACATGCCCGAGGCGATCCGCAAGGCATGTGACATGCCGACAATTGACCACCGCTCACCGCTATTTGGGCAAATCCTGCACCCGGCGCGGGCGGGTGTGCGCGAGATTTTGAAATCGAAAGACGCTGAAATCTTCATCTTCCCCTCAACTGGCACTGGCGGGTGGGAGACCGCGCTGACCAACACGCTGTCCCCCGGCGACACCGTTCTGGCGTGCCGCAATGGCATGTTCAGCCACAAATGGATCGATATGTGCGAGCGTTTTGGCCTGCAGGTGGAGCTGGTCCAAACCGCATGGGGCGAAGGCATCCCGGCAGAGCGCTACGCCGAAATCCTCGCCGCCGACAAGACGCATAAGATCAAGGCAGTGCTCGCCACGCATAACGAAACCGCAACTGGCGTGAAATCCGACATTGCCGCCATCCGCAAGGCGATGAATGCGGCAAACCATCCCGCGCTGTTGTTCGTCGACGGGGTCAGTTCCATCGCCTCCATGGACTTCCGGTTTGACGAATGGGGCGTGGACGTGGCCGTCACCGGCTCCCAGAAAGGGTTCATGTTGCCTGCGGGTCTGGCGATTGTCGGCTTCAGCGCAAAGGCGCTTGACGCAAATCGTACCGCCAAGCTGCCGCGCACCTTCTTTGATATCAACGACATGACCAAGGGCTATGAGGCCAACGCCTATCCCTATACCCCTGCAGTCGGCCTGATGAACGGCCTGGCGCTCGCCACAAAAACACTGCTCGACGAAGGGCTCGACAACGTCTTCGCCCGCCATCACCGGATCGCTTCGGGGGTGCGCGCGGCTGTTGATGCCTGGGGGCTGAAGCTCTGTGCTGCCACGCCAGACCTTTATTCCGACACGGTCAGCGCTATTTTCGTGCCCGAGGGGTTCAACGCTTCAGATATCGTCGCCCATGCCGCCGAGAAATACGGCGTCGCCTTTGGGACAGGTCTGGGCGACGTTGCAGGTAAAGTGTTCCGCATCGGCCATCTGGGCAGCATGACAGATGTCATGGCCCTGTCGGGCATCGCCACGGCCGAGATGTGCATGGTTGATCTTGGTTTGGACATCAAACTTGGTTCCGGTGTCGCAGCCGCGCAGGATTACTACCGCGGCAACACGGCCCAGGCTCTGAAGGATGCAGCATAATGAAAGATATCGGCGATCTCGATCTTCCTACCTATCAGGACATGCTGGACGCGCATGAGCGGATCAAACCACATATCAACCGCACAGAGGTGCTGACCTCAGACTATCTCAACGATCTGACGGGCGCGCAGCTCTTCTTCAAATGCGAGAACTTTCAGGAGCCGGGCGCCTTCAAGGTACGTGGTGCCGCCAATGCCGTCTTCGGCCTCAGCGATGAGCAGGCCGCAAAGGGTGTGGCCACGCATTCCTCTGGCAACCACGCGTCCTGCCTTAGCTATGCGGCCATGCGCCGGGGCATTCCCTGCAACGTGGTGATGCCGCGCACCGCCCCGCAAGCGAAGAAAGACACCGTGCGCCGCTATGGCGGGGTGATCACGGAATGCGAACCCTCAACCACCTCGCGCGAGGAAACCTTCGCCAAGGTGCAGGCCGAAACTGGCGGCGATTTCGTGCATCCCTATAACGATCCCCGCGTCATCGCGGGCCAAGGCACGTGTTCAAAGGAGTTCATGGAGCAGGTCGACGGGCTTGAGATGATGGTCGCCCCCATCGGCGGCGGCGGCATGATTTCGGGTACCTGTCTGACGCTGTCGACGCTGGCACCCGAAGTGCAGATCATCGCATCCGAGCCGGAGCAGGCTGATGACGCTTATCGCAGTTTCAAGGCGGGCTACATCATCGCCGATGATGCGCCCAAGACGATTGCAGACGGGCTGCTCGTGCCGCTCAAGGAACGCACTTGGCATTTCGTATCGAACTATGTGAGTGACATCCTGACCGCGTCCGATGCCGAGATCATCGAAGCGATGAAGATCACGTGGAAACATCTGCGGATCGTGATGGAACCAAGCTGCGCTGTGCCGCTCGCCACGATCCTGAAAAACAAGGAGCGCTTCGCAGGCAAGCGCGTTGGGATCATCGTCACCGGCGGCAATGTGGATTTGGACAAGCTGCCCTGGATGCAGAAGTAAGGGAGAGAGACCATGAATGATATGAGCAACCTCAGAAACCTCGAAGTCGGCTACGACGTCCCCGCCCTGCCCGGCATGGACGAGGCGGATATTCAGACCCCGAGCCTCGTGCTCGATCTGGATGCGCTGGAGCGGAACATCAAGAAGATGGGCGACTATGCCAAGTCCCATGGCATGCGCCACCGGGTGCATGGGAAGATGCATAAGTCCGTGGATGTGGCGTTGCTGCAGGAAAAGCTGGGCGGGTCTGTCGGCGTCTGCTGCCAAAAGGTCAGCGAGGCCGAGGTCTTTGCCCGTGGCGGTATCAAGGATGTGTTGGTTTCCAATCAGGTGCGTGATGCACAGAAGATCGACCGGCTGGCACGTATTCCGAAGCTGGGTGCCCGCGCAATCTGCTGTGTCGATGATATGGATAATATCGCGGACCTGTCAGCGGCGGCTCAGAAGTATGGCACAACTATCGAGTGCCTCGTGGAGATTGACGTGGGCGCGGGCCGCTGTGGTGTGCAATACGGGGCACCGGTTGTGGAACTCGCGAAGGCTATCGACGCGGCGCCAGGCCTGAAATATGCGGGCATCCAGGCCTATCAGGGCGCGATGCAGCATCTGGACTCTTACGAAGAGCGTCAGGGCAAAACCCAGATCGCTATCGATCAGGTACGCGAGACGCTGGAGATGTTGAAGGCCGAAGGGATCGAAAGCGATATCGTCGGCGGCGGTGGCACAGGCTCCTATTACTTCGAAAGCAATTCGGGCGTATTCAACGAGTTGCAGTGCGGGTCCTACGCCTTCATGGACGCCGATTACGGGCGCATTCTGGATAAGGACGGAAACCGGATCGACGAAAACGAATGGGAAAACGCGCTGTTCATCCTGACCAGCGTCATGAGCCACGCCAAGGCCGACAAAGCGATTGTGGATGCGGGGCTCAAGGCGCAATCCGTTGATAGCGGCCTGCCGACGATCTATGGTCGCACGGATGTCGAATACGTCAAATGCTCGGACGAGCATGGTGTGGTGATGGACCCTGAAGGCGCCTTGAAGGTGAACGACAAGTTGAAGCTTGTGCCCGGCCACTGTGACCCGACCTGCAATGTCCACGACTGGTATGTCGGCGTACGGAACGGCAAGGTTGAAACGCTTTGGCCCGTTTCGGCCCGCGGCAAGGCGTACTGAGCCACATCAAATTCCTAAAAATTTGATCCCCGGCAGGTGGACCTGCCGGGCTACGACCATGAGGACCAGCCAACGCCGCTGATCTGCGCATAAGGAATACCCATGATCATTGTCCCCGAAGCGGCGATTGCCGATCTCATTACGCGTGCAGACGCATTCACCGCCGTCGAACAAGTCTTCGCCGCAATGTCATCAGGCGATGCCTATAACTTCCCCGTCATCCGCGAAGCGATCGGCCACGAAGACGCGCTCTACGGCTTCAAAGGCGGCTTTGACGGTAAGGGCATGGCGCTTGGCCTCAAGGCCGGCGGCTACTGGCCGCATAACATGGAACGGCGCGGGCTGATCAACCACCAGTCCACCGTGTTCCTCTTTGACCCCGATACCGGCAAGGTCGCAGCAATGGTCGGTGGCAACCTTCTCACCGCCTTGCGCACTGCTGCTGCCTCATCGGTCTCAATCAAACATCTCGCCCGCAAGGATGCCAAGGTGATGGGCATGATCGGCGCGGGCCATCAGGCGAAGTTCCAACTGCGCGCGGCGCTCGAAACCCACGCATTCGAAAAGGTCATCGGCTGGAACTATCACCCCGAAATGCTGCCAGGCCTTGCTGAAGTGGCTGAGGAAGCAGGCGTGCCGTTTGAGGTGGTAGACCTCGACGGTATGGTTGAAGCCGATGTCGTGATCTCGATCACCTCCGTCTTCTCTCCCATCTTCGGCGCCGCCCACATTAGCCCCGGCACGCATCTGGCCTGCATGGGCACGGACACCATCGGCAAGCAGGAATGCGAAACCGAATTGGTCGCAAAGGCCACGGTTTTCACCGACGAAGTAGCGCAGTCCATTACACTGGGCGAAGCACAGCATGCGGTGAAGGCGGGCCTCAAGACCAAAGACGACATCACCGAGATCGGCGCGGTCATCAACGGCAAGCACCCTGGGCGCACAAGTGATGACGAGATTACCCTTTTTGACGGAACCGGGGTCGGCCTGCAGGATCTGGCAGTCGCGTCCTCCATCGTCGACCTCGCGGTCGAGAAAGGCATGGCGACAGAGGTCGATTTCTAACGAAATGCGCTTAGCAATGCGGGGCGTCCGCGGTCTTAATCCACGTCCTTGGGCAAGATCAGGTTCAGCAAGATAGCCATCATGGCCGTGGGGGCAACTGCGGATGTCGCCAAGACACGGATCGTATCTGGCAGATACTGCACGGCTGTTGGCACCAGGTTCAGACCCAGGCCAAAGGTTAGTGAGACGGCTATGATAATCATGGTGCGGCGCGTCATCTTTTCCTCTGACAGCACGTTCAGACCAGCAGCGGCCACCATACCGAACATCACGATCACACCCCCGCCAAGCACCGGCAGGGGCATTGCCGCGATCACGGCGCCCACCTTTGGGACCATGCCGCATACAATCATGATAATCCCTGCAATCGTGACAACGTGGCGCGACATGATCCCGGTCATGCCCACGATACCAACATTCTGGCTGAAAGAGGTGTTGGGAAGGCTGCCAAACAAGCCAGCCATGGCCGTGCCCAGACCATCTGCATAGGTGGCCCCGGAAATCTCGGCATCCGTCGCCTGACGCCCTGCCCCGGCTTTTGCTGTCGCTGACACGTCCCCGACCGTTTCGACAGCCGAGACGATAGAGACTAGTGTGACGGCGATCACGGCACCCAGATGAAACTCAAACCCGAACGGCAGCGGCTGGATCGTGCTGAGCCAACTCGCCCGCGCAACAGGCGCAAAATCCACCATGCTCAACGCAAAGGCCAGCGCGTAGCCTGCGAGCAACCCGATCAGAATACCGGCATTCGATGCAGGTCCTTTGACGTAAAACTTCATTGCCAGCGTCACGATGACCACGGTCAATGCAACCGACCAGTGCCGAAGCGAGCCAAAGCTTTCGGCCTCCATCTGGGAAACGGACGCGCCCCCGGCGGCATACTTGATCGCGACCGGGATCAAATAAAGACCAATCGCAAGGATGACCAAGCCCGTCACCAAAGGCGGGAAAAGCCAGCGGAGTTTCTTGATGACTGCGCCGAGGCAGAAGTGAACGATACCGCCAATGATACAGGCGGTCAGCGCAACCCCAAGGCCGAGTGTTGCGGCCACGCCTGACAGCACACCGACAAACGCAAAACTGGTCCCCTGCATGATCGGCAGCCGCGACCCGACAGGGCCGATGCCGATGGTTTGAAAGATCGTCGCCACACCGGCAAACAGCATCGCCATCTGGATCAGATAGACCAGATCGGGCGAGCCAAAGGCCAACCCAGCCGCCTGCCCCACGATGATCGCGGGCGTCACGTTCGAGGCGAACATTCCCAACACGTGCTGCAGCCCCAACGGCACCGCCTGCGCAACGGGCGGCATCACATTCGGATCGGAATAGAGTGGGTCGGTCTTCTGGCTGTTCCTGTTCATTTGTCCGCTCTCGCGCCACTCTCCTGTCAGGAAGTCACCCTATAAGGCGTAGCGAAGTGATGCTCTTCCAGATTGGGCCTGTCATCCACGCGGTCAATCACGGCAAAAAGCCCCGGACCGGACAGTGGCGTCAGCACCCCGTGCCACGTTCCCCGATGGAAATTGATGCCCTCACCGGGGGCGGTCACAAACGCCTGCGGGCGCAATGCGGCATCGGCTACGATCACCAGAAACGGATCCATGCTCATCGGGATAAAGGCCTGCGAGCCCAGCGGATGCCGTTCCACCAGATCAAGCCGATAAGGCAACGCGCGCAGCTCTGACCGAAACAGGCTGATCCCCACCTGCCCATCACAATCCACCTTGGCCCGGTCGTGAAACCGCCCGCAGAGACCCGCATTGATCATCTTGTCCGGCGCGCCATCGCAATTGAGCACATCGCCGAATGGTGCAAATGCCTCTACGGTCAACTGGGTGATCTGGATATCGCGGCTCATCGCGGCAGCAAGTCCTTGAGCCGGTGAAAGGCGATGCGTTCGACCTGATGACAGGCCTCAGCAAACTCGGTCGCGCGGTCATTCTGCAGCCGCGCAGCAAACGCCGCCTTGATCGACGCCTTGTCGTGATCGCGCACCGCAATGATAAACGGAAAGCCGAATTTCGCGGTATAAGCCGCATTTTGCGTCGTGAATTCTTCGCGCTCAGCGTCTGTCAGCGCATCAAGGCCCGCACTCGCCTGCTCTGCTGTACTCTCGGCCGTCAGCCGTTTGGCCGCCGCCAATTTGCCCGCCAGGTCCGGATGGGCAGTCAAAACACCCAACCGATCCTCTTCCGTCGCCGACCGAAACGCCCGACACATAGCATTGTGCAGACCCGCGAACGTGTCGTGGGCGGGGCCAAGTTCCAGATCAAAGGCACGTTCCGCGACCCATGGAGAATGCTCAAACATGTGGCCATAAGCCCCCACGAATGTAGTCTTGTCCATCTGCGACGGGCGCGCAAACCGCTCATGCGGATGCACCTTTGCCCAATGATCGGCGATCTGTTCCCGCGTCGCGAACCACACGCCGTCATGCCCCCGAGCGTACTCAATAAATTGCCGCAAAGCCTCTGCCCGTCCGGGTCGCCCGATGAGGCGGCAATGCAGCCCAATCGACATCATCCGCCCGCCCTCGCGGTAAAGCGCATCAAACGAGGCTTTCAGATAATCCAGAAACTGCCCGCCCGCGTTGAAGCCCTGCGGCGTGGCAAACCGCATGTCATTCGCGTCCAACGTATAGGGCACAATCAACTGATCACGCCGACCGACTTCCATCCAATAAGGCAGATCATCGGCGTAGCTATCGGCGACATATGCGAATTGCCCCGTCTCGGCCGCCAGCCGGACCGTGTTCATCGAACAGCGGCCTGTATACCAGCCACGCGGCGGCGCACCCACGACCTCGGCATGCAGGCGAATAGCCTCTGCCATATGCGCCCGCTCCACATCCTCAGGCACATCCTTGTACTCGACCCATTTGAGCCCGTGGCTGGCGATCTCCCACCCTGCCTCTTTCATCGCGGCCACCTGTTCCGGCGAGCGGGCCAAAGCCGTCGCCACCCCGTAAACCGTGACGGGCAGGTCCGTCATCATCCGGTGCAGACGCCAAAACCCCGCGCGGGCGCCATATTCATAGATGCTCTCCATGTTCCAATGGCGCTGGCCGGGCCAGGCGGCGGCCCCCACGATCTCGGACAGAAATGCCTCAGACGCCGCATCGCCATGCAGGACGTTATTCTCGCCACCTTCCTCATAGTTCAGCACGATCTGCACCGCGATCCGCGCGCCACCGGGCCAGCGCGGATCAGGCGGATGTGCCCCATAACCGATCATGTCACGCGGATATCGCTGCACCTTCGCCCCCTGATCCCGTTTGGCCTTGACTGTTACAGGCAATAGACGCCAACACAAGACGGGTGTGAAATCAGCCGGTTGAGGGACATTGCCGATGTATGAAGCAGCGATCTTGTGGGACTGGTTTGCCTTTGCCGTCCGCTGGCTGCATGTGATCACGGCCATCGCCTGGATCGGGTCTTCCTTCTATTTCATCGCATTGGACCTGTCTCTGAACCGCGATATCGACGGCCCGGCGGATGGCGAGGAATGGCAGGTCCATGGCGGCGGGTTCTATCATATCCAAAAATATCTGGTGGCCCCGGCGGCGATGCCCGAACATCTCACCTGGTTCAAATGGGAAAGCTACTGGACCTGGCTCTCCGGTTTCGCCCTGCTTGCAGTAGTCTACTGGGTCGGAGCGGAACTCTACCTGATCGACCCAAACAAGGCTGATCTGGCGATCTGGCAAGGCATCCTGATCTCCGCTGGCTCGCTGGCAATCGGCTGGATCATCTATGACTTTCTTTGCAAATCACCATTGGGCGACCAACCCACCACCCTGATGCTCCTGCTTTTCGTCCTGCTTGTGGCGATGTCCTGGGGCTACAATCAGGTCTTCACAGGGCGGGCAGCACTTCTGCATCTCGGTGCCTTCACGGCAACGATCATGACCGCCAATGTGTTCTTCATCATCATGCCGAACCAGCGGATCGTCGTGGCTGATCTGAAGGCCGGGCGCACGCCGGATGCGAAATACGGAAAAATCGCCAAGCTACGCTCGACCCACAACAACTACCTGACGCTCCCCGTCATCTTCCTGATGCTGTCGAACCACTATCCGCTGGCCTTCGGAACGGAATATGCCTGGATCATCGCGGCCCTCGTCTTCCTCATGGGCGTGACGATCCGGCATTACTTCAACTCCATGCATGCGCGCAAAGGCCGCCCGTCCTGGACCTGGGCCGTCACGGTCCTGCTCTTCATCCTGATCGCGTGGCTCTCAACCCAGCCGGGTCACGACACTTACGAAGAGGCCGAAGCGCGGCCCCTCACGCCTTATGAAGAGCGCTTCGCCTCTGCCACTGGCTTTGACGCCGCCCATGACATTGTCATCGGCCACTGCTCCATGTGCCACGCGCGCGAGCCTGTCTGGAACAACATGCAATGGGCACCCAAAGGCGTGTTCCTCGAAACCGAAAGCGACATCGCCCGCCACGCGCGCCAGATCTACTTACAAGCCGGGGTCAGCCAATCCATGCCACCCGCAAACGCTGTGGACATGTCGGCAGAAGACCGCGCCAAGCTGATCGCGTGGTATCGCGGCGGATCGTAGGGTGGGCCGCGATCCAGCTTACCCATCAAAATCTGCGATGATGCTCCGCGCAAGCGCGTTAGATTGGCCATAGCTGACAATATGTACGTCTAACCCACTTTGCGCGTGCAGCCTTAAAGCGCGCAATAAGCCTGCGGCGATCCAATCCGACCGATTACCGAAGGCACCACCTCCAAGCAAGGTCAGAAACAGACGGCGATTACCGGTCCTTGCCGCGTTCTGGACAGCGGCAAGAAAGGTTGCCTCGTACGCAGCTTCGAGGATCATTTGAGCGAATGGCGACCACAACGCCGCTTCAATTCCCACGTAAGCCACTGGCGTTGCGCTACAATATACTTGGGTCACGAGGCGACCCGCATCGTTGGTTGTAACTTGTGTATCGCGATGGACCCCAACCCGTAGCGCAGCGCGCAGGTTGTCGGCGTCCATTTCCGCGATTAGCGCATTGATCTGATGCAAGCTCTCGAGGGTCGGCAGTGCATAACCATTGCGCATCTCCCACAATCCGGGACCAAGCAACGCGCCAATGTCCGCCAGGCAATCAATCTGCCGCGTGGCCGTCTGCCCGACCCCGCCATCAAATGGCACAAAGTAATTGCGGTAGATCGTTCCCGCCAGACACGCAACCGCGCAAGCGGGTCCCTGTGTGTGATCATGTTCATACCGTGCGACCCCCATCTCGGGTGTCACGCCGGGATCCAACATTTCAAGCAGGTTGAATTGGGAGGCGACCTGGAATGTCGCACCCTCATTCTCGGGCCGCATGTGCAGGTGTTGGACATCTGCGACCACCTCTTGGAGTGTAGTGACCCCCTCAACATCCCCGCTAACCGTGTTGCGCAATTCGAACAGCGACGGAATGCTCAACGTTCCGGCCTCAGCCTGCCAGCCCGTCCTGGATGACGTCAGAGTTGTCCCACTGAGAGAAAGAGTTTCATAAACCTGAGCGGACGTTTCATCAGTAATGCCGGTCAGCTCTTCGAACCATGTCATTGACATAGTTGACGATGATCAGAATATCGAATGAGCTTCAACCCGAGCCTCTAAAAGTCGATCCGCGCGCCGGTTTCCGCTTCGAAGAAGTTCAACTTGCCCGGTGTGATCGAGAAGTCAACTTGGTCGGTGCTGTTCTCATCCATTCGTCCCGGCAGGCGTGCCGTGACCGTCACGCCGTTCAGACCGAAATTCAGATAGCATTCTGCACCCGTATTCTCGATCATCGTTGGTGTGACCCGCAGGTCTGACCCGCCAAGAGAGAGATGCTCCGGGCGAATGCCGACCTGAACCCGGTCGGGTAGACCTTGCGGCGCCGGGAGCGACACATCCCCCAAAATCAATCGGCCATCTGAGACTGTGGCGGGAATGATATTCATCGGCGGCGACCCCATGAAATCCGCCACAAATGTGTTGGCGGGGCGGTCATAGATTTCCTGCGGTGTCCCGATCTGCTGGATGTCGCCGCCTTTCAGCACGACAATCCGGCTGGCCAGTGTCATCGCCTCGATCTGGTCGTGGGTCACGTAGACGATGCTAGCGCCAGTCGTCTTGTGCAAGTTCTTGATTTCGGCCCGCATCTCAACCCGCAGTTTCGCGTCGAGGTTCGAAAGCGGTTCGTCAAACAAAAACAGCTTCGGATCACGAACAAGCGCGCGCCCCATCGCCACGCGCTGGCGTTGGCCACCTGAAAGCTGTGACGGGTTACGGTCTAGCAGATGGTCAATCTGCAACAGCGTCGCCACCTCCATGATCTTGGCGTCCATCTGCGCCTTTGGCACTTTGCGGATCTTCATGCCGAAACCGATATTCTCTCCGACCGTCATTGTTGGGTAGAGCGCATAGCTTTGAAACACCATCGCGATGTCACGGTCCTTGGGCGGTTCCTGCGTGACATCACGCCCCCCGATCATTAGTGACCCGGCGGTGATTTCTTCCAATCCAGCGATGCAATTCAAGAGTGTCGACTTACCGCATCCCGAAGGCCCGACGAGCACAAGAAACTCGCCCTGTGCCATCTCGATGTTGATATCGCGCAGCACCTCGACCGCACCGTAAGATTTGGCAAGACTGCTGGTTTGCAATGCTGATGTATGACTCATGTCGAGTGCCACGGCGTTTCTCCCCCTCTTGGTACCGGACCGGTCGAAGCCCGCACGATCAGTTCTGCCCGCTCGATCCTTTGTTCGGCAGGCGCACCCTTCACATGCGCCACAAGCAGCTCTGCCAGGGGCTCACATGCATCACGCAACGGTGCACGGGTCACGGTCAGGGCCGGTTCAAGGTCACGTGCCTGCGTCAATGGCAAAGCATCGTCATGGCCCATCACCGACACGTCGCCCGGCACGGACAACCCGCGATCCTTCACGGCTCGCATGACGCCCGCCGCGACCAGCGTCGATGCGCAGACAAAAGCCGTGGGCGAAGGCCCGTCCCGACCGGCCAACATTTCAAGCGCATGCGTATAGCCATGTGTCTCGGTCTCTGCATCTGACGCCATGAAGGCCGCAGGCACAGAAAGCCCCTCCGCTTCCATCGCCTTGGAGAAGCCGCGCAACCGGTCGACCGAGAATGCATAGCGGGACTGCCCGTTGATCAGTGCAATCCGCCTGTGACCAAGCGAGGTGAGCAGCCGCACTGCATCGGCAGATACGGCTGCATTGTCGATCCCGAAACAGGCGTAATCGACATCCGGTGCCGTCTGCCCGTGCATCACAAACGGGATACGTTTCTCTTGCAGAAAAGCCACGCGGGGGTCGTCGGGCACCGGCGCATTCAGGATGAAACCATCAAGGATGTCACGCTCCATCAGTTTGCGGTAAGGCAGCACCGGATCATCATCCTGATCCACGGCAAGAACGAGGTCCGTATCCTGCGCCCCAAGTGCAGCGGTCAGTCCCGTGAGCATCTCGAAGAAGGTCTGGTCGGCACTCATATCCGCACGGATCTTAATGATTAGCCCCACCATGCCAGAGCGCCCCGTGACCAGCCGCTGTGCTACGCGGTTTGGCCGGTAGCCAAGCCGCTCTGCCACCTCGCGGACGCGATCAACGGTGTTCTTGTTCACTTCGGGAAAACCATTCAGCGCCCGACTCACCGTCGCAGGTGACAACCCCAGTTCAGCGCCGATTTCCTTGAGCGTTGCCACGCGCGCTCCTCCTCAAAGCGATTACATATCTTCGATCTTGTAATGCAATAAATCGACTATTCATAGCAGAAAACCGAATTTAAAACGATTTGAATATCTGATCCGATTTGTTACCGTACCGGCGAATCAATGGAGAGCACCAATGCGTGAATGGTGGCGTGACGCCGTAATCTATCAGGTCTACCCCCGCTCGTTTCAGGATGATGACGGCGACGGGATCGGCGATCTGAAGGGGATTACCCGCCGCCTGCCTCATATTGCGGCATTGGGAGCGGATTGCATCTGGCTTTCGCCGATCTTCACCTCGCCGCAAAAGGACATGGGCTATGACGTGTCCAACTACACCGATATCGACCCGCTTTTTGGAACACTTGAGGATTTTGATACGCTGATCGCACGTGCTCATGAACTGGGGCTGAAGGTGATCACCGATCAGGTCCTGTCGCACACATCCGATCAGCATCCCTGGTTCAAGGAATCACGGGTAAGCCGCGATAACCCGAAGTCGGATTGGTATGTCTGGGCCGATCCGCTACCTGACGGGTCCCCCCCGACCAACTGGCACAGCCATTTCGGCGGCCCGGCCTGGGAATTCGACCCGCAGCGCGGTCAGTATTACCTGCACAATTTCCTCGCCGCGCAGCCCGATCTGAACTTCCACAATCCCGATGTGGTCGATGCGATCCTTGAGACTTGCAAGTTCTGGCTCGACCGTGGGCTTGACGGCTTCCGCCTCGACACGGTGAATTACTATTTCCACGACGCGCGGTTGCGGTCCAACCCGCCGGCGCAGTCCCGTCCGCAGGTCATGGCGACCGACCTTTATGGGATGCAGGACAACATCTACAATAAGACCCGGCCCGAAAACCTTGGCTTTCTGGAGCGCCTGCGTGCGCTGACCGACCAATATGACGACATCATGATGGTTGGCGAAGTGGGCGAGATGGGGCGCAAATCAATCCAGATCATGGGCGAATACACGGCCGGTAGCAGCCGCCTGCACATGGCCTACAGCTTTGCGATGCTCAGCCCCGATTTCACCGCCGATCATTTCCGCAGTTGCATCGAAGGCTTTCAACAAGGTGCGCCCGATGGCCACCCAAAGTGGTCATTCAGCAACCACGATGTGCCCCGCCACGTCACGCGCTGGGATGAGCATGCGGTCAGCGAAGGGCATATGGCCCGGCTCGCCTGCGCGATGCTGATGTCATTCGAGGGCACGATTGGCATCTACCAAGGCGAAGAACTGGGGCAGACCGAAACCGAGCTGACCTATGACGAACTGACCGACCCGCCAGCCTTGCGGTATTGGCCCGCAATCAAGGGGCGCGATGGTTGCCGGACACCCATGGTCTGGGAACAGGACAAACCGAATGCCGGTTTTTCGACGGGGCGTCCCTGGCTTCCAGTCAAATCGCCGCAAGCCGCACTTGCCGTCGATGGCCAAGAGGCGGCCAATGACAGCACGCTGCATTTCTACAAAAGCGCGATCGCTTTTCGGAAATCACAGCCCGCGCTGACCACTGGCGACACGTCATTCATCAATCTGCCCGAACCCCTGCTGGCGTTTCATCGCAAGTCCGAAGGACAGCAGATCACCTGCGCTTTCAACCTCTCGAAAGACCCGCAGGTCATCACTCTTTCAGGCGAGGCGGCCCTGACCGGCCCGCGTCACGCCAACCTTGACGGGCCGACACTCACGCTACCCGGCAACGGCTTTGCTTACCTGACCCATGACGGGGCGCTCGCCTTGTCAGCCTAAACCAACTCTCTGGGAGGAGACAAAAATGAAAAAGACCCTGACCACTCTGGCGCTGTTGCTCACGACAGCCGCCCCTGCTGCCGCATTGGAAGACGGCAAGATCCTAATCTGGACAGGCAACAGTCGCGACCGCGATGCATTGCTTGAAGCCGTGCAACCCCTTGTTGATGATCTCGGGGTCGAAGTTGCCGTCGAAATCGTGGACCCGGACCTGGCGCAGAAGTTTCAGCAGGCAGCAGCCACGGGCGACGGTCCTGACATTGTGCTGTGGGCGCATGACCGCTTTGGTGAATGGGCCAGCGGCGGTCTGATTGCGCCGGTGCAACCCGCGGCCAGCTGGTCCGACGACATCCTGCCTGCTGCAATGGACGCTGTGCAATTCGACGGCAAGACATGGGGCTATCCGCTCGCCGTCGAAGCGGTGACCCTGATCTACAACAAGGACATCATCGACACCCCGCCGGCATCTTTCGAGGAGATCAAAGATCTCGACGTGTCGGGCCAGAAAATCCTCTGGGACTACAACAACACCTACTTCACGATGCCATTGCTGATGGCAGGTGGCGGATATGCCTTCCAGAAGGTCGATGGTTCCTATGACGGCTCCACCACGGGCGTCAACACCGAAGGCGCGATCGCAGGCGCTGAAGTCCTGAAATCGCTCTTCGACGATGGCGTGATGCCACAGGGCGTTGATTACGGCGTCATGGACGGCGCAATGAATAATGGCGAAGTGGCCATGGTGTTGAACGGCCCATGGTCCTGGGGCGCGTTCAAAGACTCTGAAATCAACATTGGCGTGGCCCCGATCCCCACGGTGAATGGTGAGGTTTCCCCACCCTTCCTTGGCGTACAGGTTCTTGGGCTCAATGCGGCCTCGCCCAATACGGATCTGGCTGTTGAGCTTATCGAAAACTACCTTGCAACTGATGACGGACTTGCAGTCTGGAACGCAAATGGCGCACTGGGTGCACTGGCGGACATGTCGGCAGCTACTGCGCAAGGCGATCCGCTCGTGACTGACATGTTGGCCGTTGCCGCCAATGGCGTGCCGATGCCCTCCAACCCTGAAATGGGTGCGTTCTGGGCCGCGATGGCGCCCGCGCTCACGAACATTACAACGGGTGCCGCTGCGCCTGCCGACGCGCTGAACGACGCCGCGGCGCGCATTCTGGGCGAGTAGTCCCTGTTTCGGGCGGCGGATCCTCCCAACCGCCGCCCCCATCCAAACCAAAGACACTACTCCTGTTTCACCGGGCCGTGGCAGGCATGCACCTTCAAGGACAGCGATGACCGCAATCAACGACATACCCGCAGACGAAGGATTACCGATCCTGCGGCTGGCCCTTGTGGGGATCGTGGCGGTCGCGCTGCTTTTCGAGGCGTTCTTTCTTTATCAGATTGCGCAGCCGATCTATGGGGTGATCCTGCTGGTACTTGCGACCGGCTTTGCGATCATCTTTGGTCTGAACCAGTATTACGGCGCACGGTTCATCTTTCCGGGTGTCGCCGCCGTTCTGATCTTTATCGCCTTCCCGGTCGTCTACACGATCTATATCGGCTTTACGAATTACAGTTCTTCCAATCTGCTGACCTATGAACGCGCGATCGAGGTGCTCACCGCGCGCGGCTCGGTCGACCCCGCAACCGAACAGCCTTTCGCCGTCGCGCGCGACGGTGATCAATACCGGATTTGGCTGCCAGAGGCAGGGCTGTTGTCCGGTCCGGTCGCGCTGGACGGCACCGCCGAGACAAGCCTTTCCCCGGCTGACGCACCAGCAGTGTTGCTCGAACGTCGCGAGGCCATTCAGCTCCGCACCGGTCTCCAGGCGCTGACCCTCATCACGCCCGATGGCGGGATCATCCAGAATGCGGGATTGCGCACCTTCGCCACCGTCACGCCTGACTATGTGCAGACCGGCCCCAATACACTGACCCGCTTTGACGGCGTCAAACTGATTGCAAACCACGATACTGGTTTCTTCGTCGACGGAAACGGCGATCAGGTTCCGCCTGGCTGGCGCGTCGGGTTAGGTCTGGCCAATTTTGAACGCGTGTTCCAGTCCGAAGGCATTCGCGGCCCGATGGTCAGCATCTTCATCTGGACCTTTGTTTTCGCAGCACTTTCAGTCGTACTCACATTTGCAGTCGGGCTGACACTGGCCGTCATCCTGCAATGGCCACATCTGCGGTTCAAGGCAATCTACCGGATCCTGCTGATCCTGCCTTATGCTGTGCCCGCTTTCATCTCGATCCTCGTCTTCAAGGGGCTCTTCAACCAGAACTTTGGCGAGATCAACCTGATCCTCGAGGCTCTGTTCGGCATCCGCCCAAACTGGTTCACCGATGGCAACCTCGCGCGGGCGATGGTGCTCATCGTGAATACCTGGCTCGGCTACCCCTACATGATGCTGCTTGCCATGGGGTTCCTGCAGGCCGTGCCGGAGGATCACAAGAAAGCCGCTGCTCTTGAAGGCGCCGGTGCCATCCGTGTCTTCTTCACGATCACCCTGCCACAGATCATCCCACCCTTCCTGCCCCTCATGATTGCGAGCTTTGCGTTTAATTTCAACAACATGGTGTTGATCTTTCTGCTGACACGCGGGCTGCCCGACATTCCGGGCACCATCATCCCGGCGGGCGAGACAGACATCCTTGCCAGCTTCACCTACCGGCTTGCCTTTGACAATGCGGGCCAGCAATTTGGCCTCGCAGGGGCGATCACCTTGCTGATCTTCCTCGCTGTCGCCGCCATTTCCTATGCCAACTTCGTCGCCATGCGACGCGCCGCCGAAAAACGGGCGGGTCGTTAACGGGACGGCGGGTGGGGCGATGTGGCAAAGCCACGAGCGTCACCCAGCCGGAAAGGACATACATGATCGTCGAACGCCCCAAAGACCTTTTGATCAAAAAGATCCTCGCCCATGGGTTCATGCTGATCTTTCTGACCTTGATCCTGTTTCCCTTCTTCATGGTGCTGTCGATCAGTTTTCGTGAGGGGAACTTCTCCGTCGGCTCCATTATCCCGCAAAACCCAACGCTCGAACATTGGTATCTCGCCTTCGGTTTCGACTACACACGGGCCGACGGCACGATTGTCGAACCACCCTACCCGGTCATGCTCTGGATGTGGAATTCCGTCAAAATCGGTCTGATCGCGGGAATTGGCGTGCTGGCCATCGCGACAATCTCGGCTTATGCGTTCAGCCGGATCAAGATCAAAGGCAAGGGCGCCATGCTTGACGGGCTTTTCCTGATCCAGATGTTCCCGACCACGCTGGCATTGGTCGCCATCTACGCGATCTTCGACGCTCTGGGTGAGGTTCACCCCGTCCTCGGCCTCGATTCCCATGTCGCGCTCATCCTGATCTACCTCTCGGGCGTCACGCTGCATATCTGGACGATCAAGGGCTATTTCGACAGTATCGACACCGCCCTCGACAAAGCCGCCGCGATCGACGGGGCGACGCCTTGGCAAACTTTCCGGTACATTTTCCTGCCGCTCGCCGCCCCAATCATGAGCGTCGTCTTCGTGCTCGCCTTCATCGGCTTCATCAACGACTACCCCATCGCATCCGTCCTGATCCGGTCTGAAGACCAGATGACCCTCGCAGTGGGTTCAAGGCTTTATCTCAACGAGTTCAAATATCTCTGGGGCGACTTCGCCGCCGCCGCGATCCTGTCCGGTCTGCCGATCACCATCGTCTTCCTGATCGCCCAGCGCTACCTGGTCTCAGGATTGAGTGAAGGCGCGGTCAAAGGATAAATGGGTGATTTCACCCGTCAAACAGGATCTCGAATGTTGCGCCCGGACCGTCCATCAGCCTGATTTCCGCGCCCTGTGCCTGCAATATCCGCCGTACAATCGGCAGGCCCATACCTGTGCCGCCGGCCTCGCGCCGTGTAGTGAAGAACGGGTCGAAAATCCTGTCGCGATTGCCCTCGGAAACACCCGGCCCGTCATCGCTTACGATCAACCTGTCCGCGTCCAGTGTAAAAGTCACAGAACTGGCCCCATGCGCACGCGCATTTCCGATCAGATGCGTTGCCACAAGGTCCATCACCTCACGCGGTAAGGGAACCATCCCATCGCGCTGTAAGATCACATCATGCGGCGCCAAAACTTCGGACAGCAGGCAGGAACCGGGTGGCATCGGTTCCTGCGCTTGCGCAAGGGCACGCTGTCCGTCCAACAGCGCCTCCATCCGGGCCACGGCATCGCCGATATTGCCCAGCATCCGGCCTCGGTCCTGATCACTTAGCCCCGGATTATCCAAGAGTTCCGCCGCCCCCCGGATCACCGTCAGCGGCGATTTCAGCTCATGCGTCACGTGATCCGCGTAAGACCGCAGCACCGCTTCGCGTCCTTGCAAGGTCCGGGTCATCCCGATCACGGCCTGCCCAAGCTCAGAAAACTCCCGTGTACCAAAATGCGCGGGCACCTCCGCCGCACCCTCGCTTTTGGCATAGCCTGTGAGGGTCCGGACCGGCGACAAGACCAATCGCCACAAAAGATAGCCCAGCACGACCGTGGCAACAAAAGCCATCCAGCCGATCATCCACGACGTCTCGGCCCAGCCCAGAATGCCGCCTGCTACCCGGAAATAGGCGATCCCGATAATCGGCAGGAAAAACACCGCGGCCAGCGTCCCGCCCAGCACAAGCGCCAGGGGCGGTCGCCATTTGCGGATCACCCGCCGCGACATGCGCCCATCCGGATACCCACACCATGCACCGTCTCAATCGCATCCGCGCAGCCTGCTTTGGCGAGCTTGCCCCGCAAGTTGCGCAGATGGCTGTCCATCGTCCGGTCGCTGACATGCACATTCGTGCCATAGATCGCGTCCACCAATTGCGGGCGCGACATCACGTTGTCGGGGCGGGACATCAGGCGCACGAGCAACTCCATCTCCCGCGATGTCAGGGTGACTGTGGTCTCCTGCACATGGCAAAGATGCCGGTCCGGATCGACGCTGATCATCCCGCGCCGCAGCACCGCTTGCACCGCTTGCGCAGGGGCGGACCGCTTGAGGATCGCGCGTACCCGTGCCACCAGTTCGCGCGGAGAAAAAGGCTTGGGCACGTAATCATCGGCCCCCAATTCAAACCCAACGACCCGGTCCACCTCATCCGCGTGGGCGGTGAGAAACACGATCGGCACGTCCGAGGATTTGCGCAATTCGCGACAGACGGCCAGGCCATCCATCTCTGGCATGCCGATATCCAGTACGATCAGATCAGGTGTCAGGCGCTGCGCCATTTCCAGCGCTTGTTGACCATCAGAGGCCTCTGCCACGGTGAACCCAGCCTGACCAAGCGCGATGCGCACGATGTCGCGGATCTGCCCGTCATCATCGGCCACCAAAATCTGTCCACTCATCGCTGCACCTCGTCTATTGCAGCCAAGCTACGGCGTAGCCTTGCATTGCGAAACCCCCACTCACGCCAATCCTGCGGATGGCTCACCCAGCGCATGCAGCTCAATTGATCATCAGCGGCAATCGCCGCCAAAGCCCCTTCGCTGAGATTGCAGAGATAAAATGCATCCACCTTGCCCACCGCCAGATTGTGGCGCGCGATCAGCCCGTCCACGTTCACCAATGACACGGCATAAAGCGCCAGCATACCCAGCCCCGCAGCACGCGCCACGAACCAGCTCACATGCTGCCCACCAACCATCTGCATGATCATCAAAACAAGGCCCAGCGCCACCAGAACCATCCAGATGAAGGCCGCAAAGCGCAGACGGGTCAGCCCGTAAGCCTCCACATAAAGGTCAAGCCGCAAGATCGAAGACAGCACCAGCAACACGGTCTGCGCAATCCAGATATAGAGCAGAACGCGCAATAGCGGCCTATCACCGACAAAAGGTTGCGACATCAACGCAAAAGCCCCTGCCAGCAAAGCTACGGCTAAAAGTGGATAGGCCCCGCGATGGGCATATTCGGCATAGGTCATCCCCTCGGGCAGGCTCACTCCGCCCCAGAGATAGCTCGCATCCAACAGGCTCTGCACCGCAAAGATCAGGTTGAAAAGGACCAAGGCCCGCGAAACTGATCGGCCATTCACCAGCCCGCTTTGCGGCAGCACCAATTGGCGCGATGGTCGTTGTAGCATCTTTGTCATCGCCGTCAGGCGCAACAATGGCCACGTCGCCAAAGCCGTCAAACACCAGAATACCACGCGGCCAACGCTAGGCGAAAATCCCGTCTCCAACGCGGCCAGTCGCGCCAACCATGTATCAACCACCGGATTGGCTACGGCCATCAATATGATGAAGGCGCCACCTATTGCCACGGGCAGGAGCCAATCCGCGAATACCTGCCACAGCGTGGCTTTCGATGGCGCGGAGACTCTCGCATCCCTGACATCACCAAAGGTCTGGGCGAGGCCCGCGCCAGGCAACCGCGCCATAACCCGTAACAGCGCCGAAGCATCCCACTCCGATGTGATCATACACGCCGAAAAAGCGGCGAGCCCCAATAGGGCGAACCCAACTGACAAGGGTTGGACAAGGTCGACGGATGGTAGCAGGCTGACTAGAAGCAAAGCCCAAGCCACCATCGCGCGACTGCGCGGCACCTCGCACCTGCGCGTCAAATATACGGCCAGGGCCACCGCGAAGACACAAACCACAAATCCAAGACCAGCGGTCACACCCCAAACCAACTGATCGGCGCAGATCAGCAGCGCCAATAACAGCCAAATAGGTGACACACGCCGCGGCGGCGCATCGTCCAGCCACCATCCATCCTTTGCCAATCGCTCCGGCACCCCGCGCACAACCATATCTGTCCCTTTCGATTTATGATTGGGATCAGCTCTATGGTGATGCCGTGCAAAGGCGGCGCTGGAAATGTGCAGTTTTTGTGCAGTCCGCTCAGGCGGTTGCAGCGTCGCGGATCGCCCGGATATTGGCACCATAAGGGGCCGGATCGCTGACCGATCCGCCGTTAAACACCGCCGAACCGGCGACCAGTACATCCGCCCCCGCTGCAGCAACCAAAGGTGCCGTCGTCGGGTCAACGCCGCCATCGATCTCGATATGGATGGGCCGGTCGCCAATCATCGCCCGCAAGGCACGCACCTTCGCGGTCATATCGATGAACTTCTGGCCGCCAAAACCGGGATTCACGGTCATCACACAGATCAGATCAACCATATCAAGCAGTTCGGCCACCGCCTCTGCCGGGGTGCCGGGGTTCAGCGCGACACCGGCCTTGGCGCCGGCCCCGCGAATGGCCTGCAATGTGCGGTGAATATGCGGCCCTGCCTCCACATGCGCGGTGATGATATCGGCCCCTGCCTTGGCAAAAGCATCGACATACGGATCGACCGGCGCGATCATCAGATGCACATCCATCACCGTCTTGATATGCGGCCGGATCGCAGCGCACATCGCCGGGCCGAACGTGATGTTGGGGACGAAATGCCCGTCCATCACGTCCACATGCACCCAATCCGCGCCTTGCGCCTCAATCGCTTCGCATTCAGCGCCGAAATTGGCAAAATCGGCGGCCAGGATCGACGGAGCGATCTTGATAGAGCGGTCAAAGGACATCGACGGCATTCCCTTCTGCATGGATGATGCGCGCCATAGCCTGCCACGCGCCGATTGTCACCCGGGTGCAGTTTATTTGATGTCAATCGCGGATTTATCCGCTGCATTGATGAATTGATTCTGCAATGCAGCATAATCTGTGTTATCCGGCCTCATGACACTCATTTTGCATCACCGCGACATCCTGCAAAACGGCACGCAGATACACCTTGCCCGCGCGACACTGACGCCCGCGCGGCCGAAATCACTGCATGACCACGACTTTTTTGAGCTCGTCTGGGTCCAGAACGGGAAGGTCCGGCACCACCTGCCGGAAGGCGCCGAAACACTGACCGAAGGCGATGTGATCTTCCTGCGCCCCGGCCAGCCGCACGGCTTGCAAGGCCGTGGCGATCATGCGCTTGTTGTCTCGGTTTGTATTCATCCCGACATCATCAAAGGGTTGGGCAAGCGTTACCCACATCTCAAAGGGCGTCTGTTCTGGTCAACCGGTGGACCGGCGAAAGCTTTCCGCAATATGGGGCAGCTTGCTGCGCTCAACCATCAGGCGGGGGTGCTCGAACGCAGCCGCTGTGATGTTTTGGCGGCGGAGGCCTTTCTGCTCCCTCTCTGTTCGGACCTTAGTACCGAACCCCTCACCGACGATATGCCCGCATGGCTGCGCGATGCCTGCCACTCCGCCCACGACATCGCCGTCTTCCAGTCCGGTGCGGCCGGGCTTGTGGCGCAGACCGGCAAGGCCCATGCTCATGTCAGTCGCAGCATGCGCAAGCATCTTGGGTTGACTCCATCCGACTACGTCAATCAGATCCGCATGTCCCACGCTGCGCGCGCGCTGACCACCGACGACGCCCCGGTCAGCGAAATCGCGAGCGATTGCGGCATCCCCAACATGTCCCACTTTCACAAACTGTTCCGCGCCGCGCATGGTCTCACACCATTACAATACCGGCAGAAGTTCCAGCGTCAGGTCGTACAGCCAACGTAGTATTTGACCAAATGGTCAAACCTTGCCAAGAACGCGCCAAAGTGCCACCCTATCGTGGCACCGCAGGAGGCCGCCTTGCAGACCACAGCCACCCCCACGACAACCGCGACGCAACTGCCCCAGGTGCAGCATCAGCGCAACGATGGCACGGCGCTTGACCTCGATTGGGTCATGGCTGCGCAGGCAAATACATCGGCCATCGAACGACGCGCGAAAACGCTGCCCGGCAGGCGCAGCGTGAAGAAAGACTATCAGGCAGCATGGCTTTGCAAGGCGATCAGTCTGATGGACCTCACCACATTGTCGGGCGATGACAGCGAAGGCCGCGTGCGCCGTCTGTGTGCAAAGGCGCGCCAGCCTGTCGCGCAGCCGATCCTTGAGGCGCTGGGGATGACCGGTCTGACCACCGGCGCCGTCTGTGTCTATCACGACATGGTGCCCACCGCCGTTGAGGCACTGACAGGCTCCGGCATCCCTGTCGCCGCCGTCTCAACCGGCTTCCCGGCGGGTCTCTCGCCGTTCCCACTACGGATCGCCGAGATCAAGGAAAGCGTGAAAGCAGGTGCCGAGGAGATCGACATCGTCATCAGCCGACGACACGTCCTGACCGGCAATTGGCAGGAGCTTTATGATGAGATGAAAGAAATGCGCGCGGCTTGCGGTGACGCCCATGTCAAGGCGATCCTCGCCACCGGTGAACTCGGTACCCTGCGCAACGTCGCCCGCGCCTCGCTTGTCTGCATGATGGCCGGGGCCGATTTCATCAAAACCTCCACCGGCAAGGAGCCGGTCAACGCAACCCTGCCCGTGACACTCACGATGATCCGCGCCATCCGCGACTATCAGGATCGCACGGGCATCAAGGTCGGCTACAAACCTGCGGGCGGGATTTCCAAGGCTAAAGACGCGCTGGTCTACCTCGCCATGATCAAGGACGAGTTGGGCGATGCATGGCTGCAACCCGACCTCTTCCGCTTCGGCGCATCGAGCCTCTTGGGCGACATCGAACGACAACTCGAACACCACGTTACCGGCGCCTATTCGGCGTCGTGGCGGCATGCGATTGGCTAGTGCACACTCTTGAACATATGTCCTGCCCGGCGGCACGCCGGGCAGCCCCCGACCGCCCCCCCGGGCGGGGGCTTCACCCCCACCCGCGGTCGGGGACCGTCCTCAGCACTTGGGCCGACAGACAATGACCATCAAAGAAATCTTCCACACCATGGATTACGGCCCCGCCCCCGAAAGCGCGTCCGAGGCGCTGCAATGGATCGCTGACCGTGGCGGCATCGCAGGCCATTATATCAACGGCAAATGGGGCCCGCTGCGCGACGATTTCCCCTCCAACAACCCGGCTACGGGCGAGAAGCTGGCGGGCGTCACCAAAGGCACGGCAGAGGAAATCGACACGGCGGTCGCCGCCGCCCGCAAGGCCCAGCCCGCCTGGGCTAAGTCAGGCCACAAACGCGCCCGCATCCTCTATGCCATCGCCCGGCTGATGCAAAAGCATTCCCGCCTGCTCGCCGTGATGGAAAGCCTCGACAACGGCAAACCCATCCGCGAAAGCCGCGATATCGACGTGCCCCTCGCAATCCGCCACTTCTACCACCACGCCGGTTTCGCCCAGCTGATGCGCACCGAGCTGCCCGACCGTGAACCGCTTGGCGTTTGCGGCCAGATCATCCCGTGGAACTTCCCGCTCCTGATGCTCGCCTGGAAAATCGCGCCCGCGCTCGCCATGGGCAACACGGTCGTCCTGAAACCCGCTGAATATACGTCGCTGACCGCCATGATCTTCGCTGAGATTTGCACCGAGGCAGGCGTCCCCGCCGGCGTCGTCAACACCGTGACGGGCGATGGCGAAACCGGCGCGGCCCTCGTCAACGCCGATGTCGACAAAATCGCCTTCACCGGCTCCACCGAAGTGGGCCGCAAAATCCGCGAGGCGACTGCTGGGAGCGGCAAGGCCCTCTCCCTCGAACTCGGCGGCAAGAGCCCCTACATCGTCTTCGACGATGCGGACATGGATTCAGCCGTCGAAGGCCTCGTCGACGCCATCTGGTTCAACCAGGGCCAGGTCTGTTGCGCCGGATCACGGCTCTTGGTGCACGAAGGCATCGCCGACCGTTTCTACACCAAGCTAAAGGCCCGCATGCAGAACCTCCGCATCGGCGACCCGCTGGACAAATGCATCGACGTGGGCGCCATCGTGGACCCGGTCCAACTCGACCAGATCACCAAGATGGTGGACGCAAACACCGACGGCGAAACCTTCCAGACCACGGCCCCCAAGGGCTGCTTCTACCCCCCAACCCTCATCACCGGCATCGCCCCCGCATCGACCCTGATGCAAGAGGAAATCTTCGGCCCCGTCCTCGCTGCCACAACCTTCCGCACGCCCGCCGAGGCCGTGCAAATCGCTAACAACACGCGCTACGGGCTCGCGGCCTCGGTCTGGTCGGAGAACATCAACCTCGCCCTCGACATCGCCCCCAAACTCGCCTCGGGCATCGTCTGGATCAACGGCACCAACATGATGGACGCCGCCGCTGGATTTGGCGGTGTGCGCGAAAGCGGCTTCGGACGCGAAGGCGGCTGGGAAGGGTTGGCAGGCTATACAAAGCCCAAAGGCACACCTAAAGCGCTGAAGAAGATCGACGCCTACACCACCGAAGACGGCACCCCCGCCCACCCGCTCGACCGCACCGCAAAACTCTATATCGGCGGCAAACAGGCCCGCCCCGACGGCGGCTATTCCAAGCCCGTCTACAGCCCGCGCGGCAAACTGCTGGGCCACGCATCCGTCGCCAACCGGAAGGACCTGCGCAACGCCGTAGAGGCGATGAACGGAGCCAAGTCTTGGTCCAAGACCACAGGGCATCTGCGCGCGCAAATCCTCTACTACATCGCCGAAAACCTGTCAGCGCGGGCCGAAGAACTTGCCAAGCGGATCAAGGACCTGACCGGCAAATCCGGCCAGGATGAGGTCGATCACTGCATCCGCACCTTGTTCACCTTCGCCGCCTGGGCGGACAAATATGACGGACAGGCACATGGTGTTCCGATCCGCGGCGTTGCGCTGGCCATGAAAGAACCTATCGGCAATATGACCGTCTTCTGCGAAGATGGCTGGCCACTTTTGGGCATGATCTCCCCAATGGCCGCCGCCATCGCCATGGGCAACCGGGTCACGCTGATCGCGTCAGACCCGTTCCCGCTCATGGCCGCCGAGCTTTACCAGTTGCTTGAAACCTCGGATGTACCTGGCGGGGTGGTCAACATCCTGACCGGCGATCACGCCGAACTCGCCCCGCACGCCGCCGCACATATGGATATCGACGCAGTCTGGTCTTTCTCCGGTGCCGATATCTCCGCCGTGATCGAAAAGGCCAGCACGGGCAACCTGAAACGGACCTGGGTGAACCACGGCAAGATGATCGAGCCAACCGCGCGCGACATGCTGGCCGCCGCAACCGAGATCAAAAACATCTGGATCCCCTACGGCGAGTAAGATCTCCCCTCTTTTGGCTTAAAATATCCTGGGGGAGGCCCGGAACGGGACGGGGGCAAAGCCCCCACCAAAAATGTCGTCGGCGCAGCCGTCCTTTAGGTCACTTCTTCGACCGCCACGTATCCAGCCATCGCCGCAAGCGCCCGCGCCGTTCGGCCACGCTCGCCTGCACTTCATCAATCTGCTCCCCCGCCGCATCAAGGATCGGATCAACAGACCGTTCGCGGAATTGCCGCCAGGCGGCGCGCACAAACAGGATTGCGGCCATCAGGAAGATGAAGAAGAAGATGTTGAACCACGGGATGATTGTCACATCCGGGTCCGCGACCGTCCGCACCGCCACAGCATTGGGATAGATGCTCGCCCAGCGCACGCGCCAGCCGTAATGCGTGACCACAACCCATTCATCTCCACGGGCAAGATTGGCCGCCTCCGCCTGCAGATCGGCGCTGTCGAACTTGAAGTAAGGCGGATAGATCCAGCCTGTATCTTCGTTCCGATAAACCATCACGCTGTCGCTGTCGCGGCGGACAAATCCGAGCAGGAATGTGTCCTGCTTCTGCGTATTGATCAGACGAAGGTCGCGCGTGGGCTGCTCTGCCGCGCCCGCATCCGCCTGCGCATAGAAGATCCGATTGAACGAACTGAAATCGGTGCGAATGATCTCTGTCGATGTGACCTTCACCACATCATGCTGCGGCAGGATGTAGTGGAAATAGAGACCCAGCCCCACGAAAAACACGATGCGGAAGATCGTTTTGACACGTTGCATATCGAAAACCCTCAATTCGCGTTGATCGTATAGGCGATGGCCGCAATGACAACAGTGGGGATGACATAAACAAGCCCAATCAGCTTGGGCCGAATGGAACTGTCATAGGCTTTCAGCCCTTCCGCGATAAACGCGTCCCGCGCGCCCGGCGCTCCACCTTCGGGATGTTCGGCATCGAACTGGTTCTCCAACCGCTCCTTGCGCACCGACCGCGAAAAAAGCGCGATGGACCAATAAACCACCGTCAGCCCGATAAAGCCAAAGACAACCAGTTTCACAAAACCCATTTAACCTCTCCTCGGCGCGACCGCACCCCACGGGCCCACGCGGGTGATCAGATCAGGCTGCGCCACGGCCCGCGGCTCTTCCATCGCGGCCTCATGACCAAATAGCGCCGCCCGCGTTCCCGCCTTATCGACTTGGTACTCCCGGTCAAGAAAATCAACGACATAGGCCTGTTTTTCCGGCGGCCAGCCTGCATAGGTCCGGTAAAACAGCTCCTTGTGACAGATAAAGAGCTGCCGGAAATCAAGCGGGGTGAGTTCGGCCAAAAGCCGATTCACAAGATCCGCATCCGCATGCGCCTTGGCGCGCAAAGTATAGAAATAGGCCGGATGTTCTGACGTGATCTTGGGCCATGGCCCGTCTTCCTCCGCCCAGCGCAACAGCGCGGCAAGCCCCTGCCATTCCTGCGGCAGGTCCTTCGCATAGTGCCGCCCCAACCGGCGCAAATCCCGCCGCGTGGCCCCCAGCACATCCTCGCCCATCCGTGCCGCAACCGAGGCGACGATAAAATCCATCTTCTGCTGCAGGATCGCCGCCGCGTCCAAGCCGCGCGCCTCAACAATCGGCTCAACCAGGTCATTGAGTTCCAAAAACTTCGCGATGGCAGAGCGGTCTTCCAGATCGAAGGTATAGGCGATAGGCAAATCGCCGATCTCATCCTTGCTGCCCGCCACAATCGCCGCCGGATGCGGCACACCACGGAAAAGATACATGCCGCCGAAATGGTCGGTCCAGAAATTCTCCTGTACGAACTCCGTCTGCCGCAACTGCACCGGGTTGCGCATAACATCCCCGGTTTCTTTCGCCATCCCGATCATCTCGGCAATCAGGACATCGTCAAACCAGGCATCCGGCTCGGTCTTGAACCGGTCAATCATCCCGCCCAATTTTGCCGCAGTCGCGACCGTCCCGCTTGTCGTATCTGCCTCAATCCGCACTTTGCGCAGATCAAAAAGGCGCGCTGGCGTATCGGCCACGTAAACGGAATTCACCAGTTCCCCCGCCACCGCATCCCGCGTGGTCAGCGCGAAAAGCTGTGCGCGATTTTCAGCGATGAACTGTTTCAGGATCCCCCGCGCGGTCGAGAATTTTGCGTTCAGAAGCGGTGCGGTTGCCTGTTCGGTCGTCAGCAGAATGAACTGCCGGTTCACGCCCGCATGGTTCAGATAGAGGTCATCGCCAAACTCATCCCCGATCTCTGGCGAATAACCCGAGACATCAATATGAAACACATCCAGGCCTGTTTCGCGCCCAGAAAGATGTTTCAGCGCACGATTGTAACGTTCGACCAGAACGGGCGAATCCACCCGGATCAGGTTCCCGAACATCAACCCCTTTTCGATCAGAAGGTGCATGTCAATTACCTAACTCGTTGCATCCTTGTCGTTCCAAAGATCCATCTCCAGCATTCGTTCCAATCCTAGCTTCATCTCTCGAACCAATAGGGCGTCCAGTCGGACTCTTTGCGCTTCACTTAGCTTCTCGCTACGTTCCAAGATGTCATCTGCAAGATGTACCACCTCCACAACGCCCGCTGATCGCACCTTCCGTACGCAACGTTTGTGTGTTTCTCGAAACTTAAGTTTTGGCAACGTGCCAATGACGCTCATTGAATGCGAGTATACTTGTTCATCGAGAGATTTTGGCGTTCTTGGGTAATCCGAAAGCTCGGGTCCATAAAACATTGGGATAGTCAGGGGCAAACGGTTCTCTAGCAGATTTCCAGCTTCGTCGACAAAACCGCTAAAATCATCCTCTTCGTGCAAGAAACCCATTGGCTTCATCGCGCTCAGGCGATCGCATGCGCGGACCATCGCCGTAAGTTTGGCATCAATGACATCGGATAGTTGTGTTTGCTCCCGTTGGATCTGCTCGTCTCGGAAAATCTTTCCTTGGGCTTCTAGCAGTTCTGCTTGCTTTGTTTGAGCGTCCGCCATTTTTTCAAATTCAGCGCGCTGCTCACGAAGTTCGGTAGCTTGTAACCAAACCGTCACGATGAGCCAAACAAAGGCTAGACTTCCGGCAAATCCCGCCAGTGTGTCTCCAATTTCGTTGGGCGGGGACTGAACAAGCGTTTCCCACTTTGACGTGCATGGTGGGACCCAACCACAAACCTCGCCTTCAAGCATGGCAAGTGTAAAAACTCCAAAAACAAAAATGGTTAACACAATGCCAATCAGAAAGGGCAGCTCCTTCCATATTGGTCGATCTAAGCGATCGGGTTTTACCATGTCTCCTTCACCCATTTGCGCGGCAACCCAGCCACAGACAGCACCATGATCGGTGCCCAGATCAAGGCCGAGGCCAAACCCAAACGCCCGAAGAACACCACATTCGCAAAGAAGCCAGGCTCCAGCAGCGCGCCCGCGTCCGCCCCCTGCCCAACATAAAGCAGAAAGAACCCCAAGCCCGCCAAACCGAACAGGATGAAGGTCGATAGAAACGCGTTCAGCATCAGTGGCTTCACCCCCTCTGGCAAAACCCGCGCCAGAAGGCGCGGCACCAGAAACCCCAGAAGGCCGAGGCCCAATGCGGGCAGCAGCAGGCTGTCCGAGATCAGGTTCACCGCAAAAGCCTCCGCCGACCCTGCATCATCCCTTGCTCTCCAGATACCGTTTCTTGGCGATCTCCTGACGCCCAAAGTCACGCACCATCGCCTCAATCGCAACCTCGTCCGATTTATCGGCATAGCGGAATTCGCTATCGGCGTAGCGGTTGATCTCCTGGATCACCATCTCCACCGTGATGGGCTGGCGCAATTCCGAGATCATGCCCTTCTTGGTCTCGTAATCCTTGAAGAGGAACAGGTCCGGCTCCTCCATCCATTCATCGGGCAGTTCGAAGTCCATCGCGCGGACTTTCACCGCATCGGTGATGTTCTTGATGGCGCGGCCCGTGAACCGCTCATCCGCTTCCTGAATGCCCTTCAGATAGGTGCCCAGCTTGGCAATCGTATCCAGATCACCCACCTGCCCATGCACCCGCTCAAACACCCGCTGCAGCCCCTCTTCATGCGGCCGTGCATGGCTTTCAAAAGAAGCGGCGACGGCCTTTTTGATCTCCTGCGCGCTGAAAATCTCATGCTCACCGACGGGGATATCGTGGTTCTTGCCCATCAAGAGGTAGAGAATATCGATGTAATCCTCCCGCGTCTGGGGCCCATCGACCAGAAACCGCGCGCCCGCCCGCTGACGCAAGGCATCATCCACATTTTCGGGGTAATTCGAGAACATCCCGAACGTGCAATTCCCCCGGACAACCGTATTGGCGCCCGCAAAGCTCTCCATCAGGACAGCGGTAATCTCCAGCTGTCCCGCCGAAGACTGACGGTCCCCCCGCTTGCCCGCCAACTGGTCGATATCGTCAATCGTCCCGAACCCGATCACATGCGGGTCAAGCACATTGTTAATAAACGCCTTCGCATTCTGGCCCGACTTACCCTGATAGCTGTCGATATTGTCCGTGCTCAGGTTCTGATAGCGAAACGGGTAGCCCGCGATCTGGCAATAATCATTGATCATCCCCGCCATCATCTGGATCAGCGTCGTCTTCCCCGTCCCCGGCTTGCCATCGCCCATGAAGGTGAAGATGAAGCCGCCCAGTTCTGCAAACGGGTTCAGCCGCCGGTCGAAATCGTAAGCCATGAGCATCTTGCTGAGCTTCATCGCCTGATACTTGGCGATATGGTTGCCGACGACCTCATTGGGCTTCTTGAAGGTCATCGTTAGGGTGGACCCCTTTGCCGCGCGCGCAGGCGTAAATCCCTGCACCACAAAATCATCCGCCTCGACCCGCCAGGACGATTGGTTGAAGCTCTCCAACCGACCCGCAGTGGAGGCGCGCAGACTGACCTTCGACATCAACTGCTCGCAATAGGCCAGCATCGTGGCGATCAGCGTCGCCTCGTCCTTGGCAAATTGGCCCAGTTTCTGGTCCAATTCCCAAATCGCGCCATGCAGGGCGAGCGGTGCGTTATCCGTCAGCACCTCATCCACCGCGCCCACCTCGACACTCACTTCGGTCGCTTGCGCGGCCAAAAGAAACGATGAGGCGTTGGCAAAGGTGTAAAGCGCCACCAGCGACTCCGCCGCGAGGTATTCGGTAAACTCCACCGATCGATCCGCCGCCAACCGCCCCTCCAGATTGATGCGCTTCAACTCCGTCAGCGGCGTCTGATCTGAAAACGCATCCGCGACGGTGATGGCAATCGACAAGGCACGCCGCAAAGCATGGGCAACAGAAGCCTGCGCGGGCGAGGTAAGCGGATCATCATCATCGCTTTCCGCAATCCGATCGAGCAGCCGCACACCACCCGACGGCGCAGATGTCCGCGACAACAGCCCCGGCGTGGTCGACCGGAACCGGCGGCGGGTTGCCGCCACATCGGGCGATTTCTCCGGCTGCTCCAAAGACAGCCGCGCCTGCGCCAGCCGGGGCGTATGATCAAGCTGCATCAGCATCTCGGTAGCTGGGCTGTAATGGGCGCGGATATCCTCCTCACGCAGTTCCATCTGATCGCTTGATTGGCTCATATAACCCTCATCATCTTGCCAAAAATACTCCCGCCGGAGGCTCCGGCACCTGCCACAAAAACTGCCGGCTCACCGGTAACTCAACACCCGCCCGCCATCGCTCACCACAAACTTCCGCACCTGCCGAAACCCCGGCGGGTTGCGTTCGGCCAGCGCCTGATAAGGCCGTTCCGGCATGATCAAAGACCGCTCCATCCGGCTCGCCCCCGTCTCGGCCCCGCCGCCCTCAAACGGGTCCAGCGCAAAAATCTGCCGCTCGACCGAACCAAACCAGCCCGATTTCACCTGCTCCACCCGTTCCGAGACCAGCTCTTCCTCCGTCCAGACCAGCGCCCAATCCTCGCCCACCGGCGCATTCGCGGCCTTCAGCACGTCGCGCAAAGGCCCCGATTGCTGCGTGAACGTATAGGAATACATCGGCCCGATATGAAAGCGGCGCAGGCGGACGGGATGCAGATCGTCAAAATCCTCGTCAAAGCCTTTCGCAATCGTTAAGAGCTTCAGATGCGCCAGCGATTGCGCCATCAGATGCGCCTGTGCCTCTGGCCAGCGGCGCTCATCCTTAGGCAGGCCCGTCCGCCCGGTATCCTCCAGATCCATCAGATAGATCGTGGGCAGGTTCACCTGGCTGTCATAAACCGCCCAATGGACCAGAAACCGCCGCCGGTCGCCATGATTTCCCAGCCACACAGCCTGCGGATCATTGCGCGCCCAAAACTGGTCCCCGCGCTGAAGCTCCTCGTAATAGAGCCGCTGCGACAGCGCATATTGCAGCTTCGTGGGGATCTCCTGTTCCGACAGGATCACCCGGACCATCTGATCCTTCAAGTCCCCGGCAGAAGGCATAGGGGCCAGATGCCGCTCTGCCTGCTGCGCATCATTGGCCATCTCCAACAGCTCTTGATAGATCGGAAACCCGCTTTCGCGCCGGTCAAAGGTCAGCTTGCCCGCATGCGCAAACCGGCCCGAGAAATGATATTTGTGCGAAAGTGCGGCAAACGTCCAGTTGAGCCCCACCAGATACCGCGCAAGCGCCTCGATATCCTTCCGCCCAAACCGCCCCTCAGCCTCCATCGTCGCGGCCACCTTGGTCAGGTAGCCCGTGATCTTGGAGAACTTCCCGAAATACCGCCGCGTGACGCGGGTATCTTCCAGCTTCATATGGTCGGCTTGGAGGTCGGCTGTCATCGCCCTTCCTCCCTACCTTGCTTAAAGGCCGCGATGTATTCTGGGAGCTTGGCCGCGAGGAACTTCAGCAAAAACATGAATGCAAAGCCGAAGAAACAGACATGAAACCATAGCGTCGAAAAGCGATGTAAGTAGTATTCAAACCATCCGACAACGACCCATCCATAGCGCTTATCTGCGAGGGCTGTGTCATGTGCCGGGTTATCGCGGAACATCAGTTGAGGAAGGTCATCTTCAATCCGCATATCGAGAACGACACCATTGGAATAGAGTTGCGCAAGAACGCCGAAAGCGAGCATCCCTATCCAGAACAGGTGAACGAAACGATTAGCAAGGACCTGGTCGATCCACCGCTCCATCCGGGTATCTTCCAGCTTCATATGGTCGGCTTGGAGGTCAGTTTGTGTCATGAGTTAACCTGAAAACACCAATTAAAAGATGCTTCCACTGGATAGACCGACAGACGGAAACAATCTGATGTCACGTTAGCCCGCCTGAGCCATCACCCGTTTTCCCCAGACCGGACGTGTCAGCCCCTGCATCACCGCTGACATAGGCAAGGGCAAAAATGCCTGTCGCAATACCTGGCAAGTACCACAAGTAAGATGCCTCAAATAAAACGCACAAAATGATGAGTAGAGCAGCAATAGCCAACAGCAAACCAGCGACTTTGAGGCGACGTTTCATTGCGCGCCATACTGATTGCTATCATGCTTCTCCACGATTTCCTGGAACCGGCGGATAAAGCGTTCGTCCGCTTTCGCCTTCTGCTCCAGGACCTCGCGGGCAAAGACCATGTGGTCTTCATGGGCTTCCAGCATATCCGCCATCCGGGCGTTGGTGGCCGAGCCGATGGCTGCCATGGCCGTCTGCGCCTCCTGATCGGTCTTCACACCAATCTCGTTGATCTGGTGCGCCACATCCTGTTGCTGCGCTGTCTTCAACGACTTTGACAGCGCATCATAAAGCACCACCCGCTGTTTTGTATCCGTCTGCAGCTTGTTGATCAGCACCATCTGCGTCGCCGCCTGGTTCTGCAGTGAGTCGATCCAGGTCTTGCCCTTTTCGATATAGCGCTCCAGCGTCTGGGATTTCGCGAGCTTCACCTGCTCTTGCTGCACCATCTCGTTATATTGCGCGTTCAGCGCGGCAAGCTCGGTCTCCAACTTCGTTCGCGCCGCCGCATCCTGTTCGACGGAAATCTTGCCCTCAAGCTCAATAATCTTGGGATCCATTGCCAGGATATCCGCGCGCACCGTTTCCAATTCGCCCACGGTCACTTCACGCTCTTCCAGCGTCCCGGCGAGGTTCTTTTCCACGCTGTCTTTCTGTTCGTTCAGGATCCCCAACTGCCCTTCCAAGAGCTTCATGATCACGTCGGATTTGCTGATCAGGTCCTGCAGCTTGTCATCGATCGAGGCCGTGCGCATCCGCTCTTGTCGCATCGATTCCGCCTTACCCTTGCTGAAGATGCCGATGAACGTCTCCATCCCGGTTTTTGAGCGCATCTCATCAAAGTCTTTCGAAAAAGCAGATGTCACATCGTCGAGGCCCATGATCAACTCGGCGATATTGGCATTCATCAGCTCAGTATGGGCATGCACATCTTCCAAAGACGCATTCTCGATATCCACAGAAATATCCGTACCCTGCGCCATCTTCTGGCGGGCCGTCTCAATCCGGCTGGTCAATTCCGAGATTTTGCTTTGCGCCTCGGCCACCTGCGCCTGCGATTCCTTAATCTGCGTTTCGAAATTCGCCATAAACTGTCCCTTTATTACTCTGCGATATCAGTGACATAAGCACTGAGGGCGCAAAATTAAACCACAAGGCACATCCTCACGCGCCCATTTCGCGGCAATTGTGGCCTGACAGACATGCAAAGAAAAGCGCTTAGGCCTCGTCAAAAACCGGCGGGCGATCCAGCGCCTCGGCCTCGGGCCCAAGCAATTGTTCGGGGTCGATGATCTTGGGCGGCAATTCGATCCCGCGCTCGTAGTTTTCGGGGTCGACGCGCAGGGATT
The DNA here is from genome assembly GCF_033963905.1 of Cognatiyoonia sp. IB215182. Lineage (NCBI taxonomy): Bacteria > Pseudomonadati > Pseudomonadota > Alphaproteobacteria > Rhodobacterales > Paracoccaceae > Cognatiyoonia > Cognatiyoonia sp. IB215182. Next base: position 443,038 of record NZ_JAXBMB010000002.1, read on the forward strand.
CATCCCGGTCCCGGATATGGACCTGCATCGGCACCTCGATCTGGTCGTAAAGGTGGATGATGTCCTGGTTGAACATGCGGATACACCCAGCCGAGCCGGAATTTCCGATAGATTCCAGATCGTTGGTGCCATGGATGCGATAGAACGTATCGCGACTGCCGCGATAAAGATAAAGCGCCCGTGACCCAAGCGGGCTACGCAGCCCACCCGGCAACCCGGCGGCAAACGGGCCATATACTTCGGGTTCGGTCCGCAACATATTCTGCGTCGGCGTCCAGCCCGGCCATTTGCGCTTGAGCCTTATCGTCGCCTTCCCCCGGATCGACCGGCCCTGCCGCCCGACCCCCACCGGATAGCGCGTCGTCGTCCCGTCCTCGCGGATGTGATAAAGAAACTTCGCAAACGGGTCGACGTCGAGTGTATTTGGCCCCTGCTCCCCGTTGTAAATCCCCGACATACGACGATTGACGCCTTGGGTGTAGCGGGTCGGAATGCCCGGCAAATTGTACCCCGCATCTGGGAGCGGGCCATAGCCCGGCAGATAATCCGCGCGCGACGACAGATCGAGAATCTCCGTTGGCTCCACACGCGGCGCGCAGGCGGCAGCGCCACTTGCCAGCATCATCGCCCCGAAAGACCTGCGTGTCAGTCCCGTCATATTCCTTGTCATCCCACCCGGATTCATCGCGAATCATCTGGTAACACCTTGACGGCAGAGGGCAAAACACCGCCCCGGCAAGTTTCTGCACTTGCATTACAAAATGTGACAATTGAGAGGGCGGAGAAGCGGAAACGGTTGTCGAGCGGCTTGTGAGACAAGGCGCACGTCGACACACGTTATCGTAGACTGAAGGGGTAGGATACTATGACCGGATTGCAGACGAAGTTGACTCTCGTTGCGTCTGCGCAAATGACTGCTGCTGAACCATTTGGTTTCTTCAAAAAACGCACCGCCATGACGCCATTTCCGTATGATGACCCTATTTGGGACGAGGCCCCGCACTGCTACGGGATCGGTGCGAATGTCCTGTTGGCAGAGCTGGAAAAGGAATGGAGCGATGAAGCCGCTAACTACCTCTTTTTCTCTGCGCTGCTGCATCAAGGGACAACCTATCCTGCAAGCTATCTAGCCATCCCACATTTGCTCCGACTTGCCGAGAATCTGGCAGGCGAACCACGGCGTATGATTGCAAATCTCCTCGGCGGCATAGCCATGGCGGGGCAGCAGCCTGCCCATGCTGACTACTCTGGCGTTTCCTGCACGCCGGACAGTGCATGGTTGGAAACAGAAGTTGGCAAAGCGGCAGCGAAAGAATTCGAAAAGAGCCTGCCGCGGATTGCAGCTCTATCCATCGAATCCTACAGGGAGCATCCGTCACACTACTTTGCGTCTGGTTTGGCCGCCGCCGAAGGCGAGATCGACTTTGCAACGTGGCTCACCATCGGAGAGAATGGTGGGTTCAAGTGTCCGACCTGTTGTGGCGACCATCAATGGTGGTTGCTCGACACAAACATGTGCATCTACAAAAACGACGATGTCTTCGGTCTGGGAGCGAAATGGCTCGAAGACTACGACAGAAGAACGTTTGAGCACGCCAATAGTATCGCCAGACCTCAAGTTGAACTTTCGCAGATTTCAGCTTTACGAGCACAGCTTGGCTCGCTCGATCCCATTACGGATGGTCTTTTCGCCAACTTCCAATCTACAGTTGTTTGCGCCCATTGTGGTTGGGTTGGGCAACACCCTTAGAAACATCAGCATGTTGCCATCTCAGATTCTTCAAGCGTCCATGTGTGTAAAACGCAGCATCAGTCAATTTGGATTCGCTTCAGACATTTCATAAATCGCACGCGCTGACCGAAACCTTCTCTCACAAATCCGCAATCGACGTATCACGAACTACGCCACCACGTTATGCTGCGGCCCATACGGGAACCCTGTGATATTCTCGTTCCCATCCTCCGTGATGAACAGGATATCATGTTCCCGGTACCCGCCCGCGCCCGGCGTGCCTTCCGGAATCGTCAGCATCGGCTCCATCGAGATCACCATGCCCGGTTCGAGGATCGTCTCAATATCCTCGCGCAATTCCAGCCCCGCCTCGCGCCCGTAATTATGCGACAGCACGCCAAATGAATGACCGTATCCGAAGCTGCGATACTGCAGGAGGTCCCTTTCGGCGAAGAAGGCATTGATCTCCGCCGTCACCTCCGCACAAGACGCGCCCGGTTTCAAAAGCGATATGCCCAGTTCATGGGCCGCCACATTCGCCTCCCATATCTTCAGGCTCGCCTCATCCACTGATCCCAGAAACAGCGTCCGCTCAAGCGCCGTGTAATACCCGCTGATCATCGGAAATGTGTTGAGCGACAGGATATCGCCCTCCTCCAACGCCCGTGCCGTCACCGGGTTATGGGCGCCGTCCGTGTTGATGCCGGACTGAAACCAGACCCAGGTGTCACGATATTCGGCCTCAGGAAAGCGTTTGGCGATCTCCATCTCCATCGCGTCACGCCCGGCCATGGCCACGTCAATCTCGCGCGCGCCTGGTTTGATTGCGTCGCGGATGGCCTCGCCGCCCAGATCGGCCACTGCCGCGCCTGCGCGGATCAAATCCCGCTCTGCCTCGGACTTGCGCATGCGCTGCTGCATCGTTTCCGGGGCGAGGTCGATCAGACCGGTAGGATGCAAATGATGCCGCAACGCCTGTGATTGCGCGACGCTCATATGATCCGCCTCATACCCAACCACCCGGCCAATCCCGGCCAACGACCGGACCGCGCGCCAGAAATTGCTGCGTTCCCAATCGGTATAGGTCAGGTTGTCACCGAAAGACCGGCGCGAGGGCTGGCCGCCATCAATGCCTGCGCTGATCGTCACGCAGTCATGCGCAGTCACAACCAGCGCATAAGGCCGCCCGAAGGCGCAATAGAGGAAGCCGGAGTAATAGGCGACATTGTGCATCGAGGTCAGGATCGCCACCGCCACATCGCGGTCCGCCATGATCCGACGCAACCCGGTGAGGCGGGCCTCATATTCCGCCGTCGCGAAGGGCAGCGCCTTCTCACCCTGATGAAAACGAAAATATTGCGGACGATCGGTCATCGCAGACCCTTCTGACACAAGGCCCCGGCGTTCAGGACGGTGAACAAGAGATACGCGAAAACGCCATTTCCGCCGCGCGACGCTAGCCGCAGGTGCGCGCCAAATCAACCAGATCGGGCGATTTCGCTACGTGAGCGTCTCGCCCAGATCGAGCCCCTTCAGCACCTCATCCGCCGCCATTGGCCGCTTGCCCGCCCGTTGCGCGCGCGTGATTTCAACAGCACCGTCACCGCAGGCAATGGTGAATCCGCTCAGCACCGCACCCGGCGCACCGGTGCCCGCAAGAAGGCGAGACCCCAGCAGCTTAACCCGTTCACCGGCAACGTCACACCACGCGCCGGGAAAGGGAGAGAGGCCCCGGATCAACCGATCCACCTCTGCCGCCGGCCGCGCCCAATCCACCCGCGCTTCGGCCTTGTCGATCTTTTCGGCATAGGTCACGCCCTCGTCAGGCTGCGGTTCAGGCACAAGCGCGGGCAATTGATCCAAAGCCCTAGTAATCAGCCGCGCACCCAATGCGGTCAAGCGATCATGCAATTGCCCCGTGGTCTCCTCCGCCCCGATCGCCAAGGCTTCACGCAAAAGGACCGGCCCGGTATCCAACCCCGCCTCCATCTGCATGATACAAACACCTGTCTCAGCATCCCCCGCCATGATCGCCCTGTGGATCGGCGCCGCCCCCCGCCAGCGCGGCAAAAGCGAGGCGTGAATGTTCAAACAGCCCGCCTTGGGTGCATCCAGTACCGCCTGCGGCAGGATCAACCCGTAGGCGACCACCACTGCCACATCCGCGTTCAAAGCCGCAAAGGCCTCCTGCGCTTCCGCCCCTTTCAGCGAAACCGGATGGCGGACCTCCAGCCCCAATTCCTCAGCACGGGTATGCACTGGCGAAGGCCGCTCTTTCTTGCCTCGGCCCGCAGGACGCGGCGGCTGGCAATAGACCGCAGCAATCTCATGCCCCGCTGCCACCAAAGCGTCCAAAACCGGCACCGAAAAATCCGGGGTCCCCATGAATATGACGCGCAAAGGCCCCTCCTTCTCATGTTTCAAAATACCTCCGGTCGCCATTATCGCGCCATTGGTTCAAGCGACAATGGCGATGGCATCCGCGCTCTCAACTCGCACCCAACTTCCGGGCCCTCTTGATCAACATATCCCGCTTCACCCGGCTGAGATGGTCAAAATACATCTTGCCCTGCAAGTGGTCGATCTGGTGCTGCACGGATGTGGCCCAAAGGCCCACGAATTCCTGCCGGTCCCATTGGCCCTGCACGTTCAGAAACCGAACAGTCACCGCGCGCGGGCGCGAAATCTTCGCCCAAACCCCCGGCAGATTGGGCGAGCCTTCCTCATGGTCGCGCATCTGCACAGAGCTGTGCAGGATTTCAGGATTGGCCAGCCGGATCGCCCGGCCCCGCTCCTCCGAGGCATCCACGACCGCAAGCGCGAGGCTCACCCCCAATTGCGGGGCCGCCAAACCAACGCCCGGCATCGTGTCCATCGCAACGATCATCTCGTCCCACAGCGCACGGACCTCCTCGGTGATCGCCTTGACCGGGTCCGCAGGCTTGCGCAGGGCCGGATGCGGCCAGGGCACATAAGGGCGATGGCTCATCTTTCCACCCCGTGATCGGTGATCAGCACGCCGTTCAAGTGGTCCAGTTCATGGCAAAAGCAGATGGCCTGCGGGCCTTCAAACCGCGCCTGCCGCACAGCACCATCAGCATCCTGCCACCGCGCCTCGACCCAAGAAGGGCGTTTGACGTCAAAGGCGCGCTCCGGGATGGACAGACAGGCCTCTGGCCCCGTCACCACGTCCTCGGCCTGCGCCACAACCTCCGGATTAACAAAAGCAATCGGCGTATGCGGCCCGTCTTTCCAGGTCACATCGGTCACAAAAACCCGCGATGACACGCCGACCTGCGGGGCCGCCAACCCGCGTCCGGGTGCGGCATACATCGTCTCGAACATATCCGCGATCAGCGTCGCCAGATCCTCATCGAACTGCGCCACGGGTGCCGCCACCGCCCGCAGAACCGGCTCCCCGATCAAACACACCTCGCGCAAGGCCATCAGCCGCGCGCCATCTCGCGTTTGCGCTTTTGCATCTTGCGGGTGATCATCTGGCGCTTCAGCGGCTTGAGGTAGTCGATGAACAGCTTCCCATCGAGATGATCGATCTCGTGCTGCACGCAGGTCGCCCAAAGCCCGTCAAAGCGTTCGCGCTGTGTCTTGCCGTCGAGATCAAGCCATTCCACATCAACCTCTGCCGGGCGTTCGACATCGGCATATTGCTCGGGGATCGACAGACAGCCCTCTTCATAGACATTGCGTTCGTCCGAGGTCCACACGACCTGCGGGTTCACCAGCACCATCGGCTTTGGCGTCGCCCCCTCGTCCTTTTCGCAATCCATCACGATCAGCCGCGACATCACCGCGACCTGCGGTGCCGCCAGACCGATGCCGGGGGCGTCATACATCGTCTCCAGCATGTCATCGGCAAGCCGCCTGATGTCATCGGTGATCTCGGCAACCGGGTCGGTCACCTTCTTCAAACGCGGATCGGGGTGGATCAGGATGTTACGCAAAGCCATGCAAGGGATTTAGGCCGCAGCACAGAAAATTGCAACGCAGCGCCGATGTAACCTTGACGTTACAAAACACTGCCATTATGTCACCCCAAGGTTACAAATTGAAAGGAGCTTCCATGTCGACCAACCCCGTCAGCCGCGCGCGCCTCTTCGGAAGCGCCGCAATCGTCATCGCCACCCTCTGTGCAATCAGCGCCTCGGTTCTTTCCATCGGACCGTCAGGTCTGACTTGGGCCGCGATCATCGCAACCATCGCAATTGGCTATGCCATTATCTCTGCCGTGATCAGCCTGCTTAACCCCGATGCGGCTGATGCCGCCTGGGACGAACAGAACAGCGCCGTCCATCGCGACAGCCTGATCTTTGGCTTCTGGGCCGTTCTCGCCGTCTTCATCCTCTTTCTGGCGCTCAGCCTGACGGGCCGCATGGATCCTGCGATGGCGTTCTACTGGCTCGGCCCCGTCCTCGGCGCAGTGCCGCCCGCCTATTACGTCGTCGCCGTCCTGCGCGGACGCGCTGAATGAGCGTCAGGCTCATCGTCCATCTGCGCGCCCACCGCACCAAGGCTGGCCTGACCCAGGCCGAGCTTGCCGATGCCGTGGGCGTGTCGCGCAAAACCATCAACACCATCGAAAACGGAGTCTTCACCCCGTCGACGATCCTCGCACTCACCCTCGCGGAAGAGCTTGAATGCAGCGTCCATGATCTGTTTGAATTGCCGGATGAGCAGGACTGAAACCATAGTCAAAGACGCCAACGCGGTCAGCATGCAGGACCTGTGCACCGCGATGGCCAGCGCCTTTTCTGATTACGCCGTCCCGATCAACCTGACGCTCCCTGCTTTCAGCTTCATGATGCAACAGCGCGGCCTCAGTCCGGAGGCATCGCGCATTGCCATTGTTGATGGTGAAGTCGCTGCAATCTGGCTCGTCTCCGTCCGTGATGGCGCCTCGTATCTGATCTCCAGCGGGACCATTCCGGAGTACCGAGGACGCGGGCTGGCCACCGACCTTGCCGAAGCCTCGCTCAGTCACCTGCGCCAAAACGCCGTCGCCACCTTCCAAACTGAAGTCCTTGTCGAAAACACGACAGCCTTCGGCCTCTATGAAAAGCTGGGCATGAAGAAACACCGGGACCTGTCCTGCTATATCATCACCGGCCCCAAACCGTCCGCTGCGACACCCGAAATCAACGAAGTCCCGTGGTCCGAAATCGCCTCAGCGACACAATCACTCCAAGACTGGCCACCTTCTTGGCAAAACAGCGCCCACTCCGTCGCGGCCATTGCCGACGACATCCGCTGTTTCTGCACCCACGACGACACAACACTGACAGGCTATGCAGCACTTGCCCCCGGCAGCGGCAACCTGCACCAGATCGGCGTTCAGCCCGATGCCCGCAGGCAAGGCATCGGCACCGCCCTGATCAACCATGCGCTCACCGTATCAGACGGCCCACTGCGGCTGATCAATGCCGACGCCGCCGATACCGGCTTTGCCGCGTTTGTCCGCTCGTTCCCTCATGAACAGACCCAAGGCCAATTCGAACTCCTGATGCCGCTCTGACGACCCACCCCGATTTTGCACCTTGCACTCCGCCCCGCCTTCCGTAGCCTGCACGCCGACCAGCAGGAGAGCCCCATGTCATTCGATCACGCCCCCGACCGCCGCAACACCCATTGCGTGAAATGGGACGCGATGGAGCAGCTTTTCGGCGTCAGTCCCGATGACGGGCTATCCATGTGGGTCGCGGACATGGAGTTCAAGGCCGCCCCGCCGATCCAAAAAGCCGTGCAGGACATGGTTGATCACGGGGTCTACGGCTATTTCGGGGATGAGAGCAAATACCGCGGGGCAATCCAGTGGTGGATGGCTGAGAGGCACGGCTGGCAGATCGATCCGTCCTGGATCTTCACCACCCACGGCCTCGTCAACGGCACGGCCATGTGCATCGACGCCTACACCAATCCCGGTGACGGCGTCGTCCTCTTCACCCCCGTCTACCACGCTTTCGCCCGCGTGATTGCCGCGGCTGAACGGCAGGTCGTGGAATGCGAGCTTGTCAACAATAACGGGCGGTACGAGATGGATTTCACCGCCTACGACGCGCAGATGACGGGAAATGAGCGGATGGTGATCCTCTGCTCCCCCCACAATCCTGGCGGGCGGGTCTGGACCAAGGCAGAACTGCAGGCCGTCGCGGCCTTCACCAAGCGGCACGAACTGATCCTGGTCTCAGACGAAATCCACCATGACCTGACCATGCCCGGCCAGACCCATACGCCCATGGCCCATATCGATGGGATCACCGAGCGGTTGATCATGATGACAGCAACCACAAAAACCTTCAACATCGCAGGCAGCCATGTGGGCAATGTCATTATCGAAGACCCTGACCTGCGCGCCCGGTTTGGCAAGCGGATGGCAGCCTTGGGCATGTCGCCGAACAGCTTTGGCCTCTTCATGGCCACCGCCGCCTATACGCCAGAAGGTGCGGCCTGGGTCGATGATTGCTGCGCCTACATCAACGAAAACCGCAAGATTTTCGACACAGGCGTCAACGCGATCCCCGGCCTCGCCTCCATGCCGCTTGAGGCCACCTATCTCGCCTGGGTTGACTTCACGAATACCGGCATGGCCCGCGAAGAATTCACCGCGCGCGTGCAGGACAAAGCAAAGATCGCCGCCAACCACGGCCCGACCTTCGGCAAGGGCGGTGAGAGCTTTCTGCGCTTCAACCTCGGCGCCCCGCGCGCGCACGTGGAAGACGCTGTGGCACGCCTGCAGGGGGCATTTGCTGATTTGCAGTAACGCCTACTAGAAGAACGGGCCGTACTTCCAATCGTCGGCGTCCGGCGTCACCTCGTCCAGATCATAATCCGCGCCCTGCAACCGCCTTGCGATATCCAGCCCGTCTGCCGCCGCCTGATCAACGAGTTGTCGACCCAATGCCTCGTCCTGCGCAACGCCATGACCGCGCATCAGGTTCAAGCCATGGTTAAAACGGGCAACCGGGTCACCAGCTTCCGCCGCGCGCCGATCCCATTCGGCTGACGCATCCGGATCATAGGCGCCACCCATGCCGTTGTTTTCCAACTGGCTCATCCAGGTCATCGCCTTGGTGTACCCCGCCTCGGCGCATTGTCGGGTCAGTTCCCGTGCAAGCTCATGCGCGTCATTCTTGGTGGCGTTGATGCCCAGCGAGCAGGTCACCGAGTCGATCACGCCCATTTCGATCTTGCGGATCAGCATTTCGCGGCCCGTATCCTGCGGGTTCAGAATGCCCAGTTCATCCTCCACCGTAACCGGTGGATCTGCATGAACCGTTACTGGAAACAGTGCGGCAAGAAGTACGAGATGTCGCATGTCGATGACCTCCACGCAGCGAATATATCATCCGGCGCACATCTCGTCACCGCGGCAAAGGTCATAGAGACCCTGACCGGTGCTGGCTGATGCCCCGTCGTTACAAATCGGTCATCTGGCTTTGATCCCCCTGTCATCTTGTTTCGCAACCCTTTGCGCGGGTGGTGCAACCACCCGTTGTGCCACCAAAAACAGGGAGACAGATATGCCAGTTACCACCAGCCGTCGTTCGCTGATCACCGGGGCCGCCGCCTCGGCGCTTGCCCTGCCATTTTCCGGCCTCTACGCCCGCCGCGCCGCTGCCTTGACGCGGATGGAGCCCATCGGCTCCCCCTATGGCCCCGTCGCACCGGTGCGCGATCAGGTCACCGGCCTGCCGCTTTTGCAATTGCCCGAAGGCTTCACCTACCAGACCTTCGGCTGGTCCGGCGATCTGATGGATGATGGCAACCCGACCCCCATCGACCATGACGGCATGGCTGTCGTCCGCTCGCGCGTTGTGAATGGCGAAACCGAGCTCACCCTCGTGCGCAATCACGAAGACAAGCTGAACCCCATGATCGGCACGATCCCGGCACCCGCCGTCTATGACACCGCTGACGTGGTGGATGAAGAGGATGCCGGTCGCCCCTCTGGCGGCACGACGAACCTTGTCTTTCGGGGTGGGAAGTTCGTCTCAACCGTGCCCTCACTTGGCGGCACCTTCGACAATTGCGCCGGCGGACCGACGCCGTGGGGCACGTGGCTGACCTGCGAAGAAGACCTGATCAACTTCACCGATCAAGGCGGTAAGAAACACGGTTATGTCTTTGAGGTGGCCGCTGATCCGGATCAGACCACCGGTAACCCCATCGTCGGCATGGGCCGCTTCGTGCATGAGGCGATCGCCTATGACCCGGTCTCAAACGCGATTTTCCTGACCGAGGACAGCCGCAATCAGGCGGGCCTCTACAAGTTCCTGCCCAATGATGACAGCCGTCGCATCGGCGCGCTGGAACAGGGCGGCGCGCTTTACATGGCCAAGGTCGCGGGCGAAGACAAGGCCGATCTGATCCAGCCGATCATGGGCGAAAGCTATCAGATTGAATGGGTGCTGATCGAAGACCCCGATCTGGACCCGCAACCCTTTACCGAAGCCCCACACGAGGCGGACAACCTCGCCTCAGGCCCCTTCGTGCAAGGCCGCGATGCGGGTTGTTTGCGGATGAGCCGCCTGGAAGGGTGCTGGTATTCCGCCTCTGACCGGCTGGTCTATCTGGTCGATACCTCATCCGGCGTCGATGAAGACGGTGCCATCGGACGCGGCGACGGCTCTGTCTGGACCTTCGATCCCGCCTCTGACCGGCTGACCTGCATCTTCCAGGCCGAGAACAAGGCGGCAGGCAACAATTTCGACAACGTCACCGTCAGCCCCCGTGGCGGCGTGCTGCTCTGCGAAGATGGCGGTGGCGTCGAAGATGATTTTGGCATTGGCGAACGCCTGATGGGCCTGACCCCGGCGGGCGAGACCTATCTCTTCGCCAAAAACAACGTGATACTGACCGAGGCCGACATTCGCGGCGCTGGCAAGTCGCTCGAATTCATCACCGCCGACGATCACCGCAACAACGAATGGGCCGGCGCGACCTTTGATCCCTCGGGCCGGTTTCTGTTTGTGAACATCCAGACGCCGGGCATCACCCTCGCTATCGAAGGTCCCTGGGAGCGCGGCTTGCTTTGATCAGATGAACGGGAGGGGCGGCTCTGGTCGCCGCCCTTCTCATCGCTCAGTTCGGCGCATCATTCTGTGCCAACAGGTCTGCCAATAGCGGATGCGGGAAACTCCTCCGGATCGTGACCGCAAAAAACGCCTCTGTAATCTTCAGATCAAAGGGCGCCGTCACAATCCGGCCAGAGGCGAATTCATCCGCCAGAACCACCGTCGGTGCCACCGCCAACCCGGCATTCGCCCGCGCTAGAAGCCTCACCATCGCCATATCATCCACATCCGCCAGAACACGCGGCGTAACCCCAAGTTTGGCCACCAGACTGTCAAACGCAATCCGGATCGCATTGTCGGTGGGCACGATAAGTGGTTCATTTTGCAGCGCTTCTTTCAGGCTGGCATGGCGCAGACGTTCCGGTGTGCCATGCAGTGCAACAACCTGCTCGGCCAGCCGATGTGCGGTAAAATCACCCCCCGCCTGGGGTGGTTCGGTCGTCAGCACCACGTCCAGCGCGAGAGATTTGAGCGCAGAAAAAAGCACTGCGGCACTGCCCGATTTCAACACCAGATCAACGCCCCCATCGGTCAGAAGCGGCGCCAGAAACCGCATCTGAAAGTTCCGCGACAGGGTGGAGAGCGCACCAACCCTTAACGGCGGCTTTACCATACCGCTGCCATCAAGCGTCGCCAGCAATTCCGCCCCCGTCCCAAAGATCCGATCCGCATGATCCAGCACAATCCGCCCCACTTCGGTCAGTTCCAGCTTGCGACCTACCCGCTGGAACAGATCATGGCCCAGCCGGGCCTCTAACTGCTTGATTTGAGTAGATAAAGCCGACTGAGACAGGTTCACGCGCGCGGCCGTCCGGGTCAGGTTGCCGTCATGCGCGACCTCGCGGAAATACCGCAGATGGTGATAATTCAGGTTGTCCATAGTTCTTTTTCATAGAACATTTCATGCCAAAAGATATATTTTTCTTTTCGTCTTCGTAGATGCATATGACCCGTCAGAGCCGCAAAAAGGGTCAGATATGGACATCCTCTTCGACATCGCGACAACTATCGTCGCGCAGATGCAAAAGCCAACGCTGGCCTTCCTTCTGGGCGGCATGATGCTCGCCGCCTTGGGCAGCAAGCTGGAAGTCCCTGATCCTGTTTACAAATTCATCGTGATCCTTCTCTTGCTCAAGGTCGGGCTGGGCGCAGGTATCTCCATCAGAGAGGCTGATTTCTTCGCCCTCATGGTGCCCGCGATTGGTGCCGCGCTCATTGGCATCCTAATCGTCTTCCTCGGCGGCATCACCCTCGCCAGACGGCGCGGCGTGGCCCCCACGGACGGGATGGCCACGGCGGGGCTTTTCGGCGCCGTATCCGCCTCGACCCTCGCCGCAGGCATGGCGATGCTCGACAGCGAAGGCATCTTTTACGAAGGTTTCATCGGCGCGCTTTACCCGTTCATGGATGTCGCGGCCCTGGTGACGGCCATCATCCTCGCAAGGATGAGTGCTGCACGCAAAGCAGTCACCGCCACCGCTGGTGGCGGCGCAACCATTACCATGGGCGGCTCCGGCAGCCCAGGTTTCAATGGCGATCTGATCAAGGGTATTCTTGTCGACACGCTGCGCAGCCCGGCCATCTCTGCCCTGCTTCTAGGCATCATGATCGGCCTCTTCGCACGCCCCGAAAGCGTCTACGAAAGCTTCTACGAACCGCTCTTCCGTGGCCTTCTGTCGATCCTGATGCTGATCATGGGGATGGAGGCATGGTCGCGTCTGTCAGAACTGCGCAAGGTCGCCCATGCCTACGTTCTTTACGGCATCACGGCCCCGATCATCCACGGTCTTCTGGGCTTTGCCGTGGGCCTCGCCGCCCATCACCTGACAGGTTTCTCTGGTGGAGGTGTTGTCCTGCTGGCCGTCATGGCCGCCTCAAGTTCAGACATCTCCGGCCCACCCACCATGCGTGGTGCCCTGCCAGAGGCGAACCCATCAGCCTATGTGGGCACGTCCACCGGGCTCGGCACGCCAGTCGCGATCCTCAGCATCCCGCTTTTCGTCGCACTGGCTGAGCAATTCATCGGTTTCTAAGACAGCAACGTCATCGCGGCACTCCGCCGCGATGGCTCAATTCCCGATCAGACCCGTAGGCACAAAATCGGGACGTACAAAATCGGCAGCAGGCTGGCTCGCCACAGGTGTCAGCCACTTGAACTCAAACACCCGCTCATCATCCTCGTCAACCGAGGACACAACAAGGCACTGATAAAGGTGCTTTGGCCCGTCATAAATATCCACATGGCCACGCAACCGCTCCGACCCTTCCAGATCAAGAGCAAACCCCCCGTCCCAGAACCGCCGGATGCGATAGGTCTCATCACCATCATGGACCGCCAGCCGGTCCTTGCGTTTCAGCGCAGCCTTGCGCGCTTCTTCTAACCCCTGACGCACAGCCTCAGGCAAAAACGTATACATTACAGTCCCCTCCAGACATGGCTCAAAATGACCGAAAGAAGGTAAATTTCAAGTAACGAAATCCGCCGCGGCGCGGCAAACCCTTAGAATTAAGCCTTCACGCGGGGGCGCAAAACATGCGGTTTGGCCGCATCGTAAAGCGCGCTGTCCGGAAAGCCGTGCGAATCGGCCAATGCAGGCCCCACCAGAATCAATGCCGTCCGCGTGATTTTCGCCGCGCGAACCTTCTCACGAACATCCGTCAATGTGCCCCGAATGATCATCTGATCCGACCACCCGACGCGGTACACCACAGCCACAGGACACTCCGCCCCGTAATGGGGCACCAATTGCCGCTCAATCTCGCGCAGTGCGCGAACGCCCAGATGAATCGCCAATGTGGCCCCAGAACGCGCGAAATTCTCCAGCGTCTCGCCTGCCGGCATGCCTGTCGATTTCATCGACATCCGGGTCAGAATGATCGATTGCGCCACTTCCGGTACTGTCAATTCAGTTCCCAAAGCCGCCGCCGCCGCCGCATAGGCTGGCACACCGGGAATGATCTGGTAATCGATCCCATCCGCCTTCAGCCGCCTGATCTGCTCGGCAATTGCGCCGTAAAGCGATGGATCGCCAGAATGCACCCTCGTCACATCCTGACCCTTCTCATGCGCCTCCATGATCACCGCATGCGTCTCATCCAACGTCATCGGCGCCGTATCCATCACCAACGCCCCTTCGGGCGCACAAGACACAACCTCGGCAGGCACCAGAGAGCCCGCATACAAACAAACCGGACAAGCGCCAATCAGCCGCGCCGCTTTCAAGGTCAAAAGCTCCGGGTCACCCGGCCCGGCCCCAATAAAGTAAACCGTCATGCTGCCTCCCAGGGGATGGTGGGTGGGGCGGCTTTCGCGCAGCGAAACAGCGTCATCCCACCAGATCCCCATCAATCTTGCGCGCGTAACCACGCGGCGTATACATCCGCGGCCCCTCGCCCAATTGCGCCAACCGCGAGTGCGATGACCCGATCAAAACGACGGTCAGCATATCAACCTCGTCAACCTCCAACTCATCCAAGCGGCGGTAGCGCACATGCTCCTCCGGTCGTCCCAGCGAAGTGGCCAGCATCACCGGCGTTGCCCCGGGCCGGTGCTTCAGCAAAATGTCCCGTGCCTCCGCCAGCAATGTCCGTCGGCGCATGGAGACCGGATTGTAGAAGGCAATGACAAAGTCTCCTTCTGCCGCCGCTCGCAGGCGCTTCAAAATATCTTCGCGCGGCGTCAGCAGATCAGACAGCGAAATCGCGCAAAAGTCATGCCCCAAAGGCGCCCCCGCCCGTGCCGCCGCCCCTTGCAACGCGCTCACCCCCGGCGAACATATGATCTCGACCCGGCGCGCCGCATCCGAAACCCCCATCTGATCCGGGCCCCGGTCCAACAGCTCAAAGACAAGCGCCCCCATCGCATAAATCCCGGCATCACCCGAGCAGACAAGGGCCACGTTCTTGCCCGTCCCCGCCTGCTCCAACGCATAGCGGCACCGGTCTTCCTCGCCACCCAGTGGAAAATCCGACCTTTCCTTGCCGACCGCCAGCGGCCCCAGCAGATCAATATAGAGGCCATAGCCCACCAGCTCATCCGCCTCTGCCACCAGCTTCGACACCTCAGGCGTCCGCCATGCGGCTTGCCCCGGACCGATACCAACAACCGAAAGCCGCCCACGCCTGCGCCCGCGCAATTCCGTCAACGGGGCGGTGGCTTCCGCAATCGCACAGGTGGCGTGCGCCGATTTCTGCTTTGGCACGCATAGTGTCGCCGCATCGCCCGCCTGCGCCAATGCTGCGGCCTCCGACACGCCATGCGTGCCCACTTCTGCAAAAACCACTTCAGAAGGATGCGCCAATCGAGGTGTCTCGGCTTCCAACTCCCTTGCGGAAAACAGCCGTAGCGGCAGGCCCGCTTTCTCCGCAAGATCAATCACCGCCGGTTCATCGGCCTTGAGCGCCACCGTATTAACGGAGCTTAAGGCCTCAGAGCAAATCCCCGCCTCGGTCATTGCTTCATCAACAAGCGCGGCCACCTCATCTGGCGGACAATCCCGCGCGCAGCCCACCCCCAGCGCAAAGCGCGTAGGTGCAAACTGCAGATGATCCGGTCCCAAATCGGCCAACCGGGCGGGACCGCAACTGATCCGCAGCCCATCACCCGTTGGCAAACCCTGCAACCAGGTGGCGTCCCGCGCGTCCGGCCCTTCGACCGTTGCACCAGCCCCAGACAATAGAAGAGCCATAGCATCCTTTGCATGTTGCGGATTGACCAAGGACCAGCCAGCGGGCGGCGCATCCAGCGCCACACCAAGCGCCACATCCCCCGCAGTGGTCACGGCCGCGACAGCACCCAAAGCCTCCGCGATCTCTGCGGCCAACCGGTTAGCGCCGCGATGCCCACCCAAGAGCGGCACGACGACCGATCCATCGTCAGAAACCGACAGCACCGGTGGCTCAGCCGTTTTGTCAGCCAACAAAGGCGCGACGGCACGGATCAGGATGCCTGACGCGCAAACACCCACAATCGGCACCCCGGCGGCAAAAAGATCACGCGCATGATCCAGCGCGTTTGGAAAGAACCCATCCGCCTTATCCACCCGACCCTCCCGGCCGTAGACCTGCGCATCCAGGACCTCGGCCACGCGATGGGCCGTTGCCTGCCCCGACCGCGAAAGCGCGAGAACAACCGGTTTCACAGCCATGGATCAGCCCCTTTCGCAAGCAGGATCATTGAAAAATAGGGGGCGCGTTCCGGCGCATCCGCAAGCGGCAAGACGACCTCTTCCGGAAGGCTCGCCCGTTCAACGTAGACGGCCGTTTCGGTTAGCCCCAGTTCAGCAATCACCCTTCGTATCTTCGGCAAATGCCGCCCCACCTTCATGATCGCGACACTCTCGGCACCGTCGATGCGGGCGCGGAGTTCCGCTTCAGGCAAAGGCCCCGGCAAGATCGTCAACCGCTCATTCCGCGCAGCCAGCGGCATCCCCGCACGCGCTGCACAGGCCGTGACCGAAGTCACCCCCGGCACAACCTCAACCCGATAACGCTCTGACAGGCGCGCAAAAAGATACATGAACGAGCCATAGAAAAACGGATCTCCCTCGCAAAGGCAAACCACATCACTCCCCCGATCCAAGGCATCTGCTATCCGCGCGGCACCTTCATCATAAGCAGCCTGGGCTGGCGCGCGCTCCACCGTCATTGGAACATCCATCACAATCTCTTCAGCGTCCGACGCGATCAAATCCGCCGCAATGCCCCGGGCAAAACTCGCGGCCCCCGCAAGGGTCGGGTAGGCCACAACATCCGCCCCTTCGATCAACCGCGCCGCGCGTAAGGTGATCAGATCCGGCGCACCGGGACCGACGCCGACGCCAAAGAGCGTCCCATGGGATGGTGGGAGGGGCGAATTGGCATTGCCAAGAGCGTCTCCCATCATCGCTTCACCAGGTTCCACTGCGTCACCGGCATCAACGGGCGCCACCCGGTTAACCCACCGACGGGCTCCGCACGATGCACAGACAGTTTCGCCAGATCGCCACCATACTCTTTATGCAGCGCAATCAACTCGGCCTCACTCTCCAACGTCACCGCATTCGCGACCAGCCTTCCCAGGGGACGCAGCGCCGCCCACGCTGCCGCAAAACTCTCGCGGCTCAAACCGCCACCGACGAAAATCGCATCGGGTGCCTCCAAACCCTCCAGCGCCGCTGGCACCTCACCATCCACCAGTTCCAGCTTCGGCACACCCAGCGCCAGCGCGTTGGCTGCGGCCATTGCGCGCCTGTCAGCGCGCGGCTCGATGCCTACTGCGCGCGCATAGCGGGCCGCACGCATCCATTCGATGGCAACAGAGCCGCTGCCACAGCCGATATCCCACAGAAGCGCACCCCGCATGGGCATCAGCTTGGCCAAGGTCGCCGCACGGACTTCCCTCTTGGTCATTGTGCCGTCTGATTGGAAAAGCTCATCTGCAAGGCCAGGTACACGCGGTAATAGAGCCGCGTCAGGGGCGGCCACACATTCGACAGCAAGTGTGTTGAAAGCCGGGACAACATGCTCCCAACCATCAGCCACCCCATCAAACCGCGCCTCATCCTCGCCACCCATCGCCGCCAGCACAGTCATACGTGACTGCCCAAAGCCACGCTCCGTCAAAAAACGCGCAATATGCGCGGGCGTTTCCTCACCGGTCGTGAGAATCAACAACCGCGCATCGGGCTGGATAAAGGCAATCATTTGTTCGACCGGGCGGCCATGCACGGTGAGCGTTTCCACATCCGGCAAAGACCACCCCATTCTCGCGGCAGCCAGCTGAAATGCGGAAAGCTGCGGATGATAGATGATCTCGCCAGGATCAATCGCCCGCCCGATCCGCGCACCGACGGAGTACCAGAGCGGATCGCCCGTCGCGAGCACAACAACACGCCGCCCACGCAAGCCTTCAATAGTGTCGATCAACGCATCAAATGGGTGCGGCCACGAAAGGCGCTCCGCCGTTAGATTATCCGCCAGTGTATGATGGCGGTCACCGCCGATGATGATCTCGGCGGCCTCAACCACAGCACGGGTAGCAGGCAAAAGGCCCGCCATCCCATCCTCACCTATCCCGACGATATGAAGCCAAGGTTCAGACATCCTCCGGCAACCCCGCTGCCAGCGCATTGACTGCAGCTGAGGCCATAGCTGACCCGCCGCGCCGTCCACGCAAGGCCACAAATTCACAGCCGCGCGGATCGCGCGCAAGCTCCGCCTTGCTCTCTGCCGCGCCTACAAAACCGACCGGGAAGCCTAGGATCAGGGCAGGTTTTGGCCATCCGTTCTCCAGCAGTTCCAGCAAATGAAACAAAGCCGTCGGTGCGTTCCCGATAGCAACAACGGCACCGGCCAACTGGTCTTTCCATAGCGTCACTGCCGCTGCCGAGCGGGTATTGCCGATGTCCTTAGCAAGCGCGGGCACAGCCTGATCATTGAGCGTCACAACAACTTCGTTCTCTGCGGGCAGGTACCGCCGGATGATGCCAGCCCCGACCATCTCACAATCGCACAAGACCGGAGCACCCGATTGTAAGGCAGCCTGACCCACGGCTGCCGCCTGAGGTGAGAAGGTCAGACGATCCACAATGTCCACCATACCGCAGGCATGAACCAGGCGTGTCATCAAAGGCCGCATCTGGGGCGCAAAACGATCCAGCCGCGCCTCGGTTCGAACGGTCGCGAAACTCTGCGCATAAATCGCTTGTGGATCTTTTTCATAAGGTCGCATTGGGCCTCAAATTCGTCGCAGAAGAATTTGCCCACACAAGAATTTTTCGAAAAATTCTTTCATGAGATACGCCCCTTACGCGCGCTGACCGGACCGTGGGGGTGGTCAGCATGGGGGTATGACGCATGACGATGATGGTGGTGGTGATCATGATCATGCCCATGATGATGGTGATCATGCTGCGCCTCTAACCGGCAGAGCCCCGTGCAGAATGTCTCGCATAAGCTGCAATCGGCAACGTTTGATCCCGGCGCATGGGCGCCCTGCCCTTCGACATGGTGGTGATGGCTCTCCTGTATCGCGCCAACTTCCGCCTCGAAACCCAGCACCTGCACGCGGTATTTGCAGAGCACGCATGTCGGCGGTGGTACGGCACCAAAAGCAGGATGTTTGCGATCTGCCGCACTGATATGCACGTGCCCCCCATCCTCTTGCGCCAATACCTGCGCGCGATAGCCACAAATGCCGCAATTGGGGGGCGGGCTATCACTGTCCTGCTCCATAATCCGTTCGGCGAAGGTTTCGAGCACCTTCGGATGGTCACCCAGATACCCTGCCTTGACGAACGCAATCTCTGGATGCTCCGCCGCAACCTGATCTGTAAAGCCGTAAATCCGATCAATCAGAATGCCCGAAAACAGAAAATACGGGAAGACGATCACGCGCTTGTAGGGGAGCCGCGCCACGTGGCTCAGACATGGTTCGACCAGCGGGAAGGTCACCCCGGAATAGCCAACCTCGCACCAGCCAAAACCCATCCCCTCTTGCAGCAGGCGCGCAATCTTTGAGACATTGGCATTGGCATCCGGGTCCGATGCGCCCCGACCGATCACGACAAGGCAGGTCTCGGTCAGTGGTACCTCACCCAGATCATCATTGGCGCGGTCGACCGCTTCCTGAATGCGGCCCGCGGCGGCAGCAATCATCTTGGGATCCACGCCCAATTCACGCCCGTAGGACACGTCAATCCCGTGTTTTGCGGCATAAGAATTGAGGACCGTGGGAATATCGTTCTTGGCATGCATCGCCGCGAACAGCATGCCCGGCACTGCCAGAATCCGTTCGCAACCCGCAGCGCGCAGATTATCCAGACCGTCGCGAATGACCGGATTGGCAAATTCAAGATAGCCGTAATCGGTGACCCAATCGGGTGGCAAGTAACCGGGCAGTTTCTCGGCCAGCACGGCAAACTCATCCACCGCCGATTGGCTGCGCGAGCCATGGCCGCAGATCATCACCCCGGTTTTCATGCGGCCTCCTCTTCGCGCTCTTCTTCCTCCGGCTCAGGCTCTTTCTTTTTGCCCTTCAAAGCGCCCCACAAAGCCGCCAAACCAGCCAGCCCAATCGCAGCACCCGCAACCCAATGGTCATGACCTGCAAGTTCCCCCCAATGACCGGGATGGGCTGCCGCTGCCGAGCCTGTCAGAACCAGTAGCAATGAGATGATAAAGCGCATCCGCTCCTCCGATTTTATGCACGACCAGAGGCCCGAGTGTGTCGGGGAATGACGCTATGGCGCTTTGGTTCCCTGTTTGGGTCAACCGCCACACCAACAACCGTTCTGGCCACTTTGGGCTTCGTCTGTTTGCCTTTATACGAAGCGGCCAGAGCAACAGCAAACCAATAAACGACAGTTTGCGGACCAATCTCGGCGGCGAGCGCGCGCCGCAAGCGCGGCGATCATGTGCATCCACGCACCTGTTCTGCGCCCTGATCGCCCTTGGTTGGGTCACTGCCTTGCGCTAGCTCAGCATCAAGCAAAGGAGTAAGGCAATGGGCCAACTTGTTGACGGCGTCTGGCAAGACGTTTGGTATGACACAAAATCCACCGGTGGCGCGTTCAAGCGCAGCACAGCGAAGTTTCGAAACTGGATCACGGCTGACGGGTCAGCGGGCCCATCAGGTGAGGGCGGATTTCAGGCCGAGAGCGGTCGTTATCATCTTTATGTCTCTTATGCCTGCCCTTGGGCTCATCGCACATTGATCTTTCGGCAGCTGAAGGGGTTGACCGAACACATCTCCATCTCTGCGGTGCATCCGGATATGCTGTCAGATGGCTGGACCTTTGATACGGACGACAAGGGTGCAACGGGAGATACGCTTTTCGGCCTGCCCTTCGCGCGCGACATCTATCTGAAGGCCGACCCACAGATTTCGGGCCGTGTCACTGTGCCCATCCTTTGGGACAAGGCTCGTGAAACCATCGTCTCGAATGAATCGTCCGAGATCATCCGCATGTTCAACAGCGCCTTTGACGATATCACAGGCAATAGTGACGATTACTGGCCGGAGGCGCTGCGCGATGCCATGGCGCCGGTGAATGACCGCATTTACGACACGCTGAATAACGGCGTCTACAAATCCGGCTTTGCCACGACGCAAGAGGCATATGACGCCGCCGTGCATCCGCTTTTTGATACGCTTGACTGGCTTGAGGCACGTCTGAGCGACAACCGCTATCTGATGGGCGATCAATTGACCGAAGCGGACTGGCGGTTATGGACGACCCTTGTGCGGTTTGATCCGGTTTATCACCTGCATTTCAAATGCAATCGCAAGCGTATCGCGGATTACCCCAACCTTTCGGGTTATCTGCGCGAGCTTTACCAGATGCCGGGCATCGCCGAGACGGTGAACATGGAGCACATCGTGCGCCACTATCACTACAGCCACGAAAGCATCAATCCGCACCGGATCATCCCGATCAACCCGATACAGGATCTCTGGGCACCTCATGGCCGGAACTAGGGCTGCCGTAGTAGTGAACGATCTCGGCCAGATCGCGCGGCGGCGTCGCGGTCTGGATAAAGGCCCGCGCGTTGGCGCTGTGATGAAAAATCGAACCATCTGAGAAGAAGGTTGTGTTGGTCACGAACACGACATTGGCCTGAGGTTGCCGAAACTGCGCAAAATCGGCAACTGTCAGGGCGCTCCCTTCTGTCAAAACCAGATCAAGCACGATTACATCGAACAATGTCGCTTCGATCTGGTTCAACGCCTGTTCACCGGTATTCACGAGGGTCACCTCAGCGTCCAAGCGCTCCAGATGCTGCTGCCAGAGCAGACCCAGGTTCTTGTTGCTTTGGACGATCAAAACGCGCATGTCTTCCTCGCTGATCCACACTTTATTAACTAGGCGTGAACAAATGGTAAATTAACCTCGTGCAAACACAAATCTGTCCAAATTACTAACGAAGTGTTAACGCACACGTCACCCTGTACCAAAAGACACTCACCAAAGCTAAAGTTGACGTGAACGGCAAGAATCCGCCGCCAAAAAATGAAAACACGAGCAGAAATTGAACGCATGACTACCTGGATAACGACTTGTGACACCTGCAAACGCGAGGGCTGGGAAGAGGGTGAGATGACCCAAACCGATGGTGAGTCGCTTGCGGATCTGATCGAGGCAGCGGCGACCGGGCTATCGGGTGTGAAGACCAGACGCGTGTCCTGTTTGATGGGCTGCAAAAACGCCTGCAATGTGACGATACAGGGACAAGGTAAACTGAGCTACACGCTTGGGGCGTTTGTGCCTGATGCAGATTCAGCCTCTGGCATTGTCGCCTATGCAATGGCGCATGCGGGATCAGAGACCGGGCAGGTGCCTTACCGCGAATGGCCGCAGGCGATCAAAGGCCATTTCGTGACACGGCACCCGCCCTTGCCGGAGGATGAATGATCACGTCGCGTGATCACGGCGGCGGTATTGATGCAGCCATTGCGACCTTTGGTGGCACGCGAGAGGGATGGTTGGATTTGTCGACGGGGATCAACCCGGTGCCTTATCCGATGCCAAAACTGCCGCAGGACGCATGGCGGGCGCTGCCTGATCAAGCCGCGTTCGACCAGCTTTATGCCCGCGCGCGCAGCTTCTGGAATGTGCCAAAGAACGCGGCGATCATCGCTGCACCGGGTGCGTCCGCGATCATTGCGGCCCTGCCGCACGTCTTGTTACAGGGCACCGTTTGCATCCCCGGCCCGACCTATAACGAACATGGTGCGGCATTCCGCGCTGCGGGATGGACACTAACGTCAGAGCCCGGCGATGTCCTTGTCGCGGTGCACCCCAACAACCCCGACGGGCGGCGCTGGACCACAACCGAACTAGATGCGGCCATCACAATTGTCGATGAAAGCTTCTGCGATGTTGCGCCTAACGCTTCACTTATGAGTCGTGCCGAAAAGCCGGGGACAATCATTCTGAAGAGTTTTGGCAAGTTCTGGGGCATGGCCGGGCTACGCCTTGGATTTGCCGTTGGCGACCCGGATATCATTGCACGCCTTGGCGAGCTGCTTGGTCCGTGGCAGGTCTCGGGGCCAGCATTGGCCATCGGGGCGGAAGCATTGGCCGACCCGCAATGGGCGGATGAGACACGTGCGCGCCTCGATCAGGACGCCGCACGCCTTGACGCGCTGCTAAAAGGCACCGGCGCGGAAGTGGTGGGGGGCACAACGCTCTTTCGCCTCTACAAGGTTCAGGACGCAAAAGCGGCACAAACCCATCTGGCGCGCAGGCATATCTGGTCGCGCGTCTTTCCTTATGCTGATGACTGGCTGCGGCTGGGCTTGCCTGCGCCAGAACGTTGGCCAGAACTTGAAGCCGCGTTTTGACTCTGATCCTGGGCATGCTGCTTGATGCGCTGTTGGGAGAGCCGCGTTGGCTTTGGTCGCGCATCCCCCATCCCGCCGTGGCGATGGGGCGCCTGATCGGCTGGTGCGACAGATCGTTCAACACCGGGCCACGTCGGCGGCTGATGGGCACCATGACCCTCATCGAGTTATGCATTCTGGCGGGTGTTATCGGCTGGCTGCTGCAACTGATCCCTGGGAAGGTGGTGGATGTCGTCATCCTAGCGATCCTGCTTGCGCAAAGATCCCTTGTCGATCACGTGCAGGCCGTCGGCGACGCTTTGCGACTTTCCCTGGGGGACGGACGGCGCAGTGTCGCCATGATTGTCGGACGCGATACGCAGGACATGGATACCGCTGCCGTCACGCGATCTGCCATCGAAAGTGCGGCCGAAAACCTCTCCGACGGGGTGATCGCACCGCTTTTCTGGTTTGCGGTCGCAGGTCTGCCGGGCTTGTTGATCTACAAGGTCACGAATACCGCCGACAGCATGATCGGCTATCGCACGCCGCGCCATGCTGAATTTGGCTGGGCCGCGGCCCGATTTGACGACCTGCTGAACCTGATCCCCGCCCGGCTGACGGCGGCGTTGATCTGGGCGGTTGCATCCCGGCCCAATCCGGCACCGATCATGCAAGAGGCGCCGCTGCACCGTTCCCCCAATGCAGGTTGGCCAGAGGCCGCGATGGCCCATGGCCTGGACATCGCGCTCAGCGGGCCGCGCAGCTATGAGGGCGCGCTGCGCGATTATCCGTTTGTCAACGCAGCGGGCCGCCACGATCTGGGGCCGGACGATATCGATCAGACCGTGCGGGTGCTGTGGCGGACATGGGCGCTGACACTGGTGCTGTCGGTCCTGGCCACCATCCTGATCTGACGGACACCACCGAAAGCGTTACCCCAGATCGAAGCTCCACTCCGGCATGCCCAAGGCCCCGTCGGCCAGAAAACCGATTTCAACCGTCTCGCCCACACCGATTTCAGCACTGCGCCCTTGCCCGGTGATAACGACCTCACCATCATCAATGTCCATTTCGCCGCGCCAAAGCTTCGTCACCTCAAACCCGTCCATCTCAAGCGCAAGGACCCAGTCATCGATAACCGCATCCGTGTCATTGGTGATTACGATCTTCCCCTTAAAGCCATCGTCCCAGCTTTTGACGATATCAAAGGAAACATCAGGGTCCTCCATGGCCATTTGCGGTCTGATTGGCGCCGGTTCCGCAGATGGGACCGGCGTTGAGGGGGTTGCCACCGGGCTGGCCGGCGCCAAAACAGGTGCCGCATCAAGCGCTGCTGGCGACCTCGCATCTGCCGTCTCGACAACTTCTAGGGTGCTCGCATCACCATTGCCCAGACCCACATCAGCTGGGTCGGTTGAAATGATGAAATCGTCGAAATAGGCGCTCACATCCCTCTCTGGCAGCCAACCATCGTCATTGCCGCCAAAGAAGCTGCTGAAGTAAAGCCGGTCGATGCCTGAACCGTCGGTGACAAAACGGAGACCGTCGAGGTCCAGCACCTCTTCACCATCCATCCAGACTGTGATTTCACCATTTGCCCGATTGCCGTCATTGATGGTGACCTTCTGGGTCAGTTGGTGCCACTCACCGGGCTGAAACTTGATCGGTTCGCCATCCGCATCCTCAAACTCAAAGCTTTCGCCATAACGGCCAGGTTGATCCATGTGATATAGGTAAAGCTCTGCCGCACCATCCTCGCGCCACATGTAGCGCGCGGTAAAGCCATTATCTCCGGTGACGTCCCGACCACCGCTGGCCAGCCCCTCGGAGGCGAGGCCGGGAAGCTTGCCGCCCGAATGGTCATCGCCGTCAAAGTCGAAATCCTCTTCGAACATCACCCAATAGGACAGGTAATATGTGTCTTCCTCGGGTAAGACCCAGGATGAGGCAGCCGCATCCTTTTGGTCATCCTGATAGGTCACTTTCAGCGACTGATTGCCAGAGACGGCGTATTCGCCGCTGATTTCGGCGTTTTGGCCGGTCTTGCGGCCAAAATCCACTGCCCAATCCTGTTCTTGCAGATCAAGGTCATAGGCCGCGCCATCGTCGTGATTCTCAAAACCACGCGTGATCGGGCCCGTCGTCACGCTTCCGTCTGAACTTTGATAGTCTTCCATATTCGCTCCGCTCGTTGCTGCACCCCCCTCATCGCCCGGCTACAAGCATGGTCGCGCAAACTCAAAACACTTCCTGTCGTGAGTGGAGCGTTCAGCGAATTTTGGCGGCTTGCCTGCAAAGACCCGCCCATTGACCTAACGTTCGGACCTTGCGCTGCGGCAAACGCTTGCTACGGTCCCCTTGACATTTTGCCGGAGCTTTCTGATGCGTCTTGCCCTTGCCTTCACTCTTCTTGCCAGCACAGCAACCGCCCAGACCTGCGGTGGTGACGTCAATGCCTTTATCGCCGGTGTGAAGGCCGAGGCACAAAGCGCGGGTCTGCCCGCCGCAACAATTGACCAGTTCTTTCAGGGCGCGCGCATTGACCAGTCTGTTTTGCGCGCAGACAGGGCCCAAGGCGTCTTTCAAAAGGATTTCATCAGCTTCTCGCGCGCGCTCATTTCACAAAACCGGATCAACAATGGCCGGGTTTATGGCGACCGTTACGACCGGACCTTCAACGCCATCGAACAACGTTTCGGTATTCCGCGCGGCGTGTTGCTGGCCTTCTGGGCGTTTGAGACCGATTACGGCCAGGTTCAGGGGTCGTTCAACACACGCGACGCTTTGTTGACGCTGGCCCATGATTGTCGTCGGCCAGAGCTTTTCCGCCCCCAACTGATTGCCGCGATTGAGCTTTATCGCCGCGGCGGCATGGACCCTGCGCGGACAACAGGCGCCTGGGCGGGTGAAATCGGGCAATTGCAAAAGCTCCCGCGCGAGATTGTGCGGCAGGGCATGGATGGCGATGGCGACGGGATCGTCGATTTGAAGAACTCCGCCCCCGATGCGCTGATGACGGGTGCCAATGTGCTGTCATCCCTTGGCTGGCGCGCCAATGAACCGTGGCTCCAGGAAGTCATCGTGCCAGCAGATCTTGATTGGTCGCTGACCGGCCTGAACAACAAGCTGAGCGTGCGGGATTGGGCCGCACGCGGCGTGACCGCACGCCAGGGGCGTCTCGGCCCGGCCAATCTGCCCGCATCGATCCTTTTGCCGATGGGACGCGACGGACCTGCCTTTATCACCTATCCGAATTTTGAGGTCTATTTCGACTGGAACAAGAGCTTTGTCTACGTAACCACCGCCGCCTATTTCGCCACCCGGCTAGGCGGTGCGGCGGTCTACGACGCTGGTAATCCCACGCCACCACTCAGTGGCCCGCAAATGCAGCAATTGCAGCAAAAGCTGGCGGCGCGTGGGCATGATGTGGGCGGGATTGACGGTATTCTTGGCGCCAAGACACGTGCGGCAGTGCAAGCAGAACAAGTGAGGCTTGGCCTGCCGGCGGATGCCTGGCCCACGATTGATCTGCTCAACCGGTTATAATCACTCAACGAATTTCCCGAACCGGATAGCGTTGGCCGTCTTCGGTCAGCAGGATCAGTCTGTCACCCGCCTGCACAAACCTGTCACAGCGGCTGCGCAAGGTCCGAAAATCAATGCAAACCGTGCCATCAGCGTCAATGATGTGGGTGCCGAACCAGCTTCCGCCGCCATTCTCTGCCGAATAGGTCCAGCTATAGCTCCCACCCGGGGAATAGCGCGACTTGCCGCCATCAAAAAACTCCAGCTCGCGCCCCAGGATCAGGGCCGAGAGCGCCTGCGCATCAAGGGCCTTGTCCGAAGGACGCGTTTCAAAGGATTGCGAAAAGCCTGTGCTGGCTGTGACAACGAGGCTAAGAAACATGGAGCATAGAAACTTCATGCGACCGATCCTATCCAAATTGCCCCCTGCGCCAACTCACGAATTGGTGTCGTTAATGTAATGCCTCGGCCTCGACAGCCGTTTCTTTGCGGGAACTTATGTCAACCGCACGGACCATCATAAAGCGACCTGACAATGCGGGGCTTTTCGGAAACCGCCACCTCCCCAAAATCCGGGTCATAGCGCTGTTCAATTGCCCCTCATAAACAGGATCATCGCCCTGATCGAAACCGTCATAAGTCTTGCGAAAATACACATCATGGCCCGTCCGCTGACCCATCAACGTCGCGGTCAATTCGGCCCCCATATCACGATGAAATGTATTGGGTTCGGTTATGTCACCCAAAAGCTGCCCTGCCGCTTCTGCAATCACCGCTTCAAACGGAACAGGCTCCGCGCCCAAACCATATTCGTAGCGCCCGGTCCAATGGCCGCTTATCGATATCCTGTCATCCGTGCCCATATCCGTGCATGCCACGTCTGCCGAACCGCGTCCACGGGATGGCGGGCGGGGCGCGTTGCGTCAGCAACAGCGCCGCCTGGCATCATGCAACCAGCGCTTCGGCCCGCTTCAGATCCACTGACACCAATTGCGACACACCCTGTTCGCCCATGGTCACGCCAAAAAGCCGGTCCATCCGGCTCATCGTCACTGCATGGTGTGTGATGATCAAAAACCGCGTATCGGTCCGCCGTGTCATCTCATCCAGCAGGTCACAGAAACGCGTCACATTGGCATCATCAAGGGGCGCATCGACCTCATCCAGCACACAGATCGGGGCGGGATTCGCCAGGAACACAGCAAAGATCAGCGCCAGCGCCGTCAGCGTCTGTTCCCCACCTGACAAGAGCGACAGGGTACTCAGCTTCTTGCCGGGCGGCTGGCACATGATCTCCAGCCCAGCCTCAAGCGGATCATCGGATTCCACCAGCACCAGCTTGGCCTCACCGCCACCGAACAAATGCGTAAACAGCAATCCGAAATTGTCATTCACCTGCTCGAAAGCCGTCAAAAGCCGCTCGCGCCCTTCCTTGTTCAGGCTCGCGATACCAGACCGGAGTGCCGCAATCGCCGCCTCCAGATCCGCCTTCTCGGAGACCAGCGCATCATGCTCGACCTGCACCTCCTTGGCGTCCTCCTCGGCTCGCAGGTTAACCGCACCCAGACTGTCGCGCTGCCGCTTTAGCGCATTGACTTCACCTTCGATTTTCTCTGCGGCAGGCATCTGTTCCACATCGACGGCCAGGCTTTCGAGAAGTTTGTCCGGCGTGACCTCCTGCGCCTCCATGATCCGCTCGGCGGCGTAGGCGACTGTCTCGCGGGCAGCATCGCTTCGCGCTTCGGCACGGGCACGCGCCTCACGCGCTTCCGAGGCAACGCGCTCTGCCTCACGTTCCGCATGGCCTGCATCCCGCAGCACAGTCTCGGCTTCGGCCAGCTTATCGGCAGAGGCTTTCCGTCGCGCTTCCGCCTCATCAATCGCATCAGCAAGTTCTGCCCGCTTAGCGGCAATCACTTCCGGTGCCGCAGTGGCCTCGGCCAATTCCGCTTCGGACGCCTCCTTGCGTTCAGCCAGTTCCGCCGTACGTTTGCTCGCCGTTTCCAACCGGTGCTTCCAGCCCGAGATTTCTTTTGTGATCTCCTGCGAGCGCTTCAGCCGCTGTTCACCTTCGCGGCGCACCTCGTCAAAGGCCGTGCGGCGGGACATCATCGTGATCCGGGCCGCCTCGACCGTCATTTTGACATCCTCGACCGCCGCCCGCGCCGCATCAAGGTCACCCAAATCGGATGCCGCCTTTTCGGCGCTCGCCAGCGCCTTGCGGGCAGCCATCGCCTCCTCTTCGTGGCGCTTCACCGCAAGCCCCAGGCTCTCCAGCTTACCTTCGCTCAGGTTCCGTTCCGCCTCAGCACGGCTTGCAGCGCGGTTGGCATCGGTCACCGCCTGATCGGCGTCGCGGCGCGCTTTCCGCGCGCTATGGTCAGCTTCGGTTTGCTCTTTCAGCAAGACGGTCAGCGCCTCATGCGCTTGGGCTGCACCCTGTGCCGTCGCATTGGCCTCTTCAAGATCGCGCTTGAGTTCGGTGAGCCGGTTCAGCTGTTGCAACCGCAACGCAGCCGTGGACGGCGCATCTTCGGCACCCGCGCGGAAACCGTCCCAGCGCCACAAATCGCCCTCAACCGACACCAGCCGCTGCCCCGGTTTCAGATCGGCCTGCAAGCGCGGCCCATCGGCCTGATCTACCAGCCCGACCTGCGACATCCGCCGCACCAAGACTTCCGGCACCGTCACATAATTGGTCAGTGCCTTCACGCCATCGGGCAATGTCTGAGGCGCGGTATAGCCCGGCAGCAAAGCCCAGCCCGACTTGGCGTCAGACCCCACAGCGGGTGCACGCAAATCATCCGCCAAAGCCGCGCCCAGCGCCTTTTCGTAGCCGCCTTCGACGCGCAGAAGGTCCAGCACCTGTCCGCCTTCAGCCGTGTCACGCTCCACTAGCTTGGCCAATGCGGCCACCTCCGCCCGCAGCGCGTTTGCCTCGCCTTCCGCCTCCGACCGCAAAGCCCGCGCCTCGCTTTCGCGCGATTGGGTTTCTGCGCGCGCCGCTTCAGCCGCTACCAGAGCCGTATCGGCGGCCTCAGCGGCCGCGATCGCGGCCTTTTCGGCCTCACCGGCACTCGCAAAATCGGCTTCGGCCTTCGTCAGGTTCGCGCGCGCCTCATCCATGGCTGCCTTGGCACGCGCGGCCTCAGCTTCGCTTTTTTCCAGCGTCGTGCGATTGTCATCCAGCAAGCGCTGCGCGGATTGATGCCGCGCCGCAAGCCGCGCCACATCCTCTGTCATCCGCGCGGTATCGGCCTCACGTTCCTGCAAGACACCAGCCGCTTCCCGCGCCGCCACCTGTGCTGCATCCAGCCGCTTGTCATGCCCCTCTCCGGCCTTCGCGATTTCGCGCGCTTCCCATTCGAGCCGTTCAATCGTCTCGCCCGCATCCTTGTTCAGCCCGGCCTCACGCTCCATATCGCGGCCCAGCTGATCGATGCGCGCGCGCAGCGTCTCGATCATATCAAGCGCACGCTGTTCCTGATCCTTCAGCGTATCCCGCTGCACCTGCAGGCGCTGCAGAACCGCCGCTGCAATCGCCTCTTCTTCGCGCAAGGGTGGCAGCGCATCTTCCGCCCCCTGCCGCGCTTTCCCGGCCTCGCGCGCCGCCTTTTCGGCCTGCGCTGCCGCGGTTGTCCGCTCGCGCAACTGTTCGGACGCGGCCAAGAGCGCCTCGTCAGCCTCTTTCCAGCGACGGTAGAGCAACATGCCCTCCGCCTTGCGCAACTTCTCACCGATCTCGCGATAGCGCGCGGCCTGCTTGGCCTGTCGGGCGAGTTGCGCAAGCTGTGAGGCCAGTTGCTCAATCACGTCATCAACACGGGTGAGGTTCGTCTCAGCCCCTTTCAGTTTCAATTCAGCCTCATGACGCCGCTGATAGAGGCCCGAAATCCCCGCCGCTTCTTCCAGAATACGGCGGCGCGACTTGGGTTTCGCGTTGATCAGTTCCGCGATCTGCCCCTGCCGGACAAGTGCTGGCGAATGCGCCCCGGTGGAGGCATCGGCAAACAGCATCTGCACATCCCGCGCCCGCACATCCTTCGCACCCACTTTATAGGCCGAGCCCGCATCGCGCGTGATCCGCCGAATGATCTCCAGATTATCGCTGTCGTTGAAGGCCGCCGGGGCCAACCGTTCCCCATTGTCGATGATCAGCGACACTTCGGCAAAGTTCCGGGCAGGCCGGGTGGAGGCGCCGGCGAAGATCACATCCTCCATCCCGCCCCCGCGCATGGCCTTGGGGCGGTTTTCACCCATGACCCAGCGCAAAGCCTCCAAGAGGTTCGATTTGCCGCAACCATTCGGCCCGACCACACCTGTCAGACCGTCGGCGATGATAAGATCGGTTGGATCGACAAAGCTTTTAAAGCCATTCAGTCGGAGCTTGCTAAACCGCACGCGATGTCCTGCTCTTGATTCCCTCAAGTTGACAAATCTTGTCCCCTCGCCACGGCGCGAGTCAACGCGGGTGCGCTAGATAAGGCCAAAACCGGCCACTTATCCACAAGATATTGGGGTAAACCTCCTCTTTTGGCCCCAAATATCCCCGCCGGAGGCATCCAACCGCACCATAAGCGCCGGTCCTGACCCTGCGACCGTCGCTTTCCACCTTGACCCTTCTGCCTCCAAAGGCGCACACATAACGCGTATGGTTCCCCGTCGATGCCCAGCATTAGGGGATGAAATGGGAATGTGGACGGGTCGATCTACCTCAGAGACCTCAAGCCACAGCCGCCCCCGCGACTGTATGCGGAGAGCGTTTGCGACAATGCCACTGGGGCAATCCCCGGGAAGGCCGCAAAACGCCAAGACCCGCAAGCCAGGAGACCAGCCGTACAAAGTAACGCAACCTGCCGTCGGGGATGACGGTAAAGGAGGATCAACATGTCTATCGCATCAGGTGCCGTTCATCGCATCACGTTTAAACCGGCAAGCCCGGCTGCTTACCGCGCTCAGGCGGTGTCTTCACCGGATATCAGGCGCACCACGACCGCTTAGTCCCCAAACCATGCGGCGTGACCGCATGACATCTGATCAAACGCGATAGGACACACCATGCCCGCAAAAATCCCTGCTACCGTTGTTACCGGCTTTCTTGGCGCCGGAAAGACCACTTTGATCCGCCATATGCTGCAAAATGCCGAGGGCAAGAAGATCGCGCTCATCATCAACGAATTCGGCGATCTCGGCGTCGATGGCGATATCCTGAAAGGCTGTGGTGAGGGAACCTGCACCGAGGATGATATCGTCGAGCTGTCCAATGGCTGCATCTGCTGCACCGTGGCCGATGACTTCATCCCGACGATGGAGCAGCTACTCAGCCGCGATGACAAGCCGGATCATATCGTCATCGAAACCTCCGGCCTCGCCCTGCCGCAACCGCTGATCCGCGCGTTCAACTGGCCCGGCATCTCGACCAAAGTGACTGTCGATGGTGTCGTGACCGTTGTCGATGGCCGGGCCGTCCATGATGGGCAGTTCGCCCATAACGTCGATGCCGTCGATGCCCAGCGCGCGCAGGACGAGAACCTTGATCACGAAACGCCGCTGTCAGAGCTGTTCGAAGATCAGGTCGCCTGCGCCGACATGATCGTCGTGAACAAGACCGACCTTCTGAACGAAGATGAGGCTGTGGCGCTGACAACTCGCCTGAAGACCGAGTCTCGTCAGGGCGTACAAGTGGTCAAAGCGGCGATGGGCGCACTTCCCGTCGATGTGCTACTCGGTCAGGGCATCGGGGCCGAGGCTGACCTCGAAAGCCGTCACGAAATCCACCACCATCATCACCACCACGATGACGATGACCACCATCACGATCATGAACACGAGCACGGCCATGATGAGTTCGAAAGCTTCATCGTCACCCGTGGCGAAGTCACTGATGCCGCCGCCTTCGCCGCGCAAGTGGCCGACACGATCCGCGCGCATGGTATCCTGCGACTGAAAGGCTTTGTCGCCGTCGTAGGCAAGCCGATGCGGCTGACACTACAGGCCGTGGGCCCGCGCGTAGACACCTATTTCGACCAGCCCTTTGGTGACGCCCCACGCGACACAAGGCTGGTCGTGATCGGTGAAACGGGGCTCGACCAGGCCGCCATCAGCGCAGCACTGACCGCATGATTATCGTCGAACGGAATGACCCGCACCATCCCGGCGCCAAGGCTTTGCTCGAACAAAGCCACGCGCTGATGCGTTCGCTCTTTCCACCGGAAGAGAACTTTTTCCTCGATTTCGACGCACTCGCTGCACCCGACATTCACTTTTTCACCGCCCGCGAAGGCGATGAGGTCGTCGGCACTGGAGCATTGAAAAACTGCGATGACTACGGCGAGATCAAATCCATGTTCGTCGCCGAAGAGGCGCGCGGCAAGGGCGTCGCCGACG
Source organism: Cognatiyoonia sp. IB215182 (assembly GCF_033963905.1). NCBI lineage: Bacteria > Pseudomonadati > Pseudomonadota > Alphaproteobacteria > Rhodobacterales > Paracoccaceae > Cognatiyoonia > Cognatiyoonia sp. IB215182. The sequence continues at coordinate 476,078 of NZ_JAXBMB010000002.1, forward strand.
CTATCCTGCGTCAGATCGAGGATCAGGCCCGCGAAGACAACCTGTCCGTCCTGAAACTGGAAACCGGAGATGCGCTGGTCGCCGCGCTGAAACTCTATGTGCGCAATGGATACAAGACCTGCGAAGCCTTCGGTCCGTACATGACGGCAACCCGCTCCGTCTTCATGGAGAAGGCGCTGTGACCCAACCAAGACGCAGGCCCGGACACTCAACCTGACATGCACCTGCTCGCCGCCACCCCTGGCGCCATCGCTGACGGCACCGAACCGGTTGATCTGAACCAGACACCCGCAGATGTCGTCATCATTTCGGCAGCGGATACAGAACTCGCCGCCCTTTCGGACGCGCGGGCCGAGATGCACAATCCGCCCACCCTGCGTCTCGCCAATATGATGCACCTGACCCACCCGATGTCGGTCGATCTGCATCTGGACAATTGCGCCACGAAGTCCCGCCTCGTGATCGCCCGCATTCTGGGTGGCGCGGGCTACTGGAAATACGGGCTGACCCAATACGCGGCGCGGCTGCACGAAGCGGGTGTTCCCTTCGCCGCCCTGCCCGGCGATGACAAACCGGACCCGGAATTGCGCGAGCTTTCCACGGTCACGCCAGAGGACTACGATACGCTCTGGTCCTATCTCATCGAAGGCGGCCCGCAGAACAGCACCAACCTGCTGCGCTATGCCCAGGCCATGCTGCAGGGTGGCGAAAGGCCCAGCGCGCCCGCACCACTCCTCCGCGCGGGCATCTATTGGCCCGGCGCGGGCATAGCCGATCTCGATGCGGCCAAGGCAGGTTGGATCGAAGGCGCGCCCATCATCCCCATCATCTTCTATCGTGCCCTCGTTCAGGGCGGCGGTCTCAACCCGATCAACAAGCTCACCCGCAGCCTCAGCCGCGCAGGTCTTAACCCGCTCCCCATCTTCGTCGCCAGCCTCAAGGACCCCGTCAGCACTGCGACGCTCAAAACCCTGTTTGACGCAGCTCCACCTGACGTGATCTTGAATTGCACTGCATTTGCCGTCGGCTCGCCGCATGATGGCGATGACAGCCCGGAAAACCCGCTCATCGCCAATCACGCGCCGATCTTCCAGGTGATCCTGTCGGGCGCTGCCGAGGCCACATGGGCCGAGGGGCAACAGGGCCTCACCGCCCGTGACATCGCAATGAACGTGGCCCTGCCCGAGGTTGACGGGCGCATCCTGTCACGCGCGATCAGCTTCAAGAGCGAGGCGTTCTTTGATGAGGCCACCGAATGCCCCATCGCCACCTATCAGGCGCGGGGCGACCGAATCGATTTCGTCAGCCAACTAACGAAAAACTGGGCGGCGCTGCGCCGCACCGCTCCAGCCGGCAAAAAGGTCGCTCTGATCCTCGCCAATTACCCCAATAAGGATGGACGGCTCGCCAACGGCGTCGGCCTTGATACGCCTGCAGCCACCTTGCACGTACTGAACCTGCTTCAAGCGGAAGGCTATGCCGTCAACCCGCCGCCCGATAGCGCCGCGCTGATGCACAAAATCATGGACGGCCCGACCAATTGGCTGACCGACCGGGCCGAGAAGGAAGGCGGCGAGGTGTTGCCCCTCGACACCTACAGAGCGCATTTCGAGGCGCTGCCTTGGGACGTCAAGGAACAGATCACCACCCGCTGGGGCCAGCCGGACGCTGATCCCTTTCTCACTGATGACGGCTTCGCCCTTTCAATCCATCGCTTCGGCAATGCGGTCGTCGGCCTGCAACCGGCGCGCGGCTACAATATCGACCCGACCGACACCTATCACTCGCCCGACCTCGTCCCGCCGCACAACTACCTCGCCTTCTATTTCTGGCTGCGGCATCATTGGGGTGCGGACGCCATCGTGCATATGGGCAAGCACGGCAATCTTGAATGGCTACCCGGCAAGGCGGTCGCCCTGTCCGAGACCTGCTGGCCCGAAGCCGTATTCGGCCCCACACCCCATATCTACCCGTTCATCGTCAATGACCCCGGTGAGGGTACGCAGGCCAAAAGGCGCACAAGCGCGGTCATCATTGACCACCTGACCCCGCCGCTCACCCGCGCCGAAAGCTACGGGCCGCTCCGCGACCTCGAAGCGCTGGTGGACGAATACTACGAGGCCGCGGGAGTCGACCCGCGGCGGATCGGCCATCTGCGAAAGGAAATCCTCTCGCTGTCAGAGGTCACGGGCCTTTCTAAGGACGCAGGCTTCACCGGCGACAATGACAGCGATCTTGGCAAACTCGACGCGTACCTTTGCGAACTCAAAGAGGCGCAAATCCGCGACGGACTGCATGTTTTCGGACAATCGCCAGTGGGCCAACAGGAACGCGACCTCGCCATTGCCCTCGCACGTGTGCCACGTAGCGACGGCAAGGGGGCGAATGCTTCGCTGCTCCGGGCGCTCGCTGAGGATCTGGACCTCTCCATCGACCCGCTTGATTGCGACATGGCGGCACCGGCAGCAAAGAAGCCAGACACACTGGCTGATGGCACGGTCTGGCGGACAAACGGCGACACAGTGGAGCGTCTCGAAAATCTCAGTCAAAAGCTCCTGCGGGACGGCGGGTGGGGCGATGTGGGGTTCACCCCACGAGCGTCACAGGCCGTCCTGACCGAAATCCGGGAAAACATCCTCCTTACAATCAAAGCCAGCGGCAGGTCCGAGGGGGCGGCCCTCCTTACCGCCCTTGCAGGGCACTTCGTCGGCCCGGGCCCGTCTGGTGCCCCGACCCGAGGACGCCTTGATGTTCTCCCCACTGGGCGCAACTTCTACTCTGTCGACAGCCGGGCCGTCCCCACCCCAACCGCTTGGGCTCTGGGATGGAAATCGGCCAACCTCCTGATCGACAAGCACCTTCAGGATCATGGCGACTGGCCGCGTACAATGCTGATCACTGCATGGGGTACCGCCAACATGCGCACCGGCGGCGACGACATCGCGCAGGCGCTGGCCCTGATGGGCGTGAAGCCCACATGGGACAGTGCCAATCGCCGCGTCACCGGTTTCGACATCTTGCCCCAATCCGTGCTTGGCCGCCCCCGTGTGGACGTCACTCTGCGTATCTCCGGCTTCTTTCGTGATGCCTTCCCGCAACTCATCGCATTGGTCGATAGCGCCGCCCGCGCTGTCCAGGCCCTTGATGAACCCACAGACCTCAACCCAGCCGCGGCCCGCACCAAGGCGGGGGAAGACCAAACCCGCGTCTTCGGCTCCAAACCCGGCGCATACGGTGCAGGCCTGCAAGCTCTCATCGACGAACGCCTCTGGTCGGACAAAACGGATTTTGCCGAAGCCTATCTGGAATGGGGCAGCTACGCCTACGGCGCTGGCGCCGAGGGCCGGAAGGCCCGGAAAGCCATGGAGCAGCGCCTGTCGCAAACCGAAGCCATCGTGCAAAACCAGGACAACCGCGAACACGACATCCTCGACAGTGACGATTATTACCAGTTCGAAGGCGGGGCCGCCGCCGCGATCAGCACGCTGCAGGGTCAGGACAGGCCCATCTACCACAACGACCATTCCCGCCCGGAACGTCCGATCATCCGCACGCTGGATGACGAAATTGGGCGGGTCGTCCGCTCCCGCGTGGTGAACCCCAAATGGATCGACGGTGTGAAACGCCACGGCTACAAAGGTGCGTTCGAAATCGCGGCCACAGTCGATTATCTCTTTGCCTTCGCAGCCACGACCGGTGCGGTGCGCTACCACCATTTCGATCTGGTGGAAGAGGCCTTTATCAAAGACGACGCCACCCGCACCTTCATCGACGATGCCAACGCCCCAGCCCTGAGAGAGATCGCCGAACGGTTGCAGGAAGCGATCGACCGAAACCTCTGGGTACCCAAATCGAACTCTGCTCGCGCCCGTATCGCCGGACTGCTGTAAGCTGGGTGCAACCCACCATATGAAAGGGAAAGCCATGACCGAAGAAGACGACCGCCACGCCGCCAAGATGGCCAAGAAAAAGGCAGCCCGCGACAAGATCATGGCAACGAAGACTGATCAGAAGGGCCTGATCATTGTCCATACCGGCAAGGGTAAGGGCAAATCCTCGGCGGCATTTGGCATGATCTTCCGCTGTATCGCGCATGACATGAAATGCGCCGTCGTGCAGTTCATCAAAGGCGGCATGTCAACAGGCGAACGCGATCTGATCCTGTCGAAATTCAGCGATACCTGCGCCTTTCACACGATGGGCGAAGGTTTCACCTGGGAAACACAGGACAAATCGCGCGATACCGAAATGGCGCAGGCTGCCTGGGCCAAGGCGAAAGAGTTGATCCTCGATAAGAGCAACAAGATGGTGCTCCTGGACGAGATAAACATCGCAATCCGCTACGACTATGTCAGTGCCGCAGAAGTTGTCGCATTCCTGCGCGATCACAAACCTGAAATGACCCATGTTGTCCTGACCGGTCGCAATGCGCATGACGACCTCATCGAACTTGCTGATCTGGTCACCGAGATGGAGTTGGTCAAACATCCCTTCCGGTCAGGGATCAAGGCCCAGATCGGGGTCGAATTCTGAGCAACACACAAGTCGGGATGGGCTGTGCAACAGAATGCGCGACGACAAGAGAATTGGCATTAGCGAAGACGCTGCACAAATTGATGCGCGGCGACCTTCTCACATCACGCAATCATGATCTGCTCGATGACAGGATCAACCGCCTTTGTCAGTTCCAAATTCGTTCAGTTGCTGGTTAGTCAAATCGGGGCGGCCTTTTGCGGAACGGCGAGCCGCGAGAGCCTGACTAGCCAGCCCGAGAGCTAATCCTTTCTTGGATCGCACTTGCCAAGCAATCGTCGCGAGACAGACGTGCAACTCACCAAACCATTCCCGATCGAAAAATGACATGATCGATACCGCAAGCGCAATTTCACAGCGGTTCGCAGCTGCCGACACTGTGAGGCATTGAACTGTATGGTTCAGTCCACATATAACGCCTCGATAATGGCCCAGCTAACCCTTTCACCAGCAAATCTCGTGGCAAGCGGCGTACAGCGGGCCGTCTATCTGCATCCGAATGATCGCACCAAACTGATCAAGGTGCTTAAGCCCGATGAAGAGCTTGCCCACCGGAACAACTTTAACGGTGTGATGGACAGGTTGATGCCCAGTACGCGGATACGTCAGATCCGCAAGGAGTATACTGAGTATCTGCGGATCATGCTGAAACACCCTGAGCCCGATTTTCGCGCACCTATGTCGCATATGTTCGGCTTTGTCTCGACCAATGTCGGGCTGGGTTGCCTTACGGAAAACGTCATGGGACCGGATGGCAGCGTGGGCGAAACGTTGGGTCAAAAGATTAGGCGTGGAACGCTCACCGATTCACAGATCAATCTGCTGAACGATACGATTGACGCCCTTTTCGAGCATGGCGTCCGGGCAAGCGATTTGAACCCGAACAACTTTGTCTTTGGACGCCGGGCCTATGGTAATGAGTTGGGCCCCGAGGAATGCGTGCTTGTGGATGGTTTTGGCGATATTCATGCAATCCCGGTCAGGTCCATGGGCCGCTGGCTGAACCGCATGGGGCTGGCCGACAGTTGCAAGCGGCTGGCGCGAAACACAAAGCTGATTTGGAACCCAAAGACGCGCCGGTTCTCGCGCTCTTGAACGCGTTCCGATAGGTTGCAGCAAATCACCTTTGCAGAGGATTTTGCCGATGCCAAAGCACCGTGTTCTGACCGAATTTGGGATGGGGACGAGCCTGCGCCGACAGGATTACACCGAAGCTGCGCGGCGGGGCCTGCAGGACGCGCTCTGGCATAACTCGATCAATATGGCGGAGCTTTTCGGATTTCCGAAAGAGGCGATGCTAATCGATGTAGAAATTGGCGTGCAGCAGCCCGATCAGGTCGATACCGAAAGCCTGCTTAGCATCTTTCCTTACGGGCAGCCCACGATCACTGTCACCCACGGTGGCCTCGACGTGCCGCGCCCGGATGGTAATCCAACGGTGATCGCGAATGTCGCCATCAATGTGGCCTTCATGATGGAGAAAGCCTGATGGAGCAGCGGATTATCATCGAGATGGGGATGGGCAATGATCTACACGGGATGGATTACCAAAAGGCGGCCGCGCGCGCCATTGAAGACGCGATCCGGCATTCAACGCTGCCAATCTTTGAAAGCCTCGAGCTGCCGCATACCGATATGCGGCTGAAGGTGACAATCGGGGCCCAGGAGCCGGACAAGATAGATGCAGACGCGCTGAAATCAGGGCTGCCGCGGGGCCACGCGGTGCTCTCGGCTGTGAAGGGCGGGTTGAATGTCCCAAATCCCGAAACGGGCGAGACTGCAGTGGTTGCAACCGCTGCGGTCGAGGCCTTTCTGCCCACCCAAAAAGGCAAATGGAAAATGCAATAGATGGAAATGACGGCAGCGCACCGCGCCGCCCTTCAGGATATCCTGAAATGGCGGCGAGATGTCCGGCACTTCCGGCCCGATCCGATATCTGCGGCCACGCTGCGACGCCTACGCAATGCGATAGACATGGCGCCATCGGTTGGCAATGCCCGGCCATGGCGGGTTTTGCAGGTAACAACACCTGCCTTGCGCGATGCTGTCATTGCCAATTTTGAGGCTGCCAACAGGACGGCGTCCGCAATCTATACGGATGAAAAACGTCAGGATTACAATGAGCTGAAGCTTGCGGGCCTGACCGACGCGCCGGTGCATCTGGCCGTCTTTACCGAGCAAGAGCCACCAGAGGGCCACGGGCTCGGCCGACAAAGCATGCCAGAGATGCTGACCTATTCGACCGTGGCCGCCGTACACACACTGTGGCTGGCCGCACGGGCCGAGAATATCGGGGTTGGGTGGGTGTCGATCCTTGACCCCGATGCGGTCACGCAGCTTCTGAAGGTGCCGCAGACCTGGAAACTGACCGCATATCTTTGCCTTGGAACGCCTGCATTTGACGATGACACGCCGCTGTTGGACCGCAACGATTGGCAGGCCAATACACCAACGGATTGGCGTGAGGTTTAGGGCGTCAGATTCTCCGGAAAATCTCGGCAATTTCTCAGCGCTGCAAAGCAGCCTTGCGTACCGCGCTGAGCGTTGCACCGGTGGCCAGCGCTTCTTCATCCAGCTGACATTCGATAACTGCAATCGTGCCAGCGGCTTGCGCGCGGGCAAACGCGTCCGGGAAATCCTTTGTCTTCGTTACCACTTCCCCATGCCCGCCATAGGCGCGCACCAATGCCGCGAAATCAGGATTGATCAGCGCCGTGCCCGAAACTCGTCCCGGATAGGTCTTTTCCTGATGCATCCTGATTGTACCGTAACGCTGGTTATTCATGATCACGACAATGGGCTTCGCGCCGTGCTGGATGGCTGTTCCCAGCTCATTGCTGGTCATCTGAAAGCACCCGTCACCGGCGAGGCAAACCACTGCGCGGTCGGGGTGTTCCAACGACGCCGAAATCGCGGCGGGCAGCCCGTAGCCCATGGATCCTGAGGTCGGGGCTAGCTGCGTACCATATTGTTTGTAGACGAAATACCGATGCAGCCACGCCGCATAATTCCCGGCGCCGTTAGTGACAATTGTGTCGTCGGGCAAGTGATCCGACAACCACTTGACCACCTCTTCCTGTTTCAGCGCGCCGGGGCTTTCTTGCGGTTGGATCCATGCCTCGTAATCCGCGCGGGCGGCGGCGGTCCAATCAGGCCACGCGCCTGCTGGGGCCGCATCCGCCAATTGGCGCAGCATCGCGGGAGCAGCGGTCACAACACCGATATCAGGTGTGTAGACTCGGCCAATCTCATCCGCATCGCTATGCACATGCACAATGGTTTTTTGCGGATCGGCGGGATCGACCAGCGTGTAGCCTTGCGTTTCTATATCGCCAAACCGGGTACCGAGCAGGATCAGCGTATCCGCCTCCCGCACGCGCGCAGCGAGCCTAGGATTGATCCCCACATTCAGATCACCGGCGTAACTGGCGTGGTGATTGTCCATGTAATCCTGCCTGCGAAACCCAACGGCGACAGGTACTTGCTGGCTTTCTGCAAATGCATGCAGATCGGCTTGGGCCTGCGTGCTCCAATGCGGGCCGCCGACGACGATCAGTGGTTTTTCCGCCTGCCCCAGAACATGCATGATCGCTTGAACAGCATCGCCGGGAACGGGCTGCATCATCGCTTGCGAGATACGCAGGTCCGGCACATCCGCCGAGGCGCTGAGCATGTTTTCCGGCAATGCGAGCACCACCGGACCGGGCCGGCCCGACATCGCCATATGGAAGGCACGCGCGATGTATTCAGGCAACCGATCAGTGTGATCGACCTGCGCGACCCACTTCGCCAGGCCGCCAAAGAGCGCCTTGTAGTCGACCTCCTGGAAAGTCTCGCGATCCGTATGCCGGTTGTCGATCTGACCGACAAACATGACCATCGGCGTGCTGTCCTGCCGCGCGATATGGATACCCGCGCTCGCATTGGTCGCACCGGGCCCACGTGTGACGAAGCAGACACCGGGCTGGCCCGTCATCTTGCCATAGGCCTCGGCCATCATGGCCGCCCCGCCCTCTTGCCTGCAAACCACGTTGTGGATACCACTGTCGTAAAGTCCATCAAGTGCAGCCAGAAAGCTTTCACCCGGCACCGAAAAAACACGGCGCACGCCGAGCTTAACCAGTTGATCGCTCAGGATTTTTCCGCCGTGCCGGATCATCTTACCCTCCCCTGACGTCTTGACGTGGATCATGTGCGAAAGCATGCGCTTGCGCAATCGGCCAATCGCGTTAGCTGTTGTCACGAGCAAAGAAAGGCATTCATCATGACAACACTTCTTGGGATTTCAGGATCGCTGCGTAAGGCATCCACGAATACGATGCTGATGCGCAACGCGGCAGAGATTTTCGGGCCGGATGAGTTCGTTGAGGCGGATATCAATCTGCCACTCTACAATGGCGATCTGGAAGCGGCGGAGGGGATCCCCGCAAGCGTCCAGACACTCGCCGATCAGATCGCTGCCGCCGACGCCGTAATCATCGCAACCCCCGAATATAACAAGGCAATTTCCGGGTCGCTCAAGAATGCGCTCGACTGGGTCAGCCGCACAAAAGGCGGACCGTGGAAGGCTAAACCAGTGGCAATCATGTCCGCCGCCGCAGGCCGCGCGGGCGGTGAACGCAGCCAGTTTTCCCTGCGTCTTGCGATGATGGCATTCCGCCCGCGCATCCTGCAGGGGCCAGAGGTTTTGGTCGCCAATTCCAGCAAGGAATTTGATGAGAACGGCAAGCTGACGGGTGAGCTTTACATCAAACTTCTGACCGAACTGATGGACGAGTTGCGGGCCATGACCTGAGCCACAACCTTTTCTGGCAATCGCCTCCTGCTGGCCATAGATATGAACGGCAAGACAAGACGGAGACAACAATGGCGCGCGGTGCAGGTGGTAGTGAGGGCGGAACGGGCAGCTTTCTGATCGGGCTGATCATGATGATCGGGGGTGGATACCTGCTCTTGAACAATATCGTCGTGCGCCCGAATTTTGGATTTGGTGCCGTCGCATTCCGTTTCGGCGGCTTCCCGATCACCAGCGGCATGATCCTGATCCCGTTCATGTTTGGCGTGGGGATGATCTTTTACAACTCCAGAAACTGGATCGGCTGGCTTTTGGCGGGAGGTTCGATGATCGGGCTGATCTTCGGCGTCATCGCGAATATGGAACTGCAACTCACGCGGATGAGCGCATTTGACCTGATCGTGATATTGGTGCTGCTGGTCGGGGGGATCGGGTTGTTTTTGCGGTCGTTGAGGGCGGGGTAGCACATGGCTGAATTGCTTTATTGCTATGCGTTGCGACGAGTGACGCCACTTCTTGATGAAGAGGAATGGTCAGTATTGAAGCCCCACCTCGATAATCGCCTAAATGAAATCAAAGAGTATCGAGAGCAGCATCACTGCTCCATTTCCGAGGCTGCGGCAAAATCGAGTGCGTCTAGTCTGCGCGTCTATGAACAACTCACCGGAGCTCGCTTGGATCATCCCGACCAGCTATGGAGGGTTAGAAGAACGCAATATGGCCCGGTTTGCACGCAATGCGGTAAACCGTTGCGCACACCGCGGGCAAAGTTTTGTGCCGAATGCGGATGCCTGAGGGATGGAGATATCCAAGTTTCCTAGATTGCAGGTGGGCAGAGTAACGTTGTATTTTGGTTGGCTGGGTGGCTTAGATTGGTAAACTCACCCATCCGACGACGTGTACCTTGCACGCGCCGATCTATCGGCAGTCCGCGGGCTGCCGATACCGCGCTTCTTCCCGGGCGCTTTGATGGTTCAAGGATATCGCTCCAAATGCCTTTCGCACCAAGACCAGCCAAATCGACAGCCCGGTGGGGCGGACTGTCGATGGATCGGCGCGCTTCGCGCTTATCCCGATCCGGGCGCGACCACACTGTTGTTCTAGTACCCGATCGCACATCCGTCCTTACGCGGATCGCTTCCACCTTCTAGAACGCCGCTCTCATGCAGCAGGATTGCCTGTGACCCGCCGATCGCCGTTGCTGGCGTTTGCACGTTGTGACCGAGGTCGCTGAGTTCCGCCTTCACCGCGTCGGAATACCCGTTCTCCACATTCAGCACGTCGCCTTCCGCAAAGCAGCGGGGGGCGTCCATGGCGGCCTGCGGGCTCAACCCGAAATCGGTCACATTGGTGACGAACCGTGCATGGCCAGTGGACTGGTATTGCCCGCCCATCACGCCGAATGGCATCAGCACCTTGCCCTTTTTCTTCAGCATGGCCGGGATGATCGTGTGCATGGGGCGTTTGCCGGGGCCGACCTCGTTCGGGTGGCCCTGTTCAAGCGTGAAGCCCGCGCCGCGGTTCTGGAATAGAATGCCGAATTTGTCTGATGCAATGCCAGAACCGAAAGAGTGGAAGACCGAATAGATGAGCGACACGCACATGCGGTCCTTGTCCACCACCGTGATATAGATCGTGTCCTTATGCACCGCCTCGGCGCCGGGCACATTGCCCGGCATCGCCTTTTTCGTATCAATCAGCGCCGCGAGCTTTTCCGCCGTTTCCGGCGCGGTCATATGGTCAAGCCGCGTCATGTGGTCCGGATCGGCGAGGAAACGGTTGCGGGCGTCGTAGGCGAGTTTCGTCGCCTCGGCCTCGATATGCGCGCGTTCCGCCCCCCACGGGTCCATACCTGCAATATCGAAATGTTTGAGCATGTTGAGGAGGAGGATCGCGGTTGCCCCCTGCCCGTTTGGCGGATGCTCATAAAGGTCGAGGCCGCCATACTCGCCCATGATCGGATCGGTATAGTCGCAGGCGGTGTTCGCGAAATCATCCAGCGTATGCGTGCCGCCCAGCGCGCGGAGCGAGTTCACCATGTCTTCGGCAATCTCGCCTTCGTAGAAGCCCGCCCGGCCCTCCATCGCGATCTCGCGCAGGACTTTTGCCTGACCCGGCGCGCGGAAGATCTGACCCGGCGCCGGTGCTGCACCATCCATCAGGAACAAGTCACGCGCATGGCCGGAGAGGTTGTCCACCGCTTTGCCCCAGTCATCGGCAACGCGTTCGGCGACCGGCACCCCTGCTTCCGCGTAATGGATCGCAGGTGCGAGGATAGATTTCAGCCCGATCTGCCCCCAATCCTTGGAGAGCTTGCAGAAGGCGTCAACAGCGCCGGGAACGCTGATCGCATCTGCCGAATATGGCGCGATCACATCGCCCTTGGCCCGCAAAGCCTCGGCATCAATGCCAGCGGGCGCGCGGCCCGATCCATTAAGCGCCTTGACCTTATCTGAACCGGGCGGTGTGAACAGCACAAAGCAGTCGCCGCCGATGCCGGTCATCTGCGGCTCGCAAAAACCCAACAGAACCGCCCCCGCAATCGCCGCATCCATGGCATTCCCGCCAGCCTCAAGGATTTGCACCGCTGTCTTTGCGGCAAGCGGGTGCGAGGTCGCGCACATGCCGTTTGTGGCGTAGACGGCGGAGCGACCGGGTTTGTGGAAATCACGCATGTTCGGGGCCTTTCATGTTCTTGCCCAGACCCTAGGGCGAAGTGCGGGCTGTGCAACGGGAAATCCTTGCCTTTGCCGGTGGGCGGCGTAGCCTGTGGGTCAGACGAATGGGAGGACATGATGCGAGACGTCTTTATCACCGGTGCCGCGCGCACGCCGATGGGTGGGTTTCAGGGTGTGTTTGCCGATGTCGATGCGCCGACCTTGGGCGGTACGGCGATCAAGGCGGCGATGGACGGCGCCGGCGTCTCGACGGTTGATGAAGTTCTGATGGGATGCGTTCTGCCCGCTGGTCAGGGTCAGGCCCCAGCACGGCAGGCGGGGTTTCTGGCAGGTTTGGGCGAGGAGGTACCCGCAACGACGCTCAACAAGATGTGCGGGTCGGGGATGAAAACCACGATGATGGCCTTTGACCAGATCGCGCTTGGCGGGGCCGATGTGATGGTCGCGGGCGGTATGGAGAGCATGACAAATGCACCATATCTGATGCCGAAACTGCGCTCCGGGGCACGGATCGGGCATCAGGAAGTACAGGATTCGATGTTTCTGGACGGGTTGGAGGATGCCTACGACAAGGGCCGCCTGATGGGCACCTTTGCGGAAGACTGCGCCGAACAGTTCCAGTTCACCCGCGAGGCGCAGGATCAATATGCGATTGCCTCGCTGTCGAATGCTTTGGACGCGGAGCGTTCGGGGGCGTTCGATGCAGAGATCACGCCAGTCGCGGTACATGCCCGCACCGGAGAAGAGGTGATCACCCGCGACGAACAACCCAGCAAGGCCCGGCCCGAAAAGATACCCATGCTCAAGCCTGCGTTTCGCAAGGATGGGACGGTCACAGCCGCGAATGCGTCGAGCATCTCGGACGGGGCGGCGGCACTCGTGCTATCCTCGGTGGGTGGCCGCGCCCGGATTTTGGGCCACGCAAGCCACGCGCAAGCACCAGGATGGTTCACCACAGCGCCCGTGCCTGCGGCGCAAAAGCTGCTTGCCAAGGTCGGATGGTCGGTCGAGGACGTCGATCTGTGGGAAGTGAACGAGGCCTTTGCCGTCGTCCCGATGGCTTTCATGCACGAGATGGGCATCCCGCGGGATATCGTGAATGTGAATGGCGGGGCCTGCGCGTTGGGCCATCCGATTGGTGCGTCGGGGACGCGGATTATCGTAACCCTTCTGCATGCCATGGAAACACGCGGCCTAAAACGCGGGGTCGCTGCGATTTGCATCGGCGGCGGCGAAGGCACGGCAATCGCGATTGAACGGGTCTGACAGCGCTGCTACCGTTCGCTAAGGGCTGTGCGCCCCGTCGACACGCAGCCACACCATTTAAAGGAACATAACCATGCACATTGTCAGCATCCTCGTCGTGGTATCAGAAAGGTGCATGGTCCGATAGGTTTCGCCATATCCGCGACCATGTGCCCCCGGACCTTGTTCGGGGGCTTTTTTGTTTGAATGCCAATAAGGCCGAAATAGATGAAACGACGCACGCCTCCCGCGTTAGTTACGCTGATCCTGCTAACCGGCGTCTCGACGCTGTCGCTCAACATGTTCCTGCCATCGCTTGCAAATATCGCGCAGGATCTCGACGCGCCTTATGCGGTCGTCAGTCTGTCGGTCGCGGGTTATCTTGGTCTGACCGCCGTCATTCAGTTGATCATCGGCCCGCTGTCAGATCGGATTGGCCGACGCCCGGTGTTGCTGATGTCACTGGCCGTATTCACCTTGGCGTCGATCGCCTGTGCCCTGGCCACGCAAATCTGGGTGTTTCTGGCGTGCCGTATGCTGCAAGGGGGGATTGTCGCAGGATATGCGCTGTCCCTTGCCATCGTGCGCGACACAAGGCCAGAGCGAGAGGCCGCTGGACTGATCGGTTATATCAGCATGACGATGGCCATTGCCCCGATGTTGGGGCCGATGCTGGGCGGCGTGCTGGATAGCTGGTTTGGGTGGCGGGCCGCGTTCTGGGTCTACGCCATCGCGGGAATAGGACTTTTTGCGCTGTGCTGGATTGATTTGGGTGAGACCAGATCACTCGCATCGCAGCGGATTGACACGGATCGCCCTCGCCTGCGCGCGCTTCTGCGCGAAAGGCTGTTCTGGCTATACGCCCTCTGCAGCGCCTTTTCGACGGGCGCATTCTACGTCTTCCTGAGCGGAGCGCCGCTGGTCGCGCAGGTTCAGTTTGGCGTAGGCACCGCAGAGATCGGGTTCTGGCTTGGCAGCATTACCGCAGGTTTCGTCTTCGGCAGTTTCTTCTCCAGCCGCTTTGCGCCCCGCAATGCGCCTCTGACGATGATGATCACCGGCCGCATCGTGGCCTGCCTTGGGCTGCTTGCCGGTATTGGTGTGACGGCTTTAGACGCAATCACACCCGCGCTTTTCTTTGGCAGCACAGTTTTTGTCGGAATCGGCAATGGGATCACGATGCCGAGCAGCAATGCTGCCGCAATGTCGGTGCGGCCTGACATGGCGGGTAGTGCGGCAGGACTGAACGGCGCATTGGTGGTCGCGACGGGTGCGCTTTTGACAACTTTCGCGGGCATCACGTTACCCGCCGAAGCTCCGGGTCTGACCCTGCTATGGCTGATGTTCGGTTCATCAGCGGCGGGGCTCTTCGCGGTGCTCATCGCCATGAAATTGCGGCGAAAACGGCCAAACATGACGGAACGTCACTAGGCCTCTTGCCGCCCGGCACAACCCGGACCGTCTTGCATCCCGAAGAAGAACAGGATGACATACACCTGTTGCATAGCGTCACTAGTGCCTCGTTTCATCAAAATCTGCGTTTTGTCGCGCCTCCAAATGGGGTGCGTTTTTCAACTGGGAAGGGGACTTTATGTCTGATCTTATGATTACGGGCGTCATTGATGGCGGCCTGAGTGGCGGGCTGCCGAAAGCCATTCAACTTTTTGCTGTGAACGATATTGCTGATTTGTCAGTTTACGGCGTCGGTTCGGCCAATAATGGCAATGGCGGCGGAGCGGTGGAGTTCGACTTTCCGTCCGTCTCTCTCGCGGCTGGTGAGACGATTTACATCGCCAGTGAAACAGATGCTTTCACCGCCTTCTTTGGATTTGCCCCCGATTACACCGGCGGCGTGGCCAGCATCAACGGCGACGACGCGATTGAGCTTTTTGAGAACGGCGTGCCGGTCGATGTCTTTGGCGACATCAATGTCGACGGAACCGGTGAGGTGTGGGAATACATGGATGGCTGGGCCTCGCGCGATCCTTCCGTAGGCCCCAACCCCGTATTCGAGCCCGCAACTTGGACCTTTAGCGGGCCCAACGCGCTGGACGGTGTGACGTCAAATGCGACCGCGCCCAACCCGTTCCCTGTGCCTGATGGCGGCACGACCGATCCGCAGATTGCGATCAATGAATATCGCATCTCTTCGTCCGGTGCCTCGGACGACACGTCAAACTTTGTGGAGTTGTTCACGGAACCTGGCACCGCGCTTGACGGCAAAACGCTGCTTGTGCTCTCGGGAGAGTTCGCACCGGGCCAGGTCGATTTCGCCATTGATCTGACTGGCGCTGTCGCCGATGAGAATGGCTTTGTCTTGATCGCCAATGATCAGAACCCGAACCTTGGTGCAGGTGATGTTGGCGTCGCAGGCCTTGATTTCTTTGGTTCACCGCAAACTTTCCTGCTGGTAGACAACTTCACTGGCGCTGTTGGTGATGATCTGGACGCCAATGATGATGGCACTTTTGATGTCACGCCATGGGACAGCATCATCGATGGGGTTAGCGGTGTGGATGGCGACGGCACGCCTGATCTGAGCTATGCCGATACGGTTGTCCCTGCTGACGGTAATTTCTCCGCTGCCGGTGCGGCACGAGATGAGGATGGGACAGGCGATTTTGTCAGCCTCGCCTTTGGCGACACGTCAGGTGACACGCCTGGATCGACCAATGATCCTGAAGTGCCGGTTGAGCGTGTCACCATCATGGAAATCCAAGGCGCGGGGCATGTCTCTGGCCTGATCAGTGACAACCCGCTTGATCCGACGACAGGCGATGGCAGCGGTCCGCGCGTGATCACGACCGGTATTGTGACAGCGGTCGATTCCAATGGCTTTTACATGCAGGATGCGGAAGGCGATGGTGATATTGCCACGTCTGACGCGATCTTTGTCTTCACCGGCAGCGTTCCCGGCGTGACCATTGGTGACGAGGTCGATGTGACCGGCAATGTCAGCGAATTCTATCCCGGCGGTCAGGACACCGGCAACCTCAGCACCACGCAGCTTGGTAGCAATCCTGAAATCACTGTCCTGTCTTCGGGGAATGAACTGCCAGAGGCTGTGATCCTTGGCGCAAATGGCCGCCCCCTTCCTTCCGAAAACATCGAAGACGACAACTTCACCTCATTCGATCCAGAAACCGATGGCATCGATTTCTGGGAAAGCCTTGAAGGGATGCTCGTTACCGCGCCGCAGCCTGTCGCGATTTCGGGCACAAGCCGGTTCGATGAGATATTCGTGGCCGTCGATGGCGGTGCGGATGCGACCGGCATCTCGAATCGCGGCACGCTGAATATCTCGCCAGACGACTTCAACCCTGAGAAGGTGCAGATCGATTGGGATTTCGGGCTTGATGCGATTGAAGCGAATGTGGGCACCACGTTTGAGGATATCACCGGCGTCGTGTCCTATGATTTCGGGAACTTCCAGATCAACCCGACAGAGCAGCTTGTTGTTGTGGAAGAGTCGACCCTCGAACCAGAGGTGACCGCGCTAGCGGGGTCCGAAAACCAGCTGACAATCGCCACTTACAACGTCCTGAACCTTGATCCGGTGGTCGAGCGTCAGGAACTGACCAACAACGGTGAGGCGCGCAATGTTGATGACGATGTGGGCAATGGCCGATTTGACGCGATTGCCGCGCAGATCGTCAACAACCTCGGCAGCCCAGATATCATCGGCCTGCAGGAAATCCAGGACAATACCGGCGGTGAAACCGGTGACGGCGTCGTGTCAGCGTCGGAGACTTTTGAGACCCTGATCGCGGCGATTGATCTGGCTGACGACGGGCTGATGAATGACAGCTCTGGCTATGCCTATATCGACAACACGTTTATCACCGATCTCTCCAGCGGCGGTCAGCCCGGCGGCAACATCCGCACCGGGTTCCTCTATAAGGAAGATCGAGTGGATCTGGTCGAAGGCTCTGTCCAGACCATCGGCACCCAGGACCCCGGCGGCGCATTCGAAGGCGCGCGCCTGCCGCTGGTCGCCACGTTTGAGTTCAACGGTGAAGAGGTCACGGTCGTTAACAACCACTTCTCATCCAAAGGCGGCAGCGCCCCGATCCTGGGCGTGGAACAGGACTTTGCCGACCGTCAGGAAGACGTGAACGTGAACGGCTCGCTTGATGAACGTCAGGCGCAATCGGCGGCTGTCAGCGAATTTGTCGCCGACGCGTTGGCAGAGGACCCCGACGCCAATGTCGTGGTTGTCGGTGATTTCAACGAGTTCGAGTTCGTCTCGCCCCTCACCCAGTTGGAAGATGCAGGACTGACCAATCTGACGAACACGCTGCCAGAGGACGAACGCTATACGTTTAACTTCCAGGGCAACTCTCAGGCGCTGGATCATATCCTTGTGTCAGACGCACTGGTCGACGATGCCGTTTACGATGTTGTGCATGTCAATTCGGAGTTTGCGGAGACCGAAAACCGCGCCAGCGACCATGATCCTGGTCTCGTGCAACTGACCATCGGTGATGTCGCGCCAGAGACTGTCGATGTGGCCGTGGCCTTTGATCCACGCGGCTTCTTTGGCAGCAAAGCGACGGAGTTCATTGATGGCGAAGCGGTCGATGTGGACCGGCTGCCCTTCATCAGGAACGCTGTGAATTTCAACGATATCGACGTGAAGATCAAAGCCGAGGCACCGGGCCGCGAAAAGATCACGTTCGTGGATGGTGAGTTGGGGATCTGGTCGCGTGGCGACAACATCTTCAGTGGCGAAACCAACCTCGTCAACGATGACGAGCAATTGGCACTGACCTTGAAAGATGGTGATTTCGGCGATGCGCTTGAAGTGGAGTTCGAATTTGCGGACTTGCACGGCAGCGGTGAGGTTGAGGTCGAATTCTTCGATGACGGTGTGCTGATCGGCTCCGAGATTTACGACGCTACCAGCGGCGCAATCACCGCTGATCTGGATGGCGAGAGCTTTGATCAGGTCAAGATCGGCGCGGTAGGTGATACCGCATTCGCGCTTGAAGGTTTCGGGTTTGAACGTCTGGTCGGCAGCGACAGCTTCGACTTCGTCTAAAGGAAAAGAGTCCGGGCGCCGCGAAGCGCCCGGACCTCCTTACCCCACAAATAGCGGAGTTTGCAGGCCTTACACACGTGCTCAGACCAAGGGGCTTCGCCTTGGCATCTGTTTGGCCTGCTGCCGGTTTCGTGGACGCCGAGATACGGTGTTTATGAAACTGGAGAATCTACATGACGAGAAGGATGTTCAGCCGCGAGTTTAAGCAGGAAGCGGTGGAAATGGTGACGAAGCGCGGCGTGAGTACGGCGCAAGCTTCGCGGGATTTGGGAATACATGCGACTGTGCTGCGCCGTTGGGTTCGGGCAGCCGCAGTTGATGGGCCGGCGGCGTTCCCAGGGAATGGCAAATTAACACCTGAGCAGGAAGAGCTGAGGTCTCTTCGACGTGAGGTTTCTAAGCTGAAGGCGGAGCGTGACATCCTAAAAAAGGGTGAGACCATTTTCCGCCATTGGTCCGAGGACAATGGTCGAACGCCTACTTTGCCAAGGACCAACTGTGATGTTTGGGTTTGTGGCGAAGCACCGAGGGGTATGGCCGGTCAGTTGGATGTGTGATGCGCTCGGTGTGTCACGAAGTGGCTTCCATGCTTGGCTGACACGGCCATGCAGCGACCGGTCGATCCGCGACGAAGAGTTATCTGTGGCGATCCGGGCAAGCTTTCTACGCTCGGATCGCACATATGGAGCACGGCGGGTTTGGCACGATCTTCTCGAAGAAGGTTATTCCTGTGGCTTGCATTGCGTTGAGCGATTGATGCGACAAGCCGCATTCAAGGCCCGTCCCAAACGTCGGCAACCACCGAAAGACCAAGGCATGAGGTCGGTCATAGCTGCGAACGTGCTTGAACGAGAGTTTGATGCGGAAGGGCCGAACCAGAAATGGGTGGCCGACTTCACTTACGTTTGGACTGCGGAAGGATGGCTCTACGTTGCAGCCGTCATCGATCTGTTCTCGCGCCGCGTCGTCGGTTGGTCCATGAGCGATCAGATGACCTCCCAGATGGTCACAGATGCCCTGATTATGGCGATCTGGCGCAG